>JAYVKZ010000410.1:0-16128 GCA_043767985.1 Betaproteobacteria bacterium
CGTAAGGCTTGCGGTTTGGATGGCCTGCAGGCAAGCGCATCTCCGGTGTGGTCTCGGTGGTTTGTGCCGCGTAAAACGCGACAAAACCACCGTTGCCAGAGGCCTTGCCACGCTCGGTGACCTCGACGGCGCCTTGCACAGTGGCGGTGTCCGTGCCGCGGGATTTGATCGCATCGGCTTCAGCGGCGTCTAGCTTCGCTTTGGGAATGCCTAGGGCGCTCGGTTCGACTTGACGATAGCGCACTTCTGGGTCGCCCGCGCTGCGCATCAACATCGCCGAATGACATGCATCGAAAATGGCCCAGACGAACACACCCTTGCTCGTGAGCGCATCGAGGCGGTCGACTAATTCATGATTGACAATCGCGTTTTGTACGGCGCCAATTGTGTCGTTCCACTTGCCGACATCGCGCGGCAAGAAAATCTCGTGTAAACCATCGCCCTCTCGCTTGCCCTGGGGGGTCGAACGATCGGCCGGCATTTGCGAGCCGTGGCCTGCGAAATAAATGAAGGCGAAGTCACCGCTTCTAGATTTCGCGACCAGTTGGTCCATGGCGGTAAGTACCGCGGTGCGATTCGGATCGGCCGCACCCGTGACACCGTCTGCCAACACCTGCATATTGCCCGCAGCAAAACCACGTCGCTCCAGGACGGAGCGAATGAGCGGGATATCGTTCTTGGGTCCTTCCAGTTGAAGCTTGGCATCGAGGGCAGGGTAGTTCGAGACACCCACCAGCAGGGCGTGACGCTCGGCCTGCGCGGGTTGGATGAGGCCCGCGATCAAAAGCGTCGTCGACAAGAACGCGAAGATCGAAGCCCAGATCGATCTCCGTAGATTCGCGAGCCAGCAGCGGGGGGAGAGTGTGCCTGAATCGAAGGCAGGGATACTAAGGTGGGCTTGATGAGGGTTCATGGCGGGCTTTCGGTTTTCTTAGAGCCGATTGTGGGAATTTTTGAGTTGATTGAAATGGGTGAACTAATCTGGCTTTTGAACCGTGATACGGGCCTGTCCGACCTTGGCCTCAATCCCCAGCTCGCTTAAAACCTTCGCGGCTGCATCGAGTTTTTCGGCAATCAAGTCGGTATCCACGATAAATTTTTCTCTGCTTTGGTAAATACGAGCACTTAAACCTGCCGCTTTGAGCTTGACTGCAATGGCTTCGGCTTGCGCTTTGGGCGTCTTGTCGCGCACCGTAAGGGTCTGAATTTGCCCGCGCATCGTGGGTGGCTCATCGTATTGGACGGGTAACTGTCCCAATTGCAAGGCTTGGAGGGCAAAAAACCCAACTAACACAGAGGCGGCGAGAGCGGAGGGCATCATCCAGGCTGGGCGTTTCACATTCGCCAAGGGGGCGTCTCGCGCTAACTCACTTGGGTTGGGTAAAAGTCCTTCGCGGCGTAAGGCAAACATCAGTCGCTCGGCGCCTGCTTGGTCCACAGCGCTAGTGGACGGCGTTTCGGCGCTATTCAGTGGGGAGGGCGTGCTCACCGAGATGGGCGCTTCAGAGGCGTGCTCGCGAAGAATGGCTGCCCGAAGTAAGTCAGCTTCTAAAAGTGCCTGAGGATCATCTGCCTGAGTGAGTTTGCCACTGAGACGGTCAATCCATTGTTGATCGGATGGGTTCATCTTAGGCCACCATAAATTCTTTGCAGGGTTCAAGAAAGCTCTTAAACTTCTTGCGACATTGCGAGAGGTATTCCCGGGTGGCTCCAGGGGTGCGTCCTAAAAAAACGGCCACTTGCTCGATCGACCAGCCGTCGAGCGTGAGGCGTCTGAGGGCTTCAGCGCGGTCGGGTGCTTCGTTGGCAAACACCTGAAAGGCTTTTGATACACACTCGTCTAGGTTGTGATGACCGGTATTGTCTTGCACCTCGTGTGCGAGATTATTCTCAACGGCGGCCCAACCCTCTTCATCTAAGTTGACTTCGGGTCGCTTGGCTCTGGTATGGTCGATAAGTTTGTTGCGGGCAATCGTCCATAGCCAGGTGGAGACTGAGGATTCTGCGCGAAACTCGCTCGCTCGCCTCACCACATTAATAAACACTTCCTGCAATAGGTCCTCAGCTTGGGCTGGGTCCATGCTGTTGCGTTGAAAATAGGCTAAGAATGGCCGTCGATAGGCTTTGTAGAGTTCGGTGGTGCCTTCACCAAGGCTGCGGCCGCCGGTTTGAATCTTCACCAGGCTGGCTTGGTCACGCTCTATTTGTTCGTTCTTTTTAGGTTCTGCGCTCATGACAAAGGGCTGGGTTGAGATACGGAAAGTAGGAAGAGCATGGATCAAAAGTATTTTGAAGATACAGGCTGAAGCTTGTGGGCGCTATGGGTGTTTCGGCACAGACGCTCAAAAGTGTTAAATGTCAGGGTTAAAAGTTCCGGATCTCATCCTTTAGGGTGATTCGAAGCCGCCAGTCTAAGCCATACTCGTGACTTTTATTTTCGAATTAGAGATGGTGGTCGAGTGGTCTGTACTTTATTACTAAAACGAGGTTTCTTGAGGTCTTGCTTTGTGGCCTCGGCGATGGTGGGACCTGCCTTCGGCATCGCCCAAACGACTACGGCCGTTGCCGTGCCTGTGTTTCCTTCTCTAGCACCAATGGTGGCACGGGTTACGCCAGCCGTCGTCGGGATTTCTACTGCCCAGGCACGCGAACAAGATAATCCATTGGCGAATAGCCCTGGATTTCGAGGCGCTGAAGACTCGGGCGGTAAACCAAGGCCAGGCTCAGGCCAAGCCCAAAGCAGTCAAACTCAGGGCCCACCGCAGGTTCGGCCTTCGGGGTCGGGCGTCGTGATTGACGCCAAAGAAGGTTGGGTGCTGACGAATCATCATGTGATTCAAGGCGCAAGCCGGGTGGTCGTGGTGCTCAAGGACCGTCGCGAGCTGGAGGCTCGCGTCGTAGGTTCGGATGCCGGGGTGGACATAGCCTTGCTCAAGATCCCCGCTCAGAACCTAACCGCAATCGCCATTGGGGATTCCGACAAGCTTTTGGTGGGCGACTTTGTCGTGGCAATCGGTAACCCCTTTGGCATCGGCCAGACCGTGACCTCCGGCATTGTGTCGGCACTCAGTCGTGGCATTTCGCCAGAAGGTTATGAAGACTATGTGCAGACTGATGCAGCCATTAATCCGGGCAATTCAGGCGGTGCACTCCTAAACATGGGTGGCGAGTTGATCGGCATTAACACCGCGATTCTTGGGGCAAGGGGTTCGGGGGGAGGCCAAGCCGGTAACATTGGTATTGGATTTGCCGTACCCACTCGCATGGCCCTGGCCGTTGTCGAGCAGCTCAAAAAATATGGTGAAGTACGGCGCGGGCGGATTGGGGTGCAAAGCACCGATTTAACGCCAGCACTCGCCCAGCGATTCGGACTGCCTATTACCGAAGGGGCCTTGGTCGAAAGCGTGGACGCGAACTCTCCGGCCGCACAATCTGGCTTGAAGGCTGGAGACGTGGTCACCCGATTGAATGCTCGGGCGGTACGCTCCATGTCGGATTTTCGCAATCAAGTCGCTCTGATTGCAGTGGGAGACACGTTTGAGATCCAATATGTTCGTGCGAGCGTCTCCTTGATTGCGCGCATGGCCGTCGCCCCGGTCAGTGCCCCCCAAGTCGCGGCAGCCCGGCCTACGGCCCCTGCGCCAGGTCATAGCGGCGGGAATGGCGTTAACCCACTTCCAACACCCGGACCGTCGATGGGCGGAGACAGTTTATTCGCTGGCGTGGGTTTTGGAGAGAGCAAAGACGGACTGATCGTTTCGAAGGTGGACCCCAAGAGCGCGGCCCATGCGGCGGGTTTGCGAGACGGGGATATCGTTTTGGCGATAGACCGGCAAGCCGTCACCTCGGTCGCCCAACTCCGTCAACGGCTTCAAGGCGCGGGTGACCACGTGGTGTCTATTTTGCGCGGTGAGTCCAAGTTCCGCCTCACGGTGCGGGCTTAGATGCGGCCGTGGGGCTTAATATGGACGCCGTTGGTAGCTGATTTAGGGGCGAACGTCGTCTTGTTGTGTTCAAAAAGACAATGCCTGACACTTTAGTGGGCCCTTCGTCTACTATTTCATTCGCAACCTAAGAATCAATTTGACCCAGTGTAAAAGCGACTCCCGCTGCGAAAAATTCCACTTCTTTGTTTTATGTTTTTGTTTACCTAAAAGGAAATACGATGTTTCGTCAAACTACTCTCGCTTCTTTGGTTGCCCTAGCTATTTCGGCAACTCCGATCATGGCCCAGGCCGCCGCAGGCAAAGGTAGCAATGCCGATGGTGCCAAGGCGACTGCCACCTCGCCCGCTGTACAAGCCGTTGAAACCGTTCGTACCGCCGATGCCCTTGGCAAATATGGCGATGCCAAGAAAGATCCCATGGCGTTAATCCAAGCCGCCAAGATGAAGAAGGAAGCGGGCGAGCAGGCCCTCACCCTGACCCGTAAAGGCAAGGGCGAGGCCGGCAAAAAAGACGCAAAAGCGCCTGATTATTCTGTGGATGGCATGTTGGCCCGTGCTAAAACATTGGCGGCTGGCCGTGCCGATCTCGTCGCCCTGGCTGATGACGTTGCTAAGAGTGGTGCTCGCGGCGCCGTCGGCGGTCCAAAATCTGGTCGTACGGTGGTCAAAGGCGGCTTTACCGATCAGTTTGTTATGAAGTTTGAAGGTGGCGAGCCCGCCGCCGTGCAAATCAGCGGTGATGGCGATTCTACGCTTGACCTATACGTTTATGACGAAAACGGCAACCGTGTTTGTGCCGCCGTGGGTCGTGGTGACGACGCGATCTGCCGCTGGAATCCGAAGTGGACCGGTCCTTTCACTGTACGAGTTGTGAACCGAGGCATTGCGAACGAGTATTCAATTCGCACCAACTAAGACGATCAGTCTAAATCGACTCCGTGTTTTTTTGAATAGATCGCGAACCAGTGCCTGATTGATGATGAGCTTGATGATGTTTTGTTCGTCTCTGCTCAAAGTTTTCTTCTCGCGTGCTTGGTTTGCGATGCTTTTTTCGGGGGTCTTGCTACAGAGCCTGAGTCTTGATACCGTGGCTCAGCCCAGTGCAAGATCTGAGCAATCGCTGGCGCTCGATTTGATTCGCTATGGGGATCGCAATAAAGATCCCTTAGCCCTGGTCCAGGCGGCCCGAATGCATCAGGCACTCGGTACTCGGGTCAAAGAGGGCAGCTCGCTGTCTCAGGCTTTGCTCTTGGAGCGGGCTCGCGCTTACGCCCAAGGCCGACAGGATCTTGCGATGCTCATCGATGATGTGGCCGCCGCAGGGTCACGCGGTGCCCAGGCGGGCCCAATTCTTGAGCATTTCTTGGCACCAGTCAATGAGCTTCAAAAGCTGGTGGTGCGTTTTACCGGTGGTGTGAGAGCCACGTTTGCCCTCAATGCCGATGAGCCGCAAAAGCTCGAGGTTGAGGTGTTAGACGCTCAGGGTAGGCCTGTGTGTTTTCGCGGGGGTGAGGCGACTCGCGAATGCACTTGGACACCGAGTATCACGAGCGATTATCAAATTAGAATTCGAAATGTGGGCCCCACGATTCGTGAATATTCCATCTTCCACAATTGAAACTATATTTACTTCGTACACTTTGCTTAAGCCTCTTGGCCGTCTTGTCGGCCTGTACCTTTGTTAGCGACAAGCTAGGCGTAAGTTATCAAAACCGTCCAGACCTCAAGGCGGTGTTTGGGGCGACAACACCGGTACCCAGAGCGACAGCCAGGCCAGATATTTTGAAAGATAGCTTCATCGGTGTGGCGATTAGTGGCGGTGGCAGTCGAGCGGCTAATTTCGGCATGGCCGTACTCGGTGAGCTTGAGCAAATTGGTGTCCTACCCCATGTTGATGCAATCTCTGCGGTAAGCGGTGGTTCAATTCCCACGGCTTACTTTGCCTTGAACGGCACGCAAGCGAACTGGGCAGAAACAGGTAAGAAAGTTGCCAGTAGCAATTTCCTAGGCGCCTTTCTTGGCAAGCTAGTGAATCCTGTGAACTTCACAGCGACCACGTTTACCGACAAGGATCGAACAGACCTTTTGGCCGAAGTGATGAGTGACAAAGTTCTAGGCTTCAAAAACCCGACGTTCTCCGAGCTGGGCGCCAAGGGCCCGATGCGCCCCTCAGTTTTCTTCAATGCCACTGATACGACCAATGGGGGTGAGCGGTTTGTGTTCAGCGAAGAGCGTTTCTTCAAGCGCCTTGCGTCAGATCTTGATCGCTACCCCATCGCCTGGGCGATGGCCTCATCTGGTGCGTTCCCCGGAATCTTTAACTCGGTGACCTTACGACGCTTTAGCACTGATCCAGAGGTACGAAAAACTCAGGAAGGCCCCCTCGCTGAGCGGAACTACGTTCACTTGATTGATGGTGGTTCGGCCGACAACTTGGGCACCGACACCTTGACTGAGTTGGCACGGGCGCACCATGTTGAGCTTCTAAAGCAAGGCAAGAAGCAGAGCGCCTGCATGCTGATCGTCATTGATTCTCATGTGCCAGGCTCGGCCATTCTCGACGCGAAGCGCTCGGATCGGCGTAACCCTTTTGCAGCGGTCATTGATCTGAACTTTCTTGACGCCATCGACGCCATGCTTAGCAATCGCCGCGCAACGACCCTCCAAGAGCTCGGCATCCAAAAAGACTTGTCGCTCAATCGCTTCAATATTGATATGGGCAATGGACTGATCGAGTATGGCGTGGCCGCCTACCCTCGCGTGAGTTCATTCAAGATCCGGTACTATGAACAAGGAGGCTACCCCTTAGCCGAACCTAGGCCAGGGCCCAATTCAGAGGCTGGAGATTTAAGCGATATTCGCTCGGCCGACGTCAAGCATTTTGATTGTATGGCCTGGCATGTTGCCGTCGAAGATATTCATTCCGTTATTTCTTGGCAAGAGCGCGACGGAAAACTTCAGCCGACTTCGCCGGTCGGCGACGCCGGGCAGGCCTTGTTCGCCTATCGGGCAAGTCTCTCGAGGGTGCTCAAGCAACTCAAAACCAACTATAAGCTCGATGGGCCAGACAATTGCAGCAATGAGTTTCTACAAAACTCGCTTTATGATGCCGCCCATGTGGCCGTTCGGGAAGATAAACGCTCGCTGGATCAAGTCTGCAGTGTCCTTAAAAAAGCCGGCTTGGAGACTCTTGGGCGCTGTCAGGTGACGGGTAAAGCCCTCTATCGTGATGACTACCGGATTGAGCCTCTTCAGAAGCCCGCTAATTTGGAGGTTTATGAGCAACGTACAAATCGCTTTGTGCGTTGCGCGAATGCAAACGACAAGAAGTGAAGCGAGCGATGTCGGTCACGATAAGCTTTGAATGGAAGCCGCGTTGGCTCCTAGGCATCGCTTTGTGCTGTGAGGTCATACTTGCCTTGATGCCTTCACTTGCGCAAGGCGAGTTCGTCGAACCTAGTTTCGCGCAGGATCGTTCACCAAATTTGCCGGTTGGCTTCAAGCCTCTCAAGTGGGTCGCATGCGGCGTGATGAAAGATAAAGAAGGCAGCATTGATTTCGGCATGACTAGTGCAAGTTATCAATGCCCTAAGGCCAAGATCTTGATGGGGAAAGGGCTAGGCATTACAGGCGTTAAGCGACAAGCCGGGGCGATACAGTTGGTCGTCGCCGGTCAAACACCGGTGCATTTGAAGTTCACTGCCCAGTGGTTGGCTCCGTTTTTAGATACTGTACACACTGAAGATCTCAACCGCGACGGTCAGCCTGACTATGTGTTGGAATTTAGCTTTCACGGTAACGGCCTGGCTGCGGTCCGTACCCAAGTAATGTTTCTGATAAGTGATCCGAAAGGCTACCGCTTTAGCCATTTTCAGGATGTGACCTCTCCCGCCCTTAGCCAATTTGGAAGCTCGCCCGGCGCAGATGGGGGTGCCTTAGTGGCGACAGTCTTCACTGTGGGAAGGTTCGCGAGTGACGTGACCGACAAAAAATCTGCGCAATCCTTTGGGAGGCTGAAAGGCAAGGATGGAAGGTCCCATGTCTTTTTTGTGTTTGACTTGCTGGGATTCAAGGCGAATGAGTCTTTGCCGAGCTTGATTCCGCATGAAGGCTTGCCACGCTGGGTGGTCTTCCAAGAGAATCCTGGTGCGACGGAAACAACGCAACTCAGTGCTGCTGAGAAGTCGAAACTTTGGGTTTCACCGCTTCAGGGCTTGCGCAGCGGCTTTCTGCGACCATGATCCCTTACTGTTTTTAGCCTGACATCGCATCTTGGTGCCCGTCCAATGAGATAGACCTTCAAAGGATATCTTCATGTATGCCTCAGCCCCTACTCCCTCCTCCTCCCCCCTTGGCTTAAAGCGGGGCGTTCGCCGCTTGGGTGTCATAGGTTTGGGTTTGGTAGTCACCTTTGGCTTGGGATTAAGCTGCGCCGCCGAACCAGCCAACTTGGACCATCCTCTAGTACCTGAGCGAGCCAAAGAAAAACCGCTTGCTCCAGTTGAATATTGGCGAGGCACCATCACGATTCAAGCCCATGATGGCAAAGCCTGTGCTGAGACCAGTGCGGGTATGAGCTTGCCGTATCGCAAAGTCATGATGCTTGAGATTCAAAGTCTCTCCTCGGGACATAGTCAGGGCTTTGCCTGGGGCGATATGCTGGCGACGCGATTACGACCCTTGGAAATTCCCGCCTCGACTCGAGCGGGAGGCCCTAGAGATGTCACGGTCATGGGCCCTGCCAATTTCTTAGGACTCTCTTGGCTGCCCACGCGTGGCTCCATGTCGCCTGGCGCTCTCGCTGCCGGTGCCGGTCTTGTCTTTAAAAAAGAAGGCGAAATTTTGAGCGGCCGATGGCGCGAACGTCTAGACGCGACTCAGCAAAATGATGATCAGTGTGTATGGAGCGAGGCCACTGTTTTACTAGAGCGAGCCAGCCTGCAACTATCGCAGGACATGGCGACAGAAGCCCGTGCGCTACAACGAAGTTTTGAGCTGATGGATCGCCAAAGCGATTTACCGGTCGCTGATCGTTGGTCGCCCAACGCGATTGCGTCGCTACTCAAGCTACAAGAAGGGATGAGCGCGCGGAGCTACGGCGCCCGTACCCTGTTGCCCGTCATGAGTAAGTTGGCTGAGCAATTGGTTGTGAACCAGTCGGCCAGCCAAGCTGCACCGGTGTTGGCTCGCACCATTGTCCATCTCGAGGGCTTGCTCGATCAAGGACCCCTGGACTACGCCGTCTATGTGACCCACCTCACGCCCTTGCTGCGCATGGCAGGCATGCTAGAAACGGCAGAGCGCATTAACCGACAGTCCGTCTCGGTACTTATGGCTCAAGGGCATAGTCAAAGTCCAGAGTTGGCTCGTCTTCTGTCAGGGTATGGTGCCTTACTCCTGCGTATGAAGGCTTTGCCGCAGGCTTTACTGGTGTATGAACAAGCCTTGGGTATTGAGAGGCTTGCAAAGGGGGGACAACATATCGGCGTGGTGATTGGTCTCGTGAATTTGTCGAGAGTATGCGAGACTCTGGGTCAGCTAGAACGCTCACGGCAATTGGCGATCGAGGCGTCTGATCTGCATGAGCATCTGGGCCTGGGCGCGCTCAAGCTTGGGCCCTCCGGTCGCCGCTTGTCGTCGCAGGTGTAGGTTTCTGAAGCGCGGTTTGTTAGACTTCGCCTAACCGTAGTCGAGCGATGATTTTCGTGAATCGCGTCGCTTCAACATTATTAACGATTCAACCGTACTAACAAGCGATCTTTCAATGGCGCAAGCTTTTCAAACAAAAGAAAAATTTGCGTCCCTGGATTTGGGGTCCAACAGTTTTCGACTGTGGATCGCCGAGCTAGATGCGCACGGAGTTTTACAGCCCCTTGAAAATCATAAGTTTCCGGTGCGCTTGGCGGCCGGTGTTGGGGCCGATGACTTGCTGAGTGATGAAGCGAAAGCGCGAGCATTAGGCGTCATTGCAAGCTTTGCTAAAACCATTCGCGATCAAAACGTGAAGGTCGTTCGCGCGGTCGCAACCAGCACCTTTCGGGTCGCCTCAAATGTAGGCGATCTCCTGAATCAGGCCGAGCACCTATTGGGTATTCCTGTGGAGGTGGTCTCGGGGCACGAGGAGGCGCGCCTGATTTACAAGGGCGCCTCGCATCGACTGCCAAAAGACGGACAAGATCGTTTGGTGATTGACATTGGTGGCGGCTCGACCGAGTGTGTCATTGGTCAGGGCGCTCGAGCCAAGTTGGTTGATTCGGCCGCGATTGGTTGTGTCGTGCTCTCGAGTGAGTTCTTTGCCGAGGGGCGGATCGATAAGGCCTCAATGGACGCAGCCCTCTACAGAGCCGAAGATTTTTTTGCACCGCTGGTGGGGCCCTATAAGCGCTTAGGTTGGGGTCAAGCCTACGGAACATCGGGGACGGCTAAATCACTTATCCAGGTGGCGCAGACACATTTTGGAAGCGACGAACTCACCCGCCCAGTGCTCAAACAAATGATTGATTTACTCGTGAAGGCGGGTCACGTCAATGACCTCCAGGTGGACGGGTTGAAGCCTGAACGTCGACCGGTACTCGCAGGCGGTTTGGCTGTGATGGCGGCGGCGTTCGAAGAGTTTGGCATCGAGTCTTTGCGCTATTGCCAAGGCGCGCTTCGCCAGGGGGCGCTATATGACCTGATTGAGCGGCGCCAAGGGCAGGATATTCAATTGGCCAGTATTGAGATGCTTATGCGCCGGTACTCGGTGGATGCCGCGCAAGCCAACCGCTTGGCTGCGACCGCTCAGGAACTTTTCGAGGCGATGGGTGAGGTGGCACCGGCTCGTTTTGTAGGACCTAATTTCGAGGGTGCTGCGCGGGTGTTGGTGCAGGCGGCAAGCGTGTCAGAAATTGGCTTGGCGATCTCTCATGAAGATTTCAACAAGCATAGTCACTACATTTTGAGTCAGGCCGATATTCCCGGCTTTAGCAAGCCGGAGCAGCTTTTGCTAGCCCGTTTAACCCAGGCTCAAACGGGTTCCATCAGGCCTTTGAAGGCGCAGTCGGGCGCGCTCTACGAATTGACAATGGCCTTGTGCTTGCGCTGGTCCTCGATTCTGAATCGTCAAAGGCTGAGCGAAAAAGCTGTGGTGCCCGAGATGAGTTGGCACGAAGCTCGTCTGTATATCCGGTGGCCTGAAAGATGGCACGAGCAGCATCCACTCACCTGGGCCACCTTGCAGCATGAGGTGGCCTACTGGAACAATGAAACCCCTGAACTTCAAATGACCTTAGTGCCCTAGAAACGTAATACGCTCTAGTGTGAATAGCCGTGTTATGCGGGCCGTTCAGCACCGACCGTGAGCGTTTGGTACTTTGCCTCAAGCTCTTGACGTGTTTCACGCCACGCTGGGTTAAAGGGGATGCACTCTACCGGGCACACCTGCTGGCACTGGGGTTCGTCGAAATGCCCGACGCATTCGGTGCATTTTTTTGGATCAATCTCGTAGATTTCCAAACCCATGTAAATCGCGCTGTTCGGGCATTCGGGCTCGCACACGTCGCAGTTAATACATTCATCGGTAATCATGAGAGCCATAGGTCGACGGTCTCGCTTGCTCTAGGCCAGTTTCGCACGCAGGCGCTTGGCGACCGTGGGCGCTACGAAGCGTTCGATGTCGCCGTTCATTCTCGCGATTTCACGGACCAAGGTGCCTGAGACATATTGGTGTTGCTCGGAGGGTGTCATAAAAATGGTTTCGAGCTCGGGCATCATTTGGCGATTCATACCCGCCATTTGGAACTCGTAGTCAAAATCAGTGACGCTGCGCACACCGCGCACGACGATCTTCGCATGATGCGTTTTCGCAAATTCAACAAGGAGTCCTGAAAATCCCACAACACTGACATTACTTAGATCGGCGAGCGCCTCCCGTGCGACTTCCATTCTTTCGTCGCGCGCAAAGATCGGTTTCTTGCCGAGACTCTCCGCGACGCCCAGCACCACGTGGTCAAACAATTGCGCGGCTCGGCGAATAATGTCTTCGTGGCCTAGGGTGAGCGGGTCGAAAGTGCCTGGATAAATAGCTATTTTTGGGGAGGTGTTGGCTAGCGTCATGAGGTGCGAGGGTAAGGTCAGGTGAGGAACTGTGAGTACAATCAAAAATGAAAGGCCGCTTCAGGCCTCGCGAAGCTGGAACAGATGATAGTGCACTTGGCCCGCTTGGCCCGCTTTCAGCAGCACCAGGGCTGGGTGTTCGAATTCCTTTTCAGCTTCAATATAGAGCCTTGCGCTCGGCTTGAGAAGCTTCAGCAAGGCCGGCAAAACCCTTTCTACCCATTCACCTTTGAAGGGTGGGTCAAGGAACGCGAGGTCGAAGCGCTGGGGGCTTTGCCGAGCGAGCACGGCATGCGCATCCAAACTGCTGACCTCCCAGCTTGCACCCGGTGGCTGTTGTAAGCGCTTGAGTAAGTCGGAAATTTGGCGAGAGGCTTTCAAGTGGGGTTCGTTAAAATGCACGTGGGCCGCCCCGCGCGAAAGAGCCTCCAAGCCCAAGGCCCCTGAGCCCGCAAAAAGATCTAAGCAAACACTAGCCTTGATCGCAGGCCCTAACCAATTAAAAAGCGATTCCCGCACCCGATCCGGCGTGGGCCTGAGGCCCGGCGCGTCGGTGACGATGATGGGCGTGCGCTTCCAAAGGCCGCCGACGATTCGAATCTTGCCCGGAGCGTTTAGAATGGGGGCGCTACTCAATTTGTTTTTTGACATCCCCTTATTATCCCCATGTTCGGATTCTTTCGCCGTAAACCTGCCGCCCCGCCTACCCCGATTGAGGTTAAGACGGCTGAGACACTGTCGCGCGAAGAGTCGGTTGAGCAACACTTGGCCCCACTGCCCGCAAGTGTTCCGGTAGCCCCAAGCTTGAGCTGGGGAGAAAAACTTAAGCAGGGCTTATCTAAAACTCGCGGCAACCTAGTCGGTTTGTTCTCTCGCACCAAGATCGATGAGGAGCTTTACGAGGCGCTTGAGACGGCTCTTATCGCCAGTGATACTGGTTTTGCGACGACTGAGTTTGTGCTCGCGGAGCTTAGGGAAGTCGTCCGAAGACAGCGTCTGGAATCTGGCGAACAGGTCCGCGAGGCCTTGGCTGCGATCCTCACCGATCTGCTGAAACCACTAGAAGGCCACATTGATCTTGATCGTGCCAAGCCCCTGATTTTGATGATGACCGGGGTCAACGGCGCCGGAAAAACCACCTCGATCGGTAAGCTGACCCATCACCTTCGAGGTGAAAATAAGTCAATCCTTCTAGCCGCTGCCGATACATTTCGGGCTGCTGCACGAGAGCAACTGCTTACTTGGGGCGAACGTAATCAGGTCCAGGTGATCTCGCAGGAGGGCGGAGATCCGGCGGCTGTGGCGTTCGATGCGGTGAGTGCTGGCCGGGCCCGCGGAACGGACGTCATTCTTATCGACACGGCCGGTCGCCTACCCACTCAAGCTCACCTCATGGAAGAATTGAAGAAGATTCGCCGGGTCGTCAGCAAGGCCTTGCCCGAGGCGCCTCACGAGGTGCTTTTGGTGCTGGACGGTAATACGGGGCAAAACATGTTGGCTCAGGTGAAGGCTTTTGATGAAGCCGTGACGCTCACTGGGCTAATCGTGACCAAGCTAGACGGCACCGCCAAAGGCGGCGCCTTGGCCGCATTGGCGTATAGTTTCAGGCAAACAAAGCGGGCGATGCCCATTCCTGTTTACTTTATTGGGGTCGGTGAGGCACTCGAAGATTTGCAATCGTTCTCGGCTTCAGAATTTGCTCAGGCCCTATTTAATTAGGCGATTCGTTTCCGTCGATCTCGTGGCGTGGGCCGTCGATCTAATGGCGCGAGCAAAGTTGCGCAATCTCTAGTAGAAGTGCTAAAACTCACTTTAAAATGTCAAAAGATGTTTAAGTATCCGCTTGCAGATCCCTCGCGTCGTTCCTTCGTCTTAGCGAGCGCTGGCCTGCCGATATTTTTAAGTGCTTGCGCGCAAAACTCCCCGTATGCTGGCCCCAGTGTGGTGCTCAAATGGAATGACACTGCACTCGCCGCAGTGCGTAGCGGTACCTTGCCGCCCCCTCTAGTCGCTCGTGCCTTAGCGATGATGTACACCTCGATGTATGACGCCTGGGCTCCCTATGATCCAAAAGCCGTCGCGACGCAGGAGGGAGGACCCTTGCGCCTAGGGGTTCCTAAGGATTTTGCCAATCTTCAGGCGGTCAAAGAAAAAGCGCTGTCCTATGCTGCTTTTGAAGCCCTTAAGGATGTCTACCCAGAGCAGTTGGCAAGTCTCAACGCAGCCATGAGCGCTCTGGGTTACGACCCGAATGCCGCACTCCCTGCCGACGATCCCGGTCAACTCGGTCGCGACGCGGCGAAGCGCTTACTTGCCTACCGTCATGCCGATGGTAGCAATCAGCTTGGCGATCTTGCACCCGGTGCCTACGCGGACTACACCGGCTATCAGCCCGCGAATACGGTCACGACAATGAGTGATCCGAATCGCTGGCAACCCTTAAAATTTAGTAACGGGAAAGCGCCCGGATACATTGCGCCACATTGGGGCTCGGTCAAGCCTTTTGCGCTCTCCTCCGGTTCAGAATTGCGCCTAACGGTGGCGCTACCGCAGTTTGGCACAAAGACCTATAAAGATCAGGCCGATGTAGTTCTTAACTACACCGCAAACCTGAGCGATCAGCAAAAAGTAGTGGCTGAGTACTGGGCCAACGGTCCCAAATCAGAAACGCCACCCGGTCAATGGCACAAGATTGCAGGCTGGGTTTCCAAGCGTGACCAGTACGATCTTGATACGGATTTGAAGTTGTTCTTCATGCTCAGCAACACGGTCATGGATGCGAGCATCAGTTGCTGGGAGTGCAAGCGCTATTACGATTCTGCCCGGCCGATTTCGGCGATTCGTACCTTGTACGCAGGCCAGCAAATTAAGGGCCTCATCTCTTCCCAAGACGGTATCGGATTAATGCCCGGTGAGCTCTGGCATCCCTATCAACTCACAACCTTTTCGACTCCACCCTTTGCTGAGTTCGTCTCCGGACACAGCACCTTCTCCTCGGCCTCGGCCGAGATATTGCGTCGCTATACCGGCGCAGATAGCTATGGTGAGAGCGTGACGGTGGCCCCTGGTGCTATGACCCATCAAGTAGCCACTCCCAAACAAGAGGTCACTTTGCAATGGGCCAGCTTTACTGCCGCCGCCCAAGAGGCGGGCTTGTCTCGCCTACTGGGCGGTATTCACTTTGAAGCAGGCAACGAAGTGGGTCAAAGCATGGGCGGCAAGGTCGCTGCGAAAGTGTGGGATAAAGCGTTTAGGTTGCTACACGGCTCTCGTACCTAAAACGCGTCCGCCTGCTTGCTGGGTTGACTGCTTTCAAAGGCTGGCAAACCCATGAGGCGATCAAAGATCGCCATGGTCTTTGGAAACGCGCGGGTATCCACATTAAAGCGCTGCGCGTTGAAGATTTGCGGCACTAGGCAAACATCTGCCAAGCTGACTTGATCAACGACCGAGTAGAGCCCCGGACGCGAGGCAATGGGTCCGGCACTGAGTTCGCGCTCGTAGGCACTCAAGCCTTCGATGCACCAATGCCTGTACCAAGTATCAATCTCTTCTTGGCTATGGTTCAATGGGCTTTTTAAATACTTGAGCACGCGAAGATTATTAATGGGGTGAATCTCACAGGCCACTAGTTGCGCCAAAGAACGGCTGCGCCAGCGTTGTAAGGCGTCGCCGGGCAGGAGCCTGGGGCCGACTTGGGTTTCGTCCAAATATTCGATGATGGCCATAGACTGATTCAAAACATGATCACCCGCCACGAGGGTGGGTACCAAGCCCTGCGGGTTGAGCTTGGCGTAATCATCACTGTGATGTTCTGCTTTGACCAGTGAGACAAACTTTGGGTCATAGCTGAGCCCCTTGATGTGCAAGGCAATGCGCATGCGGAAAGCCGCCGAGCTGCGAAAATACGTGTAGAGCGTAAGCATGTATTTAACCCTAGATATGCGTTGGAATGCCCAATTCTAAGGCCTTTTGTGGCGGCCCTTGAGCGACCAAGAGACTAGGGATTGATAACTTTTAACTTGGTGGCTAAAACAAAAGTCCCGGAGGTATTGCCTTCAACCTCTACAGACTGGCCCGCCTTGATG
>JAYVKZ010000411.1:0-5736 GCA_043767985.1 Betaproteobacteria bacterium
CTTGTTTAAAAAGGCTTCTGAGTTGGGCAGTGAAATGGCCACACGCTTGGCCGAACTGGTTCGAAGTGGTGAAGAAAAACTGCCGCCCTGTCTCGTCGACAAAAAGGCTCAGGCCAGTGCCGAAACCGTCGTTGCGGCGCTCCTAAGCCCTGAGGCAAGTCCAAACAAGTCCATTGATAAAGGACCGACCCCGTCGGTTCAAAACCCTGCCCAGTTTCGAAACAATTTGCCCTCGATTGAACGAAAGCTACTCCTCAAGTTAGTGACGGCCAAGGCAAAAGCAGCAAAACTAGATCCGCGCTTGGTGTTTGCAATCATTTTTGCAGAATCGAATTTCGATCCCCTGGTGCGCTCCCCTAAGGGAGCTCTCGGGCTCATGCAGCTCATCCCAGAGACCGCTGAACGATTCG
Source organism: Betaproteobacteria bacterium (assembly GCA_043767985.1). Lineage (GTDB taxonomy): Bacteria > Pseudomonadota > Gammaproteobacteria > Burkholderiales > Burkholderiaceae_E > JAPOKJ01. Next base: position 411 of record JAYVKZ010000411.1, read on the forward strand.
GCGTCAGCGATGTCTGGAACCCCGAGGAGAACATTCGTGGAGGGGTGACCTATTTAAAGTGGCTGCTTTCCTATTTTAGAGGCGACGTTTGGTTGGCGATTGCCGCATACAACGCGGGCGAAGGGGCTGTCGACCGTTTCAAAGGTATCCCGCCTTACAGCGAAACGATGGCTTACGTTCAGAAGATTAGAGCCCTTTACCCACGCGATTTTCACGCCTATGATTCAAAAGTAGTCTCTGGAACTGCATTCTTATCGAAAAGATAGATGAACTATTCAACGAACTCGGCGCGTCGAACGTTAAGCTTCTCTCGAGAAGTGAACAAATTCATACAACAAACTCGGTGGAGGGCGTCAAACTTCCGTTCATCGGGAATAGGCTCATTCTATCCATCGGACCTTGCTCATACCAGCGTTTAGTTGGATTCTCATCAATAAATTCTGCTTGAAAGACGGAGTATCTGAAATGAAAAGATTATTTTTAGTGTTCATGGCCTTGGCCGCCCTTGCGGGTTGTGCAAGCAACTTGCCCCCTGCGCCACGCCAGGCCGCCACGCCAGATTACAAATACCTGGTCGGTCCCGGCGATACCCTCAACATTGTGGTGTGGCGTAACCCCGAGTTGTCCGCGACCGTCCCCGTGCGTCCCGATGGCAAGATCACCGCACCGCTCATCGAGGACATGATTGCGATCAATAAAAATCCTTCAGAACTAGCTCGTGAGATTGAAGCCAAACTTAAGCGCTATATTCAGGACCCTGTGGTCACAGTTGTGGTTCAAAATTTTGTCGGCCCAACCAGCGAACAGGTTCGTATCGTTGGCCAAGCCTCAAGGCCACAAGCCCTTGCTTATCGCCAAAACATGACCTTGCTTGACGTCATGATCGCTGTGGGTGGCATTACAGACTTCGCAGCGGGAAATCGCGCCGTACTGATCCGCTCGTCTGAAGGCAATAAGCAGTTTGGGCTGCGCTTGCGTGATTTGCTCAAGCGTGGGGATGTCTCTGCCAACATCGAATTGAAACCTGGCGATGTCATCATGATTCCCGAGAGCTGGTTCTAAGCCACGCCTTTCATTTATCAACGTCAAGCTGCTGCTGAAATAAGCGAAAAAAGAGCAACCCATGCAAGAATTAGTCGAACAACTCAGGTCCATACTTCGGGGCCTATGGTTTTATAAATGGTGGGGTTTTGTCACGACTCTGATCTTCGGGATCGGTGGTGTGATCGCTGCCTTTTTAATTCCGTCAAAATATGAAGCGGCAGCCCGCGTTTATGTCGATACTCAGTCAATCCTTAAACCTCTGATGCAGGGTTTGGCGGTGCAACCCAACGTCGAACAACAAGTGGCCATGATGGGAAGGACTCTGATCAGCCGTCCCAATATTGATCGGGTCATGCGGATGGCGGACCTGGATCTCAAGGTCAAGAGTTCAGGTGAACGAGAGAACTATATTGATTCGCTTTTGAAAGAGGTCGAGTTCAAAGCGGTGCCGGGCGCGACCAATCTATATTTGATCAACTACCGAAACGAAAAGCCAGAATCAGCCAAAGCAGTTGTTCAAGCGCTTCTAGGGATTTTCGTAGAAGGTAGTCTGATTAAGAAAAATAGTGACGGGGATACGGCGCGACGCTTTTTGGATGAACAAATCAAGAGTTCTGAGCAGCGTCTATTGCAGGCTGAAGAGGCTCTTAAAGAGTTCAAAATCAAGAACCTTACTTTAATGCCCAATTTGGCCCAGGACTACATTGCCAAATCCGGTGAATTTCAAAATCAAGTCACACAAGCCAAGCTCGAGTTACGCCAAGCCGAATATGCTCGGGATGCCTTGAAGAACCAACTTAATGGCGAAGCTGCAACCATGGCGCTTCCAGGCGGAGACTCAGGCCCAATCGAAATCGCGAAGGCTCGACCGACTGAACTCGACGAACGGGTCGAATCGACTCGTAAACGTCTGGATGAATTCCGCTCACGCTTTACAGAAGAGCATCCCGATGTTGTTGGCACCCGGAGAATTTTGGAGCAGCTCGAAACGCAGCGCGAGGCTGAAAGAAAAGCTGAGGCTGCAAAACCAGTGCCTGTTCAGCAACGCCGCCAAGCGCAACAAGCCGCTAATCCCGTTTTCCAGCAACTGAAGCTTTCACTCGCCGATGCGGAGGCCCAGATTGCATCGCTTCGCGCAAGAGTGGCCGATTATGAAGTGCGCCTCTCTCAGTCCAGAGAGGCCGCCCAGACCATTCCAAAAGTTGAAGCCCTTTATATTCAGCTTACTCGCGACTACGATGTCAATCGTAAGCACTACGAGCAACTTTTGGAGCGTCGCCAATCGGCTCAAACATCCACCGAGATGGATGGCGCGGCAGGGGTCGCCGAGTTTCGAGTTGTCGACCCTCCACGGGTCAGCGCCCAGCCGGTTTGGCCCAATCGAAATCTTTTGCTCCTGCTCGGCTTAGCGGCCTCCATCGCGGCGGGGCTAGCGGCAGCCTTTATTCGGGACCAAAGCCGTCCAACGTTTTTTGACCTGCGGACTTTGCGCAACATTACCCAAGTGCCCATCTTAGGCGCGGTATCGTTGTTTAACGATGCCAAGGCGAAGAGTAAAGCACGAGTTAGCGGCATGACGTTCGCGGGACTTACCGCTCTTTACATATGCGCGTTTTTAGGATTGATCGCCTATCAAACCGTACTGACAGCCGTTAAGTAAGATCTTGGTCAAAAGAATTAGGTATTAAAAATGAGCCTCATTGAAAAAGCCGTCAGTAAGCTGACCAACGTCTCGAGCGATGCCATGGCACTTCCTGAAGCACAGGAATTGAGGGCTTCGACGTCCCAGGCGCAAAAACGACCTTCGACGATTGAAAGACTCGGCGAAGTACGCTTGAAGGACAGTATCGCCCGAGGGTCAATGTCCGGCGACACCCTTGAACCATCGCGGCCCCCAGGCCAACGCTCTGGCCGCCTGGATGAAGTCACTAAGCGCGAAGGTGTTCGTATTCACCTTGAGTCGCTCCGTGCCCGCGGCTTTGTGACACCGGACGGCAATCAAACTCAAATCTCGCAAGAGTTCCGAGTCATTAAACGCCCCTTACTTGCCAATGCCTTTGGTCGCGGTGTTTCCGCAGTGAAGAATGGCAAGCGAATCATGGTCACCAGTGCCTTCCCAGGTGAAGGCAAGAGCTTTTGCGCGATTAACTTAGCAATGAGTATTGCTGCAGAAAGAGACAACAAAGTATTGTTGGTTGACGCTGACGTGGCTCGCCCCTCGGTGCCTAAAGAACTTGGCATTACGGTGGAAGCCGGGCTCATGGATTGGTTGATCGATGGAAATTTAGATATTTCGCAGTTGGTCCTACCCACTAACGTAGAGAAATTAATGATTTTGCCGGCGGGCCGGCGTCATCAACAAGCGACCGAGTTGTTAGCAAGTGCCTCGATGAGTCGCCTCCTCGAACTCATCACTGCGCGTTACCCAGATCGGGTTGTGATTTTCGACTCACCTCCACTTCTAGTGACTACCGAGTCGCGTGTGTTGAGCTCTTACATGGGGCAAGTGGTTCTGGTTGTCGAGTCAGGCAAAACGTCCCATGAGTCGGTACAAGAGGCTCTTGCTACTATAGGATCTTCTGAAGTTGTAGGCTTGGTGCTTAACAAGGCTCGAGCCGCTGAACAGGGGTACTATGGTGGCTATGGCGGATACGGTTACGGTGTATAAATTGGGGTCGAATTCTGGACTTGGAAAACGAACATTTGCCGTCGTTTATATGGGTTTATTTACCAGCTATTCCCTCGCCCAAACGCAACCCAATGTTTCGCCCCCCTCAACTAACCTTCCAACCACATCGGTCCCCGGTGTTGCCATTCCGTCATCTTCAATTCCTTCGGCGGAGTTGACGACTACGACCGGAGGAGGTGGCCAGGGTAAAAAGGACGAACTAAAGTTTGTTCCCGGTGTGCGTAGCACACTGACCTACTCTTCCAACTTAACGCGGACTCAGGGCGGATCGTCTGGCTTCGTCGCAGAGGTCACACCTTACTTTGAGGGGTCGATAGATTCCGATCGAACGAAAGCGCAAATTTATGCAAGTTTGCGAACTTACTTTCGAACGATCGGAGGCTCCTCTGTGAGCCCTGACCTTCGAGCTTCGGGGCAAACGGCACTCATCGGAGATTGGCTTTGGATTAGTAGTAACGCCTCCATCTACTCTCTCGCTTCGAACCCTTTAAGTGCGGTGAGCTTTGACCCGGCAACGGCCAACGCAAGCTCACAACAGTTTCGTCAGTTCCAGGTGAGTCCGTATATTCAGGGGCGCATCGGAACCTTTGCCGAGTATCAAGGCAAATATTCCCTAGCGACCGCGAGTAGTACCGCCAATATCGTTCTAGCCAAACTAGATCAACGGTTTTCAGGTTTTTTGAAAAGCGGCCCACAGTTCAATCAATGGGGTTGGGACTTGACTGGCGACATTCAGCGCCGAACTTACGAAGGCAATTTAACGCAAAACAGAAATAGTGCCTCGGCGACTGCCTATATGTTTCCGTTGGCTGAACTGCGCATCGGTGCATCGATTAATTACGACTTCATCGATAATTTTGCAATCAATGGACGTAACAGCGGAACGGGTCTCGGATTGTCGGCAGATTGGACGCCCTCTAGCCGCACCAGTGTCAGCGCTTCAGCAAAGCGGCTTTATTACGGTACGGTCGGTAGGCTAGGCGCATCCCATCGCTTTGGACTTTTTACCAGCGCACTGAGCTACGACAAAAGCGTGCTCACGAGCAGCGATGGATCTTTACTTGCGATTAATCCAGCTAGTTTATTTAGTGCAGGAGGATTCTCTTCATCACTGAACCCGGTCTTCAATCAACTAGCGAGTGCAAACCTAGTTCAGTCCTACTCTTCTGCCGTCGGTGGAGGGGTGCTGAGTGACTTCATTATTCTAAACAATACTCTGACGTTCAGCATGGGATATGCGTCGCCACTCAATAGTCTGGTCTTTTCAGGAACGCGATCAAGAAGAGGGAGCGATGCAACGCGAGCGCAATCCACGTTTTCCTTCTTTTCGGCAACGTCGCCAACAGTGCTTTCGTCAATTAATTTAAATGCCTTCAACACAAACAGCCTCAGTCTGGATTGGACCCATAACTTGGATTCCAAGAACGCGTTAGGTATTAGAGTATCGCGGGTCAGTCTTGAAAGCATTGACGCACTTGGAGGTACTGGAAAATCAGTCTTGAATTCCATTGTGTCCAGCTATCGTACTCAACTGACTTCGGATACCTCGGCGATTCTCGGCCTGCGCCACCTCAGTCAAAAAGCGCTCATTCC
>JAYVKZ010000412.1:0-18604 GCA_043767985.1 Betaproteobacteria bacterium
CACTTCCGAGATCGATGAGCCCAAGGCGGCGCTACTGAGGGGACTCCACATTGCAAAAGAAAAGCCCGACCCCCAGCGCAGTTTGAAGGCCTTCATGGCACTGATCGCCACGCAGATGCAAGGGATGGACGATGCAACACCGGTTAGCGATCACGCATCAATTGACGGTAGCACACCGCTAGGAACTCAAGGAGCGCGGCTGCTGCGCCTAATGCGCGCAGCGACCACCCTAAAAATCTGTCCGTCAGCCCTAGCCCATCAACCCACGCATCTTCAATTGCAAGGTCTCTGGCAACTTAACAAGGCGCAAGGGGAGATGATTCGCAGGGCGCTCATTTTGTGCGCAGATCACGAACTCAACGTCTCAAGCTTCACGACACGATGTGTGGCCTCCTCGGGTGCAAGACTCGATGCCTGTGTGGTCGCTGGACTTGCAGCACTGACCGGCGCCAAACATGGCGGCATTACCGCGATCATTGAGGATCACTGGGACGGTTGCATGTCCGCGTCCCTTGTTACGAGCTCAAAGCAAGGGCAAGCGTTCGAACCGCGCGACCTACTCTCAGCAGATCAGTCTGTCTTGAAATTAGCCTATGGCCACCCTTTGTATCCCAGGGGCGATCCGAGAGCGCAGGCCATTCTCGGTGACTTACCGCACGATGCAAAACTTAACGCACTGCTCAAGCAAGTGTTCGATGCCACCGGCTTGTTGCCGAGCCTCGATTTCGCCTTGGTCGCTTTGAGCACCACTCTCAAATTGCCTAGGGGTAGCGCTTTTTCCATATTTGCAATAGGAAGGGTGGTCGGGTGGATCGCTCATGTCATTGAGCAGCGAAAGCAAGGCTCCCTAATTCGGCCACGCGCGGACTACATTGGCCCGCCACCGGACAGGCAACTCCCCAATGACTTGTCGCAATCTCAGCAAGGTCGGCTAGTACACTTTCGTTGACTGGTTTATCGAAACAAATTTTTATTGAGATACGCTTTTACCAAGACGCAGTTTCTGATCTAGCTTGCGCATCCCCGCGAGCCAGCGATCATAGTCCGATGCTTTGCGCTGGAAATATTCCAGCACCTCAGGATGGGGCAAGATTAAGAACTTCTCGGTGCTCAAGCCCTCGATCACCGAATCGCACAAGGCATCGGTCGACATGACCCCACCAATCTGCGATGACACTCCCGGCACATTGGCGCGTTGTTGGATAAGGGGAGTGTCGACGGCTTGAGGGCAGAGCACGGAGACCTTGATGCCCGCAGCGCCATGCCGGATCGACATGCTCTCCGCGAAGGCAATCGCCGCATGCTTGGTGACCGCGTAACTGGTTGAAGGTAGGGAGGTGAGCAAACCCGCCGCCGAGGCGGTTATCAGCAAATAGCCCTCAACACGCTGCAGCATGCCGGGTAAAACAGCCCGGCTCAGCCACACATGGGCCATGAGGTGAATGTTCCAATTAAGTTGCCAGTCTTCGTCTGAAGTGTCCTCGCCACCGTCGCGTACCAAACCGGCGTTCGAGCAAGCGATATCGACTCGCCCAAAGTGTTGCTCGCCACAGGCAACCAAGGCCTGAATGTCCGCTTCACGAGTCACATCACAGCCTTGGGAAACAACCCCGGCCTTGGGCTCCGCAACGTCGCCCTTGATTTGTAGCGCCCCGCCGAAGTGGCTTGCCTGGGCATTAAGCTCACGCGTCAATTCGCTAAGCGGCCCTTCCTGAACGTCCCCAAGAATTAAGCCCGCTGCTCCTTCGGCGAGAAAGCGTCGCGCCATCGCCGCACCAATGCCACTGGCCGCACCAGTGATTAGAATGATTTTCCCGGATACTTGCATGAATTTACTCTCGTAATGCTGGTTCGACGGTCAGAACATTACACTGAGCGAGCTTCCCAAGACTTTTCCAACTCCAGATCAACTTTAACAATGACCAATACCAAGCATCCTCATCTCGACCCACTAGTTCCTCAGCTCGGCCAAGGTTTTGTATGGCAGGATATTTCCGTGGGACAACGCTGGCGCACCTTCCGCCGCACCGTCACTGAATCGGATCTGGTCAATTTTATGAATGCGACCGGCATGCTGGAAGCAATCTTCATCGAAGAGGGCTTTGACGGCGGTGCTATCAATGGTCGACCTGTTCCTGGCGCGTTAACCTATTGCTTCATTGAAGGCTTCATACTTCAATCGATGATCCAGGGCACTGGCCTCGCCATGCTCGAACTGGAGCAAAAGATTCACGCGCCGGTGATGGTCGGTGACACCATCGGCGCTACGGTTGAAATTATCGGTGTCAAGCCCACCTCTTCAAGTGGTCGAGCCGTGGTTGACTCCCTGATCGAAGTCTTTAACCAGCGTGGCATCAAAGTCATGACCTATACAGCTCGTCGCTTGCTTGCGGGGCGCAATCCTTGAGGGCCACGCCAATTCGTCTTTACTCTAAGGTTGGCGCACGAAGCTTCCGAAGTTGCACATGCGTTTCATGGAGGATCGGCGCTTTGAAGCCACTGCGGTGAATTGATCCATTGGCCTCGTCATGAAATTTATTTCTCCGTACGACCTAAGACTTCTTGGCATAGGCAGAGCACCAGCCTGCCGCCAAAACGGGCTTGGGCATACGGGGACAAGGTCCAGCAGCAATGCCTGGCGAGCCTTTGAAATTTGAACAGCTCCCGCAGGTTTGCCCAGCCGCATAGCCAGGAAACTTGGCAGCATCGACCTTCAACGCGTCAGCACGATACCCCAAGGCTTCTGCCTTCGGATCTTTCTCGTCGGTCACTGGACCGGCCATGGCAAAGGTGCGCGGGGCAGCCAACAAAGTTGCAAGCCCCACGGTGGAATGAATTGCGAAAAGACGACGGTCAGTTTTCATAGAGCTTTCAAAGGGGCAAAGACAAAGAAGCGATTTTGTGGAAAAGTATAGCAAGAGCGACCCAAAATCAAGGCCGTGTAAACAGCCAGTGCGGTCGTTGCGACAATATCCGAAGGCCCTTCAACCTTCTGAAAAATCGCGGGGCGATGCACCGAAGGATAAAATAGGGGCAAACCCTTTAGCAAAGCATGATCGCCCTCCCCCAAACCGCCATTGATACCGCGACGCAGCACCTAAGCGACATTCTTGCGCTCGCGATTGAACATGACCCTGCGCAAACCGCTCTGGTGGTTTCGGATTCACAGTGCGAGTTAGCCAAAGCGCTGACCCAAGCCTATCGAAACTGCCTCCCCAACGCACGCTTCATCGACTTCGAGAGCGTTTCTTCAGACGAGATTCTCGCCGCGATCAACCTCCTCTCCGCAGGCGATTTAGTGGTACTGGTGCAAACGACGAGCTTTCGACTCGAGGCTTTTCGGATCCGCATCGAGTTATTCAAGCGCTCACTTAAGGTCATCGAGCATCCTCATTTGTCAAGTATGCCAGGCACCGAAGGGCTGCTCTACATTGATTCCCTAGCCTATGACCCAGTCTATTTTCGGGGGGTGGGGCATGCGCTCAAAGCGCGGATTGATCAAGCTCAGTCTGCTGTCGTTGACAGTGGCGGCGAGCAACTCGTGTTCAGCTCGCCTCTCGAGTTGGCCAAGTTAAACGTGGGTGATTATCGCGGCATGACCAATATTGGTGGGCAGTTCCCCGTGGGTGAAGTGTTCACAGAATCTCAAGACCTCGAAGCGGTCAATGGACGGGTGCGTATTTTCATCTTTGGTGATACCTCGTTCAAGGTGAACCGACCAGCCAAGCCCATCACACTCACCATTTCGCGGGGTCGCGTGTCCGCAGTAGAAAACTCCACCCCGGAGTTCGATACGGTGCTTGCCAATATTCGTGCGGATGAGGGCGAGGTTTGGATACGTGAACTCGGCTTTGGCATGAACCGGGCGTTCAATGCTGAGCGTACCGTGAGCGGTATCGGCACCTTCGAGCGCATGTGCGGGATCCATCTCTCATTGGGTGCCAAGCATGGGCTCTTTCCGAAGCCACAGATTCGGCGCGCAAGTGCCAAGCATCATGTTGACGTGTTTGCCGTCACCCAAGCGGTCTATCTCGACGATCAGCAGGTTTACAAAAACGGGGCTTGGCAACTCTAAGGTCGTTTCGCCCTAAGCTTGGCTAAAGCTCTGCTGTAAGCCTTGCTCATACTCGGCAATGGAGATAATCCGTCCCGCCTGAGTATTCCACAATATGCATTTCAAGGCACTAGGAATTTGTGTGACCCGCAATCGCGTCACGTCGGTGAACAAACTCTCATATTCCTTGTGGCACGCCAGCAAACAGTAGTTTGGAATACGCGCCGAGAGATGATGGATATGGTGATAGGCAATATTCGCGGTCATCCAATTCATCCAGGCCGGTAACACTAAATAACTCGTGCCTTCCATCGCTGCTTGGTTGTAGTTCCAACCCTCATCACCGCTTGCATAAGAGTGTTCGAAATTATGCTGCAAGGTAAAGAGCAAGATACTGCCTCCGCCCGATACTGCACCACTCACAAAGTAGCACACAAAGAACAGCAGCGGCCCCATCGCTGACGCCATAAAGTACCAAAGGCTCAAGAGTGCAATGTTGTTCCAAAACATATGCCAATACTCTTGGGGCGAGGCCCAGAGCGTTGTCTTAAACCCTAGCGCCAGAGTCTTGATAGGCACCGTCGGTTGCGCAATTTTTTGCTTGACGAGGTAGGCCACGAGGCTAATCGTTCCCTTCACCCAGGTGATGCGAGGTGTGACCAGCAAATACATCAGGCCCGCAATAGGGGCCAGCCAAATGCTGCGGGCATTGCGATAGCTACGCTGCTGCGCGCCCGTCATGGCCGAATACTTTTCCACCGAAATAATGTTTAGGGGGCCTTGGTACTTGGACCAGTTGCCATTGGTCGAGTGGTGATAGTGATGGCGCTGCGCCCAGACGTACTGTGGCATCCCGGTCAGTAAGCCAAAAACAAAGCCAAACGCCTTATTAAGCGTAGAGTGTTTAAACAAGCTGCTGTGGCCGCATTCATGCATCATAATGAAAACACGCAGTTGCAAGAAGGTAATCATCACCACCAAACCTGCAGTCAGCCAGTACGAAAGCTGCGGACTGAGCGCGACGGCCAACCAAAGCAACGCCAAAGGGACCAAGGTGGTGGTCACTTGAATAGCACCCTTAAGATTACTTGGCCTCACATGGCGATCAATAATCGTACGTTTGAGTTTTTCTAAGTTAGCTAAGTTGGACACGAGAGGGGGCTAATGTTTGCGATCAACTAGGGAGTATATCGCCCAGCCAAAGGATATCCCTCATTCATCAGCGGAAATCCGCTCAACACGTGGGCTATGCCCACCGGCTCTGCCGTGGCGAGACAGTCTGGCGTCAATTGGTCGATCGAGCTTAATCCCATCAGCGCCAAATTAGTTCTCATCTCGATCTCCAGAAGCTCCAACATGCGAACGACTGCTGGTGCGCCGCCTGCGGCCAAGGCCAGCCCCTCGAGCCGCCCGATGGCCACGGCATCCGCACCTAGGGCCAAAGCCTTCAGAACATCCGTACCGCGCAAGATGCCGCCATCTAAGAGTAGTTTACAGCGACCGCCAACCGCCGCAACAATCTCAGGCAAGACGTCCAAACTCGCGCGACCCTGGTCAAGTTGCCTGCCGCCATGGTTGGACACATAAACGACCTCCACACCATGGCTCACGGCAAGCTCAGCATCGTCGGCGCAAGCAATGCCTTTGAGAATGATGGGCAGCTTATAGCGCTCTTTGATTCGGTCAATCAGCCCCCAGCTCAGAGAGGGTTGCAGACTAGCAGCCTGGCCCTTGGTCGCGACGCCATCCTGGCGTTGCGATATCGGTAAATAACGCTTGAGCAAATCCCGTTCGCGGCGACTGTAGACTTGTGTGTCTACCGTCAAACAAAGGGCTCGATAGCCGAGGGCGACTGCGCGCCCAATGATGTCCATCATCCAGGCTTCATCGCCATGCACATAAAGCTGGTAGATCTTGGGCCCTTGGTTGGCCCGCATCAAGGCCTCAAAATCCGGGTGGCATACCGAACTATAAATTTGCATCACGCCAAAATTTTCAGCCGCCTGTGCAACCCCTAAACCCGCTGAGGGATCAAAGACTTGCAGTGAACCAATCGGCGCTAACAATACGGGGATACGCAGATCCACCCCTAGGAAGTTGCGGCGCGTATGCACTTGGGAGACGTCGGTCATCACACGCGATTTGAGCGCGAGTTTTTCGAAAGCCAGGCGATTGCGCTTCATGGTGGTTTCGGTATCCGAGCCGCCAAGAAGGTAATCCCATTCATTGCGGGTCAGGCGGGCCTGCGCCTGTTGTATCACCTCGGTGAGGGTCTTGAACTCCTGAGTCATGCTTGCACGCGAAATGCAAAGCCATTAGCTTGAATAACTTTCATAGACAACTCTAGTTTTATGTTTGTCGGGAAGACATTTCACACGAAGCTTAAGAGCAGTCGCAACTCAGGCCTTACGCCGGTTTCACTATCGGCGACGACCCCTTTGGACGCTGGATTACAATCCGCCGGTGAATCCATCCCCGCTCTCCTCAACGCAGCGATCTTCTGCTCCGTCCGCCTTGGCGCTGCTCCTTCCCTTCGCACTCGCGTACGGCGTCTCGTACTTCTTTCGTAACGTCAATGCGGTAGCCGGGCCCACTTTAGCGCGAGAATTTCTTTTAGGCCCACAGGGCTTAGGATTTTTGACCAGCAGTTACTTCTTCGGTTTTTCTGCCGCGCAGATTCCGCTGGGGATCTTGCTCGACCGTTTTGGCCCGCCTAAGGTCGGCGCAGGCATGGCCATCAGCTCTGGGATTGGTGCAATCATCTTCGGCATGGCCGGCAGCACACTGGAGCTGAGTTTGGGCCGCGCACTCATTGGCATGGGGGCCGGTGCCGGCCTGATGGGTGCGATGTCGGCGGTGCATTTGGTGGTCGGTCGCGACCGAGCTGCCACCGTGACGGGCTGGATCATGATTACGGGTGGCTTGGGTGCGATGTTTGCCAGCACACCCGCGCAGTGGGCTTTAGACGCTTACGGCTGGCGAGCGATTTTCTTCGCCTTGGCCGGTGCTTGCGCGCTGATCGCGCTTTGGCTGCTATCGATGTCACGCCATATGAAGCCCGCCGCATCAGGTCAAACCCTTCAGCAACTCCTGGCAGGCGTACGCGAAGTGTTTTCTGCGCGACGCTTTTGGCAAGTAGGCACCGTCATCGGCTTAATGCTTGGTACGTTTCTCGCTTTCCAATCTTTATGGGCGGCCACCTGGTTGCGCGATGTTGCTGGCTTTACTGATCGCACTGCCATCAGTAATGTTTTATTGGCGCTAAATTTTGGCATGGCCGTGGGCTTTGTTTTCTCCGGCATGATCGGTGATTATTTGGCCCGCCGTGGCATCGCAAGGCTCACGACACTGATGGGTTACGTTGCGATGGCACTCATTTGTCAGGGCTTCATCATGCTTTTCCCAAGCCTGCTGCCGCACTGGGCTTGGGGCCTGTATGCAGCCTTCGCCAATGCGATCGTCTTCGGTTATGCGGTGCTGGCGAGTACTTTTCCAGTGTCAATGACCGGCCGAGTCAACACCGCCATCAACCTTCTGAGCTTCGGTCTAGCCTTTGTATTGCAGGCCGCTATTGGTGCCTGGCTCAACACCTATCCCTTGAGCGCTGGCAACTATGCCAGTGCCGGTTACTACAGTGCCTGGATCGCGCTTTGGATGGGGCAGACAGGTTTGCTTTTGGCGCTCGCGATTTATGGGCGCAAAACGCTCCTAGCCGATCAACCCGCCGTCCACTAGGTAGCCAGCACCGGTTACAAAAGATGCATCCTGCGAGCAAAGGAACGCCATCACCGCAGCGACCTCGTCTGGGTTGCCATAACGCCTCAGCGGGATGCGCGTTAAAGTGCGGTCGCGATAAAGCTGTGGGTTACTCGGGCTAAATCCATCTTCTAGCTGCTTGCCCATCGCTGTTTCGATCGGTGCGGGGCAAACCGCATTCACGCGAATGTTATGCACAGCTAATTCGGCGGCCGCTGAGCGGGTCATGCCTAAAAGAGCATGCTTACTGGTTGAATAGGCCAACAACCCAGGGCTGCCGCGCAGTGCCGCCACCGAGGCAGTATTGACGATGGCACCACCGCCGCCACGAATCATTGCGGGCGCAACCAGTTTCATCCCCAACCATGCCCCTTTGACATTCACCGCCATCACTTCATCAAACATCTCGTCCGAGCATTCGAGAAAGGGTATCACCTTGCCTAAGATTCCGGCGTTATTGACGAAGCAATCGATCCGCCCATGGGCCTCGAGCGTTGCATTGACATAGCGCTCAACCTCTGCACGCTTCGTGACATCGGCCTCCACCGCCAGGGCCTGAGAACCATTCGCGTTAATTTCGGCAGCACGCTCTCTTACTCTGCTGCTTGGCAAATCCACTAAAACGAGATGCGCCCCTTCGCTGGCAAAACGCTGGGCGGCAGCCCATCCAATGCCAGCGGCCGCACCAGTAATAAGAACAACTTTGTTTTCAAATCTTGTGGTCATGGGCGGCTGCAACTTTACGGTTTCAGTTCGCGTCGAAGCTCAGCCGCACAGAGTGCAACTGCAGTATTGGCTTCATCCAAGACTCGGCCCATAGTAATGAAGCCGTGGATCTGACGTTGAAAGCTCACGTAGTTCGCACGACACCCTGCATTGGTTAGCGCCGCAGCATAGGCCATCCCTTCATCGAGTAAAGGGTCAAAACCGGCCGTCAATACCAAGGATGGTGGCAGACCCGCTAAGCTTGGGGCAAGCAAGGGAGAGGCGCGCCAATCAAGATCGAGGGCTTGATCGGTAATGTAGTGATCATGGAAATACTTCATGGTGTCGGCAGTCAATAAGTAGCCTTGCCCATTGCTTGTGCGCGAAGGGAAGCCAGTGCGCTGATCAGTCGCCGGATAAATCAGCAACTGATAGGCAATCTTGAGATCGCCCTGATCGCGCGCAGCGATGGCCACGGCGGCGGCGAGATTTCCACCCGCACTATCACCACCAACCGCCAACCGGGACGGATCGATTCTCAGCCGGTCAGCATGACGAGCCACCCAGCAGGTGGCGGCAAGGGAGTCATCGAAAGCTGCCGGAAAGCGGTGCTCGGGCGCAAGACGATAGTCCACTGCAATGACACTACAACCCGAGGCATTACAGAGCTGACGACACAACACATCGTGCGTGTCCAAATCGCCAATCACCCAGCCTCCGCCGTGGTAGTACACCAGTACTGGCAAGATCGCACTAGAAGAGCTGCCTGCTGGGCGGTAATGCCTTAGTGAAATGGTGCCATCAGGGCCATCCGCTTTTAAGTCTTCGACCAACGCCACCTCCGGAGCAGGTGGCTGGCTAAACGAACGTCTTTCCAAATACAGTTGCCGCGCCATCACCGGTGGAAGGGTATGCGTCGGCGGCATCTTATTGTCTTCGATTAATTTGAGCAGCGCTCGTGCCTGAGGATGTAACACGGGTAGGGTCTCCAAATCAGTGATGCGAAAAGCGTCGATAAACTTGCCGACGCGCCGAGATGCGCAGTTTACGCCCCCAACTTTTCCTCACCCATGTCGGGAGGGTAGGCATTGAAACATTGACTTGCATATTGCCCACCCACAAACGACAAACCCGGCATCGCGCCGGGTTTGTCACTCCTAGGTATTCAATGGAACACCTACTCACCTAATGAGGCATTAGGCTGCCCGAAGGTTTGGATAACGAACACCTTCCACGAACTCTTGAGTCGCCTTGGACGGCGCAGGGGTGGTCAAGGACACAACAATGATGACCAAGAAGCCAATAGGCACACCGAACAGACCCGCCGAGATCGGAAGAATATCCCACCACAAATCAGTGACAGGCGTACTCCTCGGAATGCTAAAGAATACCTCGCGCAACCAAGGTTGCGTTTTAGCCATGTAATAGGCTGTAGTGAGGAAACCCGCCAGCATGCCCAAGCTTGCTGCGATTCCCGTGGTGCGCTTCCAGAAAATTCCAAGCACAAGTGCTGGGAAGAAACCGGCTGCTGCCAAGGAGAACGCCGCAGAGACCAAGAACAAAATGTCCGCTGGTTTTTGCGCCGCGACCAAGGCCGCCAAGACGGCCACAACCAACAGCAAAATTTTCGAAATGACCACACGACGAGCGGTTGGTGCATTTGGATCGATCATTTTGTAGTAGAGGTCATGTGACAGCGCGTTGGCAATCGTCAATAGCAAACCGTCTGCTGTTGACAGCGCCGCAGCCAAACCACCCGCCGCCACCATCCCCGAGATGACATACGGCAAACCCGCAATCTCAGGCGTGGCCAACACCACAATATCCTGACCAATGGCAATCTCGGCGAGCTGCACGATACCGTCCTTGTTGATGTCAGTGACGGACAACAGCGTCGGATCCACCTTCGTCCAGGCTTGCACCCAGGCCGGCAAGCTGGCAAAGGACGACCCGACCACGTCGTTGTAGACCACAAACTTCACGAGCACTGCCAAAGCCGGGGCCGTAAAGTACAACAAGAAGATAAAGAACAGAGACCAAGTGACAGAACTCCTGGCGTCCTTCACCGATGGTGTGGTGTAGTAGCGCATGAGAATGTGCGGCAAGGCAGCCGTACCCACCATGAGACAGAACACCAAGGCCAGGAAGTTTTTGCGAGCAATATCACGACCTTTCTCATCCTTCGCGGGGAAGGCTTCACCGTGGCGCAGTGGCGGCCCAGAGCGAGACTTTAGCCCGGCCTCTTTGCCCCACGCTGCTTTGGCGGTAGCCTCATCCTTCGGATACTTGCTTAACGCCTCCTCCGCAGCCTTCACTTTGGCAACATCGGGAGTCGCTTCGGCTTTGACATCAGCCACCGCTTTCTCAAGCGAGGTTTTACCTGCTGCGTAGGCCTTTGGCACGTCCTTCAGCTTGGCAGCGGCAGCATCCGCGCGATCCGCGAAGATCTTGCGTACTTCAAGCTCTTTCGGATCTTTGATCAGCTTTTCTTCCAGAGCAGTGACTTTCTGGAGTTGTGAACCATAGACCAACTGAGGAATCGGCACACCGGTTTGCTTCACGGACAGCCAAATCACCGGGATCAGGTAAGCAATAATCAAGATGATGTACTGCGCCACCTGAGTCCAAGTCACGGCCTTCATCCCGCCCAAGAAGGAGCACACCAAGATACCCGTAAGGCCCAAGAAAATACCCACGGTAAAGTCAACACCGGTAAGACGAGTCGTGATCAGACCCACGCCGTAAATCTGCGCCACCACGTAGGTGAAGGAGCACACGATCGCGATCACAATGCCAATGAAGCGCGGCACGTTTCCACCATAGCGCGCACCCAAAAAGTCCGGAATTGTAAACTGACCAAACTTACGGAGGAACGGTGCCAGGAATAGCGCTACCAGCACATAGCCACCCGTCCAGCCCATAATGAAGGCCAGGCCTGAATAGCCTTGCAGGTATAGACCGCCCGCCATACCGATGAAGGACGCCGCTGACATCCAGTCGGCACCCGTCGCCATACCATTAAACAGCGACGGAACGCGACGGCCAGCAACGTAATACTCATCGGCATCACTGGTACGACTCATCACGCCAATACCGGCGTAGAGCAGAATCGTCGCAGCCATGAAGACGTAGCCCATGGTGACCCGTGGTAGGCCCATCTGCTCCAGAATACCCAATACGACCACGAAGGCGACGAAGCCTACGGTGTACCAGGTATATGCTTTCTTCAGTTGCGAAATAAAAGATTTTTGAGTTTGAACAGGGGCAGTCATTCGATTTCCTCCTCATCCACGCCATACTCTTTGTCCAGATTATTCATATACCAGGCGTAGTACAAGATGATCAAACAGTAAACGATCAAGGAACCTTGTGCGCCCATATAGAATGAAAATGGCCAGCCAAAAAAATCAAAATTGAGTTCACGGGCGTAGTAACCTATGACATAGGTCACGACAAACCAAATCACCATTAAAATGGCCGTGATACGCAAAGTCTTCTTCCAGTACTCCTGGTGCCTTGCAGTCAGTTGCATAGTGTCTCCAATATCCATTTAAAAAGTTCTGAGACTTTCCTTATGCTGGATGTCTCCCTAAAAAAGCTCCCTCCTCGTCAGTTCTCCTTGTTCGTCAGTTGTGGTTAAAAAGTTTTCGCTGAATTGGTAATGACCCCCGTTTCGCGTTCGAGTTGTAAGGCCACCTTAGGCTCAAACTCGGCCAGACGACGGATCACCTTAGCGACCCGGTCAGTCTGATGAAGCCGGTGATACGCATGAGCGAGCTGGTACCAGCCAAACGGACTCATGGGTTGAAGTTCGGTATTTTTTTTCAGAAGCGGAATCGCCTCTTCAATTCGGCCCAGCTTGATCAAGGAAAGCGCCTTGCCGTAAAAGGCACGGTCCGACTTTTCATCAAGCGTGATCGCTTGCTCAAAGGAGTGCAAGGCGAGCTCATGCTGCTCGCTTTCTTGCTGCAAAAACCCCAAGTTAAACCAGTTAAACGAAAGCTCAGGCGCTTGCTTAACCAATTGCCCGAGAATGCCCATCGCCTTGGCTTTTCGGCCTTGCTCCGCGTGCAAATGCGCCAGGGCACTCAAAGCTTCAGTGTTACCGGGCTTGATGTCGAGAATGTGCTCCCAACTGGAGATGGCGATCTCAGGTTTCTTAATGAGCAGGGCCGCGACGGCCCGTTGCTTTTGGTACCAGACTGACAAAAAACTCACCAGAGACACCTCTTAGGTTTTCATGATTCTCGGCAAAAACACAGCAAAACAAACGCATATCCAAAGCAGGATAAAAAACGCCACAACGGGAACATGTCGATCAGAGACCTTGGCCGGTGTGATACGCCGCACCACCTTTGTCACTGGGCTGGTGAGTAGGCGCATGAAGCCGTACACCGCATTGCTTTCATGGCGTCCAAAGCTAAGCATGTAGACGGCGCCCTGACCCAACAGCAATAAACCGGCAAAGGCGCACAACGTGTACACATAACTTAGGAAGATACCCATCACAGGGCTTTGACTTAAAGGTTTTCTTTCAATTGCTCGAGAATCGCAGGATTCTCTAATGTCGATACGTCTTGAGTAATTTCTTCACCCTTGGCAAGCGAGCGCAACAGTCGGCGCATGATTTTCCCGGAGCGAGTTTTGGGCAAATTGTCCCCAAAACGAATATCCTTGGGCTTAGCAATCGGGCCAATTTCCTTGGCAACCCAATTACGCAAATCCATGGCGATCTTGCGACCTTCGTCACCGGTGGGTCGTTTTCCCTTTAGTACGACAAAGGCGGAGACCGCCTCGCCCGTCGTATCGTCCGGGCGGCCCACAACGGCGGCTTCAGCCACGAGTGGGTTAGAGACCAGGGCCGACTCAATCTCCATCGTGCCCAGACGATGTCCGGACACATTGAGCACATCATCGATACGCCCCATGATCCAGAAATAGCCATCCAAATCGCGGTGAGCACCGTCGCCCGCAAGATAGTAACGACCCTGAAAATCATCAGGATAGTAGGCTTTTTTGTAACGCTCTGGGTCGCCCCAGATGGTACGAATCATCGATGGCCAGGGCTTTTTGATCACCAAAAAACCACCTTTGCCATTTTCTACATCGTGGCCTGCTTCATCCACAATGGCGGCGCTGACACCCGGGAAATTCATGGTGCAAGAACCAGGCTTGAGGTTATGAACGCCAGGCAGCGGTGTGATCATGTGCCCGCCCGTTTCAGTTTGCCACCAAGTGTCAACAATTGGGCAGCGGCCACTACCGATGTTCATGTAGTACCACATCCAGGCTTCGGGATTAATCGGCTCACCTACCGAACCCAGGAGGCGCAAACTGCTCAGGTCGTACTTTTTTGGAGCAAAATCGGGAGCAGTATCGGCAGCCTTAATAAGCGACCGAATCGCGGTAGGTGCCGTATAAAAGACACTGACTTTGTGACGCTGGATCATCTCCCAGAAACGACCGGCATTGGGGAAGGTCGGTACACCTTCAAAAATAATCTCGGTCCCACCGCAGGCCAAAGGGCCGTAGGCTACATAGGTATGGCCCGTGACCCAGCCCACATCGGCGGTGCACCAGAAGACATCGTCGGGCTTTAGATCGAAGGTCCATTTCATGGTGAGCATGGCGTGTAACAAATACCCTGCGCTCGAATGCTGTACACCCTTGGGTTTACCAGTGGAGCCGGAGGTGTACAAAATAAACAGCGGATGCTCAGCATCTACAAACTCAGGCGCGCAAGTTTCTGCTTGGCCTTTTTCGATCTGATGCATCCACAAATCGCGACCGGCATGCCAGGCCACTTCGCCACCGGTGCGGCGATACACGACCACATGACGCACGGCTTCGCAACCGCCCATGGCGATGGCCTCATCGACCGCAGCCTTGAGTGGTAGCGCTTTACCCGCACGGAATTGGCCGTCGGCGGCAAGCACCAAGGTCGCGCCCGCATCGATAATTCGCTCTTGAACAGACTTCGCCGAAAAGCCACCAAACACCACAGAATGCGTAAGACCGAGCCGGGCGCAGGCTTGCATTGCAACGACCGCCTCGATCGACATTGGCATATATACGATGGCGCGCTCGCCTTTTTTATAGCCTAAAGCTTTAAGGGCATTGGCGAAGCGACAGACACGCAGGTACAACTCTTTATAGGTTACACGGGTGATGGCACCGTCATCGGCTTCGAAAATAATGGCCGTCTTATTTTCTGTCGCCGTCCCTAAATGGCGATCCAGGCAGTTATACGAAACATTGAGCTCACCATCTTCGAACCACTTGAAGAAAGGGGCGTTGCTGTCGTTCAAGCCTTTGGTAAAGGGCTTCTTCCAGATCAAATGCTCTTTGGCCAAGCGACTCCAAAACCCGGAATGGTCTTGCTCAGCTTCTGCGCAAAGCGCTTGATATTGAGCAAGCCCCGAAACGGTGGCTTGCTTGAC
This sequence comes from Betaproteobacteria bacterium, assembly GCA_043767985.1. GTDB lineage: Bacteria > Pseudomonadota > Gammaproteobacteria > Burkholderiales > Burkholderiaceae_E > JAPOKJ01. Next base: position 14,956 of record JAYVKZ010000412.1, read on the forward strand.
AAAGGCCTCAGACGGTGCGAACAAACGATTCTCGTTCATCACCGATTCAATCTGCGTGGACAATTTAGTCTCCTTCTGTATCCCGGCTTATCAGGGCGACCCCGATAAAAGCAGCAGGTAGTATTTTTTTCACCTTACAGCGTAAGTGAAAGTCCTTACAGAAGTCTTACAAATATTTAACTGAGGTGGGTACGTCCCGAAAAAATATTATCGATTCATTGCCGCGCCGCAGCAAGAACGGCTCGTGCAATGAACATCAAGCAGCGAGGTTTGCCGCTTCAGGCAATACCGATATGCGGGCTCTGACATGATCAGCCTCGACTAGCGCCAAGACCTCCTTCAAGCTTCTCTCGGCCCAGGCATTTTCGACCTGGCAGGTGCCCGCAGCAAGATGACCGCCGCCACCATACTTGAGGCACAAATCGCCGACATTCAAAGGCGATGAGCGATCAATGATGGACTTACCCATTGCCAAGACGGTGTTCTGCTTCTGGAGGCCCCAAAGCACATGGATGGACAGAGTGCATTGCGGGAACAAGGCATAGATCAAAAACCGATTCGCCGCATAAATGGTCTCTTCTTCCCGCAAATCCAGAACCACAGTCGCACCATGAACCGTCGAGCAGCGCCGGATTTGTTCTTCAGCGCGCGCACGGTGATCGGCGTAGAGTTGACTACGCTCTTTCACGTCAGGTAACTCCAAGATCTGCTCGATGCTCATCGTCCGACAGCAATCGATCAAGGCCATCATGAGTTGATAGTTCGACACCCGGAAATCCCTAAAGCGACCCAGACCCGTTCTTGCGTCCATGAGATAGTTAAGCAAGGTCCATTTCGAGGGTTGCAATATGTCGCCGAGCGAATACTGCGCGCTATCGGCTTGATCGACTGCGGCCATCATCTCCTCAGAGATCGTGGGGAAGCGTGCCTTGCCGCCGTAATAGTCATAGACGACTCGGGCGGCGGAAGGTGCTGCCGCATCAATCACGTGATTGGCCAGCTCGCCAGTGTTTCGAATCGTTTCCGACAAATGATGGTCGAAGGCCAAATGCGCGCCAGCCACATAGGGAAGGTTGGTCGTGATATCGCCCTCAGTAATCACAATTTTGCCATCCTGCATATCCTTGGGATGCACAAACAGAATCTCATTGATCAGACCGAGCTCTTTGAGCAGAACGGCACATACTAAGCCGTCGAAGTCAGAACGGGTGACAAGGCGAAAAGTTTGATTGGACATGAGGTACCTCAAAAATCGTGCGACTCGCAATCTAGCCACAATAGGCAGAGACCGCTCAAAGCTTTAGAAACCCCTCAATTTAAGTATGAAGTGCTACTGATCGTCCATCGGTAGCTGCTGGGCGGCGCTACCCACAGGGGCAACGGCTAGCACCAAGCCTAAGCGCCTAGCCAGGAATCGCCCCCGAAGCGACCAGCGCTTGAATGGCCGCATCATCCAAACCTGCTTCGCGCAACACTTCCATGGTGTGCTGGCCCAACAGGGGTGGCGGGCGACGATAGTTCACTTTAGTCTTGGAGAAGCGCATCGGATTGGCTGTCCCCGGCGCATCCACACCGATCGGGTGAGGAATGCCGATACGAGTATTCAAATGCTTGACCTGCGGATGCTCAAGCGCTTGAGCATAATTGTTAATGGGCCCTGCGGGTACCCCAGCGGCCAGCAAGATTTCATCCCACTCGGCGCGCGTGCGAGTTTTCATCACGCTGGCAAAAAGTTCATTCAAGGCCACTTGATTGGCAACCCGGCCCGCATTGTTGATGAAGCGCTCATCGCCGGCCCACTCGGGATGGCCTAGGGCTTTGCAAAACGCCACGAACTGACCCTGGTTGGCACTGGCCACAATAATAGGGCCATCCGAACACGTGAAAACGCCGTAGGGCATGATCATCGGCGAGACATTGCCGGTGCGCTTCGGAATGTTCCCAGTCATCATGTAATTGGATAAAGAGCCTGAACTCATCGCCATGACTGCCCCGAGAAGCGAAACATCGATATGCTGACCCTCCCCGGTCACATCGCGATGATGCAAGGCCGCCAGAATTGAAATCGTGGCATACATCCCGGTAAACAGATCAACAATCGGCTGGCCAACACGTTGAGGGCCGCCACCAGGCATCTCATCGCGCTCACCCGTCACACTCATTAAACCACCCATGCCTTGAAACAAATAGTCGTAGCCGGGGCGCTCTGCATACGGGCCATCTTGACCAAAACCAGTGACCGAGCAATAAATTAGTTTTGGGTTGACTTTTGCAAGCGAAGCGTAGTCAAGTCCATAGCGCGCCAGATCGCCGACCTTGAAGTTCTCAATACAAATATCCGCATGTTCAGCGAGCTTTCTGATCAGGGCTTGGCCCTCGGGCTTGGTCATGTCCACCGCCACCGACCGCTTGTTGCGGTTGAAAGACATGTAGTAGGCCGATTCTTTGGTGTCCTTGCCCTCACTGTCTTTAAAAAACGGTGGCCCCCAATGGCGCGACTCATCGCCCATACCGGGTCGCTCAATTTTTACAATATCCGCACCAAGATCTCCGAGATTTTGCATGCACCAGGGTGCCGCGAGCACTCGCGACAAATCGAGAATTCGGATACCTTTCAAGGGGCCGGTGGCTTCAATAGGAGGGGTGATATTGCTTTGCGTCATAGTCGCCATACAGTCGTAAAAGGATCACTCAATTCAATCAACGAGGTGCCATGCGAATCGCACCGTCCAAACGCACGCTCTCACCATTGAAATATCCATTGGTGATCATATGCTCTACCAACAAAGCATACTCTTCAGGATTGCCGAAGCGTTTTGGAAACGGCACGGAAGCTGCCAAGCCCACTTTGACATGCTCAGGCGCCCGGTTCATCAACGGCGTATCAAAGATCCCCGGCATGATGGTGTTCACACGAATACCATCGTTGCCAAAGTCTCGGGCAATAGGCAAGGTCATGCCCACGATACCGGCTTTCGCCGCCGCGTAAGCCGCCTGTCCCATCTGGCCGTCCTGCGCTGCGACCGAAGCAGTGTTGATCACTACACCCCGATCACCTGACTCCAGCATCGGCAGTGTCAACATACCTGCCGCAGCCTTCGCGATGCAGCGAAAGGTACCAATCAAATTAATTTGAATGATGCGGTCAAAATCCTCAAGCGGGTAGTGACGGATCTCGCCGGTGCCCTTGTCGCGACTTGCCGTTTTACCGGACTTACCCAGGCCGGCGCAATTGACGAGAATACGCTCTTGGCCATGAGCAGCACGGGCTTTTGCAAAGGCTTGATCCACCTCGGAATCGCTGCGCACATCCACTTTACAAAACACGCCGCCCAGCTCTTTCGCCAAGGCCGTACCCAATTCTTCGTTGAGATCGAACAGTGCAACCTTGACTCCGTGGGAGGACAGCTTGCGCGCGGTTGCTGCACCTAACCCGGAGGCGCCGCCGGTAATTACGGCGGATAAAGAGGCGTCAAGTTTCATTATGCGATTCCTTTATGGTGGGCGCCATCAATCTAAGCGCCAATCCTACCGACTCATTGCTCTGGCGATTATCGCCTGAACCTTGGTCTTAGTGCCTATACAGTTCCGCTGTGGAACACTGGCCCGCTGCAAACTTTCATTCCGCTACTATCTTTAAAGCCATATC
>JAYVKZ010000413.1:0-2883 GCA_043767985.1 Betaproteobacteria bacterium
GGGATGCCCATATGCGGGACTATAACGTCCTAGTGCTTGAAGACGGATGCGCTGCATTTAGCGAAGCGGCCCATCTTGCTAGCCTGCAAGATCTGCGCACGGTCGCTCAAGTACTGACTTGCGAGCAGGCCCAAGTTGCCTTGTTTTAAGGGTGCTCTGATCAACCTGGCTTTGTCAGACCATGTCTAGTGACCCCGTCGCTATCGTAGGCGCGGGTGCCTGCGGCTTGGTATGCGCACTTCGCCTCAAGGCGCTTGGGTTTGATGCTGTCGTGATCGAACGGGATGCCGGCCCAAGCGGCTCCACGGCTCTGTCGTCCGGATTCATTCCCGCTGCAGCAACCCGAGTGCAACGAACGCTGGGCATCTCAGATAGCTTTGAGATGTTCGCGCAAGACATCCAACATAAGGCTCGCGATCAAGCACCGAATCATTTGGTACAAGCCTATGTCGCGGCAGTTGCCGAAGCCATCAATTGGCTTGAGGCTGTACACGGCTTCGAGTTTGAAGTGCTAGATGGATTTCTCTACCCAGGTCACCGCGTACGACGCATGCATAGTTTGCCGCAGCGCACAGGCGCTGCACTGATGGCTCGTTTGTTGAACACTGCAGCCAAGGAGCAGGTCAGCCTGCTTTGCAATAGTCGAGTGGACTCTCTATTGACCAGTGGGTCGAGTGCGAGTACAAGTGTGACCGGTCTGCGCTACCAAACATCTGAGGGCGATTTTGAGACCTTGCAGACCTCTGCCATTCTCCTGGCCTGCAATGGCTACGGCGGTAATGCAGATTTTGTGAAGCGCTATATTCCCGAAATGGCCGAAGCGGTGTTTGCAGGGCATAAGGGTAACGACGGCAGTGCCCTACGTTGGGGGGAATCGCTTGGCGCGGCGACGGCTGATTTAACTGCCTACCAGGGGCATGGCTCTTGGGCCATACCGCAGGGCGCCTTGATTTCCTGGGCGCTCATGATGGATGGAGGCATGCAAGTGAATGCTCAGGGCGAGCGCTTTCATGACGAGACGCGCGGGTATTCAGAGGCCGCCGTGGCTGTTATTGCGCAAGCGGGGGGCGTGGCTTGGAATGTGATCGATGCGCAAGGCCTACAACTGGCGCGCAGTTTTCCGGATTTCGCCGAGGCAGAGCGCGCCGGTGCGGTGAAACCTCTGGCAGGGCATCCTGATCTTGATCCAGCGAAAGTTCTGAGGACGATCAAAGCTTTTTGCGCCGGGCCAGTGAAAACTCGTCCTTTGATCGCCCCGTTTTACGCCATCAAAGTGACTGGAGCTTTATTTCATACACAGGGTGGTTTGCAGATCGACGGCGAATGCAGAGTCTTGCGAGCCTCAGCCAGTGCGCGCATTGCGTCAGCGTTTCCGCCCGCCGCAGCACAGCACTATATTTGTGGTCTGTGGGCAGGGGGCGGTGCTGCGCGAGGGGTGTCGGGCCGAACCGTGGAAGGCTATCTTTCAGGCAATGGCTTGTTGTCAGCACTTGCGGGTGGGTGGATTGCTGCGCATTCCATTGCCGCAAGCATTCGTGATGCTGCTCCCCTAAAAAAGCATGATCGCTTTTAGATCAAGGCAAGTCTGAGCCCAGCGTAAGCTAAGAGAATTGAAAGGCCACCCCGTACCCAACGCTCAGAAAATCTTTGAAAGCTATGGGTGCCGAGCCAAATGCCTGGGAGCGATCCGACCAGGAGCCAGGCAAGCATCGCCCAATCCACCGTTCCCACCCACGCATGGCCGAGGCCAGCGATGAAGGTTAAAGGAATTGCGTGAGCGATATCGTTGGCAACAATACGAGGCAAGGGCATGGCGGGGAAGAGAGCGATCAATACCGCAGTGCCAATCGCTCCTGCACCGACTGAGGTGAGGGTCACCAAGGCACCAAGCACGATCCCCAAGACGATACAGGCGACGACCTGTCGTGGACTCAGGCCGCGCCGACGGTTTTCAACGTCGTGAGTTGAATGCCCAGGCAATTGTTGTAGGTTCTGAACTAAGTGCTTTGGGTGAGACTGAGCTCTCCAAACCTTATAGAACATAGACAGGGCCGTGAGCAACAACATTGCGCCCAACAAATGACAGGTGAGGGACTGCCATGATTCGCTTTGCGGACCAAGAGATTGCAGGACTTTCGTCGTTGCCAGGCTCGCCGAAATGCTACCGATAGAAAGTAACCCCACGATGAGCCAATCGACTCTGCGCTGGCGAATCAGATTGGGAAGCGCCCCCGATTTGGTGAATGCAGCAAAAAGCAGATCCGTCCCAATGGCCAAATGTGGCTTGACCCCGAAAAGCAAAATTAGAAGTGGCGTCATTAAGGAGCCGCCACCCACACCAGTGAGGCCAACGATGAAACCAACCACCAATCCCCCGCAGGCGAGCGCTAGACCGCCGCTCAAATCGATGGCGTCGAATAGAGAGTTGAAGTGTGCAAAGTCCATAGAGCGCCAAGATAGCCGGTCACTCAGGCATCTGTGAAGGACTTGTTTTAATGGCAGTTAGAAGCGCCAGCTCTTAACCTTTCGCGAAGGGATTGACCAGTGGCCTGGGGTGACAGACCGCTCGGCGGTCGGGTTCGCGCTGCGGGTTAAGAAGCGATCAAGTTCCGTTTGGACACAACCGAAGACGCTGGTATGACACCCACTTGTTAAAGAACTTAATATGATCGCGACCCAAGAGTCCTCAGAAACCAGCGCGGAAATACTTCGTTTAGCCTTGCCAAAAATGAGTAAGCACGGCAATGGCTTTACGCCGCAAAGTTATGCCATATGGTACGAGTACGTGCGGGGAGTGAACGAAGAGCTGAAGACGGACATTGACGAGATCATCAAATCCGTCGAAAAGTTAAGTAGTGAGAAAACTTACGAACTCTATCAAAG
>JAYVKZ010000414.1:0-5264 GCA_043767985.1 Betaproteobacteria bacterium
ATCGGTATGCTGAGCCTTCGCACCGTCGGTGAGGTGGAACACTTTGTGCTCAGAAAAAGGTATGCCGGTATGCATTGAATACCACTGGATCCAAGGCTCCAGATAGGGCGGTTTTTGCTCGTCACTCTCAGTGAGAAAGGTTGCAGATTTCGCTCGAAATTCCGCAAAATTGGGAAGCGCTCCCTCCGCAATCCACTTATCGAGAAGCGCGGGGCAGAGTTCATTAAACTCTATAAGAATGACGGGATTGGGTTTGTTCATCATTTCACCTTCTTCGAGCTTGATTCGAAACGGTCTTACTCATGTTAATTTTCAAGACTCTATCTTGTACATAAAATTAAAGTCAAGGGTATCGCAATTCATTTACGAGCCCTTGACATTCATCAAATTGAGATGCGTTTCAAGCGCACTAAGATTCGCGTCCCACCCATACTCTTCGATTACGGCCGCTCGAAAATGCCCCCTATTGACCACTTGGGCCTGCGACTTCGAAGGATCGTTCAAGCGATTGAGTTGTGCAATAACCTCAGCGGCCATCTCATTAGCATCGCTGGCTGCAGTGGTCAACGAGCGCGTTCTGTTTTGCAAGCCGAGCTGCACGGCGGGAGAGCAAACCACGCCCAGTCCCATCGCCATCGCTTCAATCACTTTATTTTGCACGCCGCGCGCCGCACGCAAGGGAGCTACAGCCAGCGAGGCATACTTCAGATAAGGGCGAACATCGGGGACCCGACCGGTCACTTTAACCCCCGGGATACTCGCCAGGCCCTTTACGACCTGATCGGGGTTGCTGCCCACAATATAAAAAATTACCTCGGGGCACGATTGCCGGATTTGACCAAAGATCTCCTGTGCAAACCATTTGACTGCGTCAATGTTTGGGAAATAGTCCATCGCGCCGGTGAAGACGACAACTTTTTCCCCTGCCTCGTACGGTGAATCGAACGGACGGTCTGGGTCGAAGTAGTCTGTGTCTGCGCCATTTTGAATCACCGTGACACGGCCCGCCAACTCGGGGGCAAGGGTTTGAAAGTGGCTCGCCTCGTTTTCTGCCACGAAGCTGATCGCATTGTATTTCGCGCCCTGCTCTCGTTCAAACGCTAGAAGCTTTTTGGCTTCTCGCCCGTAAATCCATTTCTTTAGTCCGCCGTGCAAGTTTGCGTACTGCTGCCACTTATCGGAATCAATATCGGCATAATGGGTCAGGCTATGCACCTGATCATGACTCTTTTTCCCAAGGTATTGGGCCATTGCCGATGAATACACAAGGCAACGATGAATCCCGTGTCGGGCCACGGTGTCATCAATCCAGGTTTTCATCCTGCGATCAAAAAAGTAGTTTTCAGTCAAGCTTTTACCGGTCAAAAAACTTGGCAGCGCCCGAAGCTTTGCAAGCTTAGGGCTTAAGGGCACGAGATGCACTTCCTGGCAGTAGCTTTTCAGAGTCTCGGCATGCTGAAAATCCAAAGGGTCGTCAACGAAAGCGGCCAAATACACATCCGCTCGCGCAGAAAGATACTTCAAAATATTGAAGGTCGTAATTTTGTCGCCCTTATCCGGCGGATAGGGAATGCGCTGCGCAAGATACATCAGCTTCGGTCGCATGGCGGTCACAGGGTCACTTGCTCAAGTCGGCTAATGGTGCTTACCCGGCAGCTCAGAGTTTCCTGACTCATCGAATCATCGCTAGAAACCTCGCCGCGCAACCACCACAAGTGAGCAACACCTGCAGCGAAACCCGCTTGAATGTCAGTGATACGATCTCCTACCAAGGCACTGCGAGTCAGGTCGATCGGGTAAGTTTCAGTAATCGTACGAATCATTCCAGGCAACGGCTTTCTGCACAAGCAAACCTTTTTAAATTCGATCACATGACCGTCCGGATGGTGCGGACAGAACTCGATATGATCGATCACGGCATCATTCTGTTTAAACTGATCCTTCATCCATTCACTCAAATTGGCAAACTGCTCCACCGAGTACAGCCCCTTCGCGATGCCAGCCTGATTGGTGATCACCGCGACAAAGAAGTTCAAGCGATTGGCTTGCCGCACGAGATCAAAGATTCCCGGAACAAACTCAATTTGGTCGACCCGATGGGGATGCCCCGTATCCACATTGATGACGCCATCACGATCTAGAAATAGTCCAGCGCGCATGTCTTAACCGTTCAAACTCGTTTGCAGTGCAAGCTCCGGGATCACAGTCTGCGCATCCTTGAAATCGCTGGGAATGCCAATATCAATAAACCTCGAGTGAACTGGAATTGCTTTGAGATTGAGCGCTTTAACCTTGGCCTGGAAATAATGGCTTTCCAAAGAAAAGGCACCAGTCAAGCCTTCCTTTAGAAACGCTGACTTGTTTATACAATACGCCCCAGCGTTGATCCACTGCGAACGCACAATCGCACCCTTCTCCTCAAAGCCGGTCACTGAGAAAGCCGAGTCCACCAACACGGTACCGTAGCGGGTCGAGTCGGTGGCGGTAACCACCGCAATCGATGCATCCGCACCATGCTTCACCGCGGCAACTAACTCTTGAAGAGGGTAGTCTAGGAAAGTGTCGCCATTCATGACAATGACCGAGTCCGTCTTGACATGGTCCAGGGCCTGCCGAAACGCGCCGCCCGTTCCAAGCGGCGAGGTTTCCATCGAATACTTAATGGCAATGCCGCGATACTCAGACCCAAAATGGGTTTGAATTTGATCGGCCAGATAACCGACTGCAAGAATACAAGTGTCCACACCCTTGGCCGCTAGCAGTTCAAGTTGCCATTCCAAAAATGGCCGGCCAGCGATCAAGGCCAAGGGTTTCGGACGATCAGCCACAACCGACTTCAATCGGGTGCCCATACCGCCGGCAAGAATGATCGCGGTCGTCATGGTCTCGTAAACATCGTTGCTTCGACAAGCCCACAAATGATGTGAGACACCAAGATATGGCCTTCCTGAATTTTGGGCGTTTCCTTAGAAGGCATCCGCAAGCAGATGTCGCACAGCGAAGCCATCTTCCCGCCCGTTTCACCGGTCAAACCTATGATGCTTACGCCCGCGAGTTTCGCAGCGTCAATGGCTGCGAGAATATTCTGGGAATTTCCAGACGTAGAGATCACCATCAGCACATCGCCTGTTTTGGCAAGCGCTTGTACCTGTCGGCTAAACACTTTTTCGTAGCCGTAATCGTTACCAATCGCAGTCAGGATGGAGGTATCAGTCGTCAAGGCAATCGCCGGCAAACCAGGCCGATCAAAATGAAACCGGCTGACGAATTCACCCGCGATATGCTGGGCATCCGCCGCACTGCCACCATTGCCAGCGATCAAAAGCTTATTGCCCGAGCGCATCGCTGACACGATCATCGTGGCCGACTGCTCCACCTGTGTGAGTAGGGCTTGATCCGTCGAAATAGCTTGGTAAAGCTGTATTGCCTTTTCAATCTCGACGCGAATAAATTCTTTCATCTCACTCTCCATGCATGTGCACCATAGTTTACGAATCCACAGGTCATCACCTGCCCTGGGAAACGTGCTAAACATCTCATTAAGCCTGCGCGCTGGGTCGGCTCTGCGATAAACATCATGAAGCCACCACCGCCCGCGCCGGAGACCTTGCCGGCAAGCGCGCCATTGGCCAGTGCAGCATCAAATACTTCATCGATCTTTTGGTTACTCACCGATGCGGCCGTTTGCTTTTTGGCATCCCAGGAACGCCTCATCGCCCCAGCAAGCGATTCGAGATCGCCTCGCAAAATCGCCTCCTTCATGACGATGGCATCGGTCTTTAGGGCATGCAGGCCGTCCATGGATTGCTTCGAACCAGAAACCATATGAGAGACTTGCTCATCGATAATGGCCGCAGATTGTCTAGACACACCGGTGAAGTAGAGCAACAAAGATGCTTCAAGCTCGGCGCGGTGATGCGGCTTAAGACGCAAGGGATTCACGATCACCCGGTCTTTATAAAACTCGATAAAATTCAAGCCGCCAAAAGCTGCCGCATACTGATCTTGCTTGCCGCCCGCCATGCCAAGATCGACGCGCTCAATTTCATACGCTAAATGCGCGACATCGTAATCCCCTAGGGGCAGGGACAAATATTCGGAGAACGCACGAACGATGGCCACCACCATGGTCGAAGACGATCCGAGGCCCGAGCCTGGTGGTGCCTCAGAATGGGTTGTAATGTCCAGGGAGAGCAAGGTATTGCCTCCAAATTGCTTGGCGATGCGATTGTATACACCGCAGTGAAGCTCCAGCCCCTTGATGACGGGTAGCGTGGATGCAGCCGGCCCCGTCCAAGTGTTCTCGTTATCGGCATTACAAAAAGACACCTGGCCGTCCTGGCGCGCGCTAATCGTTGCGTAGGCGTAGCGATCAATCGTGACGTTTAAGACTAAGCCCCCATGGATCTCAGAGTAGGGTGCCACGTCCGTGCCACCGCCTCCCAAGCCCAAACGAAGTGGCGCTCGAGCTCGCACACAAATTTTGCCGTCAGTTTTTTGCATAGTACTTTGCATTGGTCTTTAAAATTTCATCCACTCGGTTGACGATTTTGATGGCATTTTGAACCCAACTGAGTTGCAGACGTGCAACCGTCGCTTGCGCATTACCGCCCAGCGTATTGCGCAACGCTGAAGACTCCGAAATACGGTTAATCGCCGCGATCTGAGATCCTTTGTCGCGCAGATCGAAAAGCAGCCCGTTCTCTCCGTGGCTAATCAGCTCTCGAATGTTTTCCTGATCGGGAGCCACAATGGCTTTGCCCGCAGCAAAATACTCCATGACTTTCAAGGGTGAGGCGTAGCTTGTCACGGCAGGTTGCAAGGCAACGTCAAAGGCGGCCACATAATCCTGCACTTCATTGCGATTAACGAGTCCGGCAAACTTGACTCGGTCCTCCACATTCAAGGCTTTTGCCAAGCTCTTGAGCACCGGCAGCGAGGGTCCATCGCCAACAATGAGCAGACTCGATTTATTTCCCAAAGTGCCGCTAGCGATTGCAGAAATGATGGATTCAACATCGTGCCACGGGCGGACGAACCCGGTGAAACCAAGCACGAACCGATCCGTCATACCGAATTTTTCGCGTATCTTCGTCCCAGTTGCCTGGCTAAACTTCCCAAACTCCACGCCGTTTTGCAAAACAAGAATACGTTGCGGGTCAACACCATAGCGGATCAAATAGGTCGAAAGTACCTGGGTGACTGGCAAGATCAGGTCGGCGCGTTGCCAAACAAATTTTTGAGACCAACGCGCCAGCATTTTC
>JAYVKZ010000415.1:0-6271 GCA_043767985.1 Betaproteobacteria bacterium
GCGTATGAAAAAAGACTGGGAAGGCCCAGCCTTCTCTCATCACGTGCTTCCTATTTCTTCGCCTTCGGCTTCTTAACGGGAGCTGGCTTGGTGGTATCGTCCACACTCGCATTGGCTGCATTTTTCTTCACAGAAGCAATGCCGCTCTCACGAGCGCGCTCGGTCTTATACATTTCACTCTTTCCAATGATCAAGCCATTGGCCGCGCGCAGCGTAAAGAACGGGTCACCCTTTGCAGAGGCCTTGCGGTCATAACGCTCGTCCAACTCACCATTCTTGCGCACCGATGCAATCCCGCGATTTACACCCGCCATTGCCTTATAAAGTTGACTTGCAAGAATCACTTCCCCATTGGTGGCCTTGAGGTTAAAACCTAACTTACCGTTCGCGGCCTTCGAAACAACAAACTTACCTGGCATATCATCCCCCATCTAATTTAAAATCTAAAGGATTCGCCCGACCCGAAAGCGTTTTTTTAGTGACGCCTTATCAGCGAACCAATTGCAGTGTAGCCTCACTTTTTGGTTTTGCATAGCACGTAGCGAAAGTAGATATGCCCAAACACCACACCCCTCTGCCTACACACTTGTTCACCTACGGATCACTGATGTTTGCACCCGTATGGACCAGGGTCGCGAAACGGCTCTACCTCAGTACCGATGAAGTCATTCAAGGATATGCTCGCTTCAAGGTGCGCGGCGAAGAGTACCCTGCAGCCGTCGCGACGCCAGATCATCCAACAAGCCGCTTGCAAGGCAAAGTCTATTGGGACATCGATTCAGAGGACATGCGCCGGTTAGATCAATTTGAAGGAGCGGACTACTCTCGCATAAAAATCATGACCGTGCGCGGCCATGAGGTCGCGCTATATGTGTACCGATCCATCGAACGAATGAGCAATGAGCCTTGGGACCCTGCTTGGTTTGAGCGCACCGGCATGACAAGTTTTTTAACACGCTATCCCGGTTTTGAATAAGCTTGACCTGTGGCCTTGTCGCTTAATGTTGGGCTTGCCTTCGGAGGAAACGAAACAAGGCGCCCAGGACGGGGATTTTTTCGTAGAGCTCTTCGGCGGCGTCCCAGTAGTCGCGATGAAATACGATCTTGCCTGCTTGGTCGAACCTAATATGACTTGAGCCCCGCACTCGCTGAATTTCACCTCTCTTATAGCGCTTGAACCCAAAAGTGAACTCCCAGATCAAGAAAGCGTCGGAAGACTTTTGGCTCGAGTCTTGTCGCCCGATGCCTTGGATAGCTTGGTTGACTTCAAAGCGCGGGTCCTCAACTTGCTCAAACATGGCCCGGAAGATCCCTTGAATCGCTGCGACGCCACGCACCTCATTGAAAGGGTCTTTGAAATAGGCCTCAGCATCATAGAATTGATCGAGACCCGCTACGGTTTGTTGTGAAATAGTTTCGAAAAATTGAATCAAGCGCTGTAGTTCAGGGGACGACGCTTCCATCACTCATTCACCCGTGATGCGCTTGATCAAGCGAAAATAAAGCCCGTAGGGCAACATCTGCGCAAACTTTAACCAAAGCGTAAAGCGCTTCGGAAAGTGCAGCTCAAAGCGGCCGCTCGCCAAGCCCTCAACCAGCGCCCGGGCTGCATCACTTGGCTGAATCAAGGCAGGCATACGAAACTGATTGCTTGCCGTGAGCGGCGTGGCTACAAAGCCAGGGTTCGCCAGCCAAATACCAATGCCTCGCTCATGAAGATCGAGATACAACACCTCGGCCAAATTAATCATTGCAGCTTTGCTCGGGCCGTAGGCCAGGGCCTTGGGCAGGCCTCGAAAGCCAGCAACGCTCGACACAAGGACCAAGCCGCCGCCATGTTTTAGAAATTGCGGTAGGAGGCTACTCAAGCCTTTCAGTAGCGCTACGTAATTGACTTCTGTGATGGTCAGCGCCCGCTCAAGATCAAAGGCCTCGCTAGTCATCGGTGAATAGTCTCCAGCCAACCAAATCACGAGGTCTATTTTTTTCCAGGCTTCTTGTAAGGTGTCGGTCGTTGCCTGAAGCGCTTCAGTGACAGTAACATCCAAAGGCAAACATAGATGCGGCTCCGCACTAGGGCTCAACGAGGCTCGTAGCTCCTCAAGTTTGTCTGCCCGCCGTGCACTAATTGCAAGTATCGCACCGCGACCAGAAAGCTCACGTGCCAAGGCGGCCCCAATGCCACTTGAGGCACCTACCAACCAAACCCGCAGGCCGCGCCATTCTTTGATTCTTGGATTCAACAAGGCTTAAGCTCCTGGGTTGTGGAGGTAAGGGCGCCTCTGAAGCACCACAGGCAAACTAGCGCGATCATTTTGAGAATGCAAGGCAGCACCGCGTAAGCAATCAGCAGACTTACGTTAGAGCCGAGCGAGCCAGCACCGCTTGCCCCTAACACCTGCACGGGGGCTTGCTGCGCGCTGTTTGACTGATAGCCGAGCGCGGCCAACAGCGGCAGTCCCAGCCCTGCCGCCAAGGCTAAGTTCGCCTTGCTGGCGAAACTCCACAGGCCAAAGTAGGAGGCTTCCAGGCGATGCTCTGAGGGCAACCCTTGACGCGCTTTCTCATCACTAATCAGGACGGCAAGCAGGGCAGAAGGAAGGGCCAAATCAGCCCCAAGTGTCAAGCCGGTTAATCCGCAAATCGCGAGGAAGGGCCAGAGGTCGTTCGCACCCATGGCCGACGCGCCTATGAAGGCCAGAATGGCACAGCTCATGCCGAGCATCCAGGCTGGGACGATGCCGAGACGCTTTCCGAGAAAAAGCCACAGGGGCATACCTAAGGCGGCCGCTGCGAAATAGGTCGTCAAAAACCAGGTCAACTTATCGCCAAGCTGAAGAATATCTTTCACAAAAAAGATCAACAAAGTGGCCGGTATGGCGCTGGCCACACCGTTGAAGACAAACACCAGTAAAAGCTTACCAAATGCTCGGTGACGATAAGGCAGAGCCCAAATGTCTTTTAAGGACAAAGGCTTAGAGGCGGCGCTGGCTATGACGCGCTCCTCCACTAGTCCGATCAGCAACAATGCGGCAGCCAGCGCCATACCAAAAAAAACCAGTGTTAAGAGATCGATAAACTCGGGCTTTAAAAGCGCGGAAGCGGCCAGCACGCCGACGAGTCCTAAGCCCTCACGCCAGGTCATTAATCGGGCCTTTTCTGCAGAGCCTTCGCCCAGGCGAGCCGTCCACGCCTGGTACGCAATGCTCAGTAAAGAGTAGCTAAAGTAGGTCAACACCGAGCTTGCTAGTAGCCAAAAGAACAGGCGATCCACTTGAACCATCGGATGAAAGCTCAGAAAGAACCCGAGGCAGGCCAGCGGCAAGGCGGCAAAGACAACGTGACGATAGGGCCAAGGCGACTGATCGATCAGCTTTCCCAAATAGGGATCTAAAAAGGCATCCAGTGCACGTACTAAAAACAACGCAACACCAATCGACGCAAGAGGCAGGCCAAGACTTGCATAGAAGCTTGGCAGTAGGATAAACGTTGGAAGTTCCAACATGGCCAAAGGAATTCTTAGGAATCCAAACCTCAATAGGAAAACTCTTGTCAATGCGGTGCCTTCATCAATGCATTTCGGAGTGCTGGTGCGCGAGTTCGAGGATCAAACCAAATATTAAAAAAGGCAATGCCAAACTCCGTCTCTTCAATTTGACCAATTGCTTTTTCATTGAAAAAGAATCGCGTTGCAGCCCCGGGCTGGTGTAGCCCAGTAATACGGTCGCCGCGCGAGACGCTCGGAAATATTCGCTTCATCTCAGCGAGCCAGCGCTCTTGGCGGGCTTCATCCCCAAACCCTAGGCGGCGCATCTCGCTCAAGCTCCGTTCGGCAATTTCCTCACCCTTCAGATTGCGGGCGTAACGAAGATCCAGCGCGAAAGACTGCTCGAGTATCTTAGTAGGATCGGGTGGCACGGAAGCCCCGACACGTTGAGCCATCCAAAGCTGAGCGTCATAGATCTTAAAGCCAAGAAACTTTAGCTCACCCAGCCCCGCGAGCCGAGCACCGGGCAAGACGCTGTCTAGAAACCCGGGCCGCGGCGCTGCGGCCTGATTGACTAGGACATAGCCTGCCGACGCTCCGCCCTGCGCTGACTGCTGCTGAGCAAGCACAATCGGGCTCACGAGTACAAGAAGCGCTGCCAGGATCGCCAGAACCAGGTTCAATCGAACGTCAAACCACTTAGACACTTGCCGCTTTCTTAAGCGTAAATTGCACGACGTTCGTGTTTCCGCACTCAAAAGCGGCTTCGCAATACGAAAGATAGAACTCCCAGGTGCGAATGAAAGCCTGATCAAATCCAAGTGCTTGGACTTGATCAAGTTTGCCCATAAAGCTGGTTCGCCACTGACGTAGGGTCTCGGCATAGTCCAAACCAAATGTAAAGGTTTCGGTAGTCTCCAATCCGTACTGCGCCGCCAAGTCTTGAAACACTTGAATGGACGGCAGCATCCCTCCAGGAAAGATATATTGCTGGATGAAGTCTGAGCCGACCCGGTAGCGCTCAAACAGGTCATCGCGAATGGTGATGCTTTGTACCACCGCATGCCCGCCTGGCTTGAGGCATTTTTGAATCGTCTGAAAGTACTGTGGCCAATAGGCTTCGCCGACCGCCTCGAACATTTCAATGGAGGCAATACCATCATAAAGGCCAGACTCGTCTCGATAGTCTTGCAGGGCAAAACCGGCGCGATCCGCCTGTTCGCTTGCGGCGACCCGGTGTTGCGCAAAGCTCAGTTGTTCCCTAGACAAGGTTAGCCCCTTCACATACAACCCTTGTTGAGCCGCCAACTCCGCAAACCCACCCCAGCCGCAACCAATCTCCAACACCTTAGCTTGCGGCTGGAGGGCCAGCGCTTCAATAATTCTTTGATACTTGCGGGTCTGCCCCTGTGCAAGTTGCTTACTCGGCTGATTCGCGCCGTCGAACAAGGCGCTGGAGTAGGTCATGGTGGGGTCTAACCACAGGCTATAGAAGTCATTTCCTATATCGTAATGCGCATGGATGTTGCGAGCGGCGCCGCGCTTAGTATTGCGATTCAGCAGATGCTTTAAGCGAAACACGAGTTGGCCAACCCAACTGCCGTAGACAGCTTGCTCGATCACTTCCCGATTGGCCACCGCTAGGCTGAGCACTGCCGTGAGGTCAGGGCTATCCCAGTCGCCATCGATCCAGGACTGAGCAAAGCCAATATCTCCGTTTTTAATGCTGGCTTCAAAGGGGGTCCAGTTGTTTAGGGACACACGGGCTTGAGGCTCCCCCGAGCGAAGATGACCGTAGCGCAGCGGCTCGTCGTTCGGCAAACGGCCGGGCAGGTATACCTCGAGAGTTCCGATTTTGAGGCCCTTCAGGAGCCGCAGCAATAGCGCCGCTCGTTTTGGAATAGCAGGTTTGTGGCCCGACCTCGCTGGGGGCGCGGAGAAGGCTTTGAGATTGAGGCTAGTCATTTTTGGCGGTAAAGTCTGTGGCATGCGAAAGGGCGTCGAGAGGTGGAGTGGGTTTCGAGAACCAAGGCACCTTCTTCATCCAAAGCCGAAGCGCCTGCCAATGTATTCTTGCAATCACGCCAAGGCTAAAGAAGGGATAGGCGAAGATGGCCTGCAAGGAGGATTTGACTGTGACGGGCACCAGTTGGCCGCTTAATCGTGTTTTGAGGAGCGCGGGGGCGCCGTCAAGGTCATGGTAATGAATGCTTGCTGAGAAGCGCTTTGCGAGCGCCTGAATGTCGAATTCATATCGCCCTTTGACGTCGCAAAACGGCGAAACATGAAAGATTTTTGCGGCACTTTGCGGCTGATTGTTCGTCAAAAGATAGGCATGCTGCTCACCAAAAGTGTTATGAACTTCGACGAGTACCTGGTGATCAGACACCCAAAAACTGACCGGTTTAAACTGGTATCCCAAGACGCTAGCAAAACAATATAAAGTGACGTCATCGGATTCAAAGAGCTGCGTCACGGTCGACTTGAGGGGTTCGCCGGTGGCAAGGCCATGCCCGTTTTTTCTAACTGAGATGATCGCGGGACGGTTGATCCCAAAGAGCCAATTCCCTCTTGCTGGGCCGAACAGTAAATTGGCGGGCACGGCTACGAAAAAGGCGCGATAGGTAAACTCATGCTCACTAGGGCGTGAGCGTTGGTGCCATACCGTGCCAAAGCCGAACTTCACCTCGGCCTCAGGTCCCGAGTCCAGGCGGCCCTGGGGGCTTAGCGTCAATTGAGTTTTATCCATTAGGCCGCCAAGGAGTGCAACATCGGGCTTACTCC
>JAYVKZ010000416.1:0-3713 GCA_043767985.1 Betaproteobacteria bacterium
GTCCGAGGGCCGAAAAATTCCATCACAAGCACCAAAGCTTGGTCGCAAATGAGCGGTTTTGCCAGCGCGCCCAAATAGGCGCTAAAACGTTTAACTTCCGGATATCGCGCAGGGTGTCGCCCCGCAGCAATTGTTTTTCAGCTTCCAGCTTCCAAAGAGCAGTCGCGATAAGCATCGCTGGTCTTTCGGGGCTGGGTTTTTATGGCGGAGCAGGCAACCGCACGCGACACCGAAAAGATTGACATCCAGGTCACGTATTTATTGGCCAGTGAAGAGAAGGTCTAACAGGAGTTCACGCCGCTGCTATCGATCGCAGATGCCTATCCAAAATTTGTGCTGTCGATGGACACCGAATGGGTCGGAGACTAACGCCCCGTCAAGCACCTTCCAAGCGATCCTCTACGGCTGGCTTAATCTTTTTCACCTTGGCCCAGGCTCGATCCGCTTTTTCCTTAGCGGCGGTGGCGCCGCGTCGCTCAAAAAATGCGGCGGTTTCCATGGCACTAATTTTTTCAGCAATGGCCACCACGAAAAATTGATTCATGGTCGTATCATCGGCTGCAGCTAGGCGTTTGGACGCTAACTTGAGGGATTCGGGAAGACGAAGTGCGTAACTGCTCATGATCAAGAAACTCCTTTCATGTCGGGTTTTTGGATTCTAAATTGGGCGAAAGCTTGTTGAGGGGTCAAAACATGCACACCAAATTTCTCAGCGGGCCCAAAATCGCGAAAGTTGAAGGTAACAATAGCGTGGGCACTAGCATTCACGGCGGCTTCCAACACCATTTCATCCGAAGGATCCCGCAACTGTGGCCGCCACTGGTAATGAGTATTGACCGGCACAATGAACGTGGCTAAGTCGTTCAAAATGTCATCAATATCCTCAATCATCAACTCAAAATCCTCTAGTTGTGACGGACGTTTGAGAACATCTTCATATTCCAAAAACAAGGCAGGCGTACAGGCCATCTTGATCGTACCCGCTCTAATGGCTTGCACCAGCGCAAATGAGGCTCCAAGCCTACTGCGTAGGGCGCTCACCAAAATATTGGTATCAATGACCAAAAGTAAGTTCGATTTCATATCATCGGCGATGTTAACATGGCCACCGCACACGGGCAAGAAGTTTTGAATGACAGAAGCTTCAAACAACTCAGGCGTCAAACAACGATCATCGAGCTTCTCTTCAAGCGAGGGCTCTTGCAAACACTCAACCACAATGTGACCAGGCTTTATGGTGACCCGTACCGCTGTTCCATCGCTCATCCCAGCGGCCTTCGCCGTCGGTTTAGACCATCGGTACTAAGCCTAGCGACCTAGAAAAGACTTCAAGCCCGCTAGACTTTGCGAGACGATAGACCTCCAAGAAGGAGGCGTCCCATGGTGCATAGCTTCGACACCAATTTCAGTACGGCTGTTACAAGTCGCGTTAGGCCAAGCTGCTGCTTGCACCTGGCGCTTCTGCTATTCGCAAGCCTCTTTCTGGCCTGCTCGCTTCGAGCGCAAAGCGTCGCGACACCGTCTGACGCCACCACTGCCTCACCCTCAACTTCAAGCGCAACCGGCACGCCTGCAATCTGCGAAAAGCTCGCCGAAGAAGGCCAACCTGCCTGCGGTGAGGAGGCGGGCAACCCCATCAACGTCACCACCGGTAACAAGTACCAACGCGAAGTGGATATGCCCCCACTGCCTGGCGTGCTCGGCCTAGAACTCATCCGCAATTACAACAGCTCGGCGAGTCGCTTAAGCGATGCGCCCAGCATGTTTGGGCGCGGCTGGCGATTAAGCTACGACTGGGCGCTCAGGTTTGACCATGCCAATAGAAACGACACGATGCTCTTGGTCCGGGGCGACGGCACACAAATTGCTCTGCGCAAAAATCGGCCCTCGATCAATCCGTCTGTACTCGGCACCAGCTGGCGTGCCATTGGCGCGGTGAACGGCCAACTCAAGGAGCAGCGCAAGGCCCTAGAGAGTGAGTACCTCTGGACGGAAAGCTCAGGCCAGCGCTATCGCTTTAACTCAAAAGGATGGCTGATGAGCATCGAAGCGCCCACCGGCGAGTTCCTGATCATTGAGCGCGAGCATAAGGGAGACATCACCAAGGTGACCGACCCACAGGGCCGAAGCTTGAGTATGACACTACTCTCAGACGACGTGGCCTTACGTACGAAGCGATTCGGCGGCGTGCAAATCGTAGACACCCCTGTAGGTCGCTATGAGTACCGCTATGGCGGCGTGTTGCCTGAGGGTAGCAAGATTGATCCTGTACGAATCTCTAGCCGCCTCATCGCGGTGGAGCACGCTCGCATCAAGCGCCACTACCTGTTCGAAGATGCCCAACGGCCGACCCTATTGACGGGAATACGCGTAGAAGGTGCAGGCTCAGATAGCGTGACAATGAATCAGAGAATTGCAACCTGGGCCTATGACGCCCAAGGGCGCGCAGTCATGAGCATGAAGGGCGACCAGGAGCGGGTAACCTTGTTGTTCCTGCCCAGACTAAAGAATCCCCAAGGTTTGGAAACCGGGGCCACGTTACTCACCAATAGCCTGGGTCACAGCACGCTGTACCGGTATCAGATACTTGCAGGTAAGCCCCATCTCACGGAGGTGATCGGCCCAGGATGTGCAAGTTGCGGGCAGACCAATGTGCGGCATGAGTACGACTCTAACGGGCGCCTGCTTCAGACTACTTACCTTGCCCCAGCGATCATAAAGGCTGCCGAAAACCCCAAGACCTCTGATGCCTTGGTTCATGCCGGAATAAAGGCCGAACTACAGGCCGGACTACAGGCCGGACTACAGGCCGGACAAAAGGGCCGACTACAAGCTGGCCAGCCGCTAAGAGCGATTCGTATGAACTATGACAAAAGCGGCCGACCTACACATCGCTACATAATTCCCTACCTTGAAGGGCAACCAGGAAAGCCTCAGCTCCAGTCTAGGCTTGAATATGATGCAGGCTCAATCAGGGATGGGGAGAGTCCCAACCGACCCACTTTGATCGCACGGCCAAGCGTTGTGCCAGGACAAGAGCATCGCCTTGAATTGAGTTACAACGATTACGGGCAAGTCACCCTTGCGCGGGAGACTGGCTTTGATCCCATTGCTGGCGAACAAATTTCCCGAGCCACACGTTACACGTATCAACTCATCCAAGGTCGAAGTGTGCTGGTGGAGGCCGACGGCCCCTTACCTAATGGCCCGACGCAAAGCCCAGTCGATAGCGACATCACGCTATTCAAGTGGGACCATAAAGGTGATCGCGTTGTCGCTCTCCTAGAACCCTTGGGGTTCATCCATAAGCGTTCATTTGACGATGCCGGACGCCTTGTGAGCGCGAGGTTCGATGACGGCGTACGGCGCTTACAGCGAGACCTCAGCTACTCCTCCGACGGCCGCCACGCCATGAGTGTGATTCGATCCGCTCCTTTGGGATGGATGCTCAAGCCCGTAATACAGGGCAAACCAATGGCTGTCAGCGTCGATCCAGTCTCTAGTGCTAGCTCAAAGGAAGCAGGTGAAAGGGAAGCAGGTGAAGTAGACGCAGCCAGTCGCATGACCAAAATGCCGTATGCCTACAAGTACGACGCGCTCGGCCGCCTAACCCAAACCATTGATGCGGCGGGCAGAACCATCGCCCGTGGATACGACGAGGCCAACCGTCAAAGGACCTTAAGTGACGATCTAGGAAACCGTAGCCTGACCGA
>JAYVKZ010000417.1:0-3381 GCA_043767985.1 Betaproteobacteria bacterium
GCGTATTTTTCGATATCACTAACTTTAAGAATTTCGTTAAGCGCATTTGGATCAGCAAAGTACTTCTTAATACTTGATCGCGCTTGGCGCACCTGAAACGAGCTTGCAAGCCCGACTCTGATGAGCTTCTCTCGATCTACGGTAAGGGCTTTGTCAATATACCCAGCATGGATGCCATCATGAAACTCTCCCTGCTTGCGTTCATAGTAAAGACCATGGTCTTTGAAGAAAAGATCTTGGAGCTTTAATTGAACAGGGTCATTTGAGCGGCGATCTGACTCGTCAACTTTTGTTTGCGAATTACTAGCCTTTGAAATATCTCCTATCAGCGTTAGCCTTGAGCTTTGATTAGCTTGCGAGGAACCTTCAAATGAAATCACCCTCAAAAGCACCTCTTTTGACTTAAATTGATTGAAGTCACCACTATTCGCGCATTCACTGTAGATTCTGCCAAGGGGGTGGGCAGTCTGGCCACCGTTAACAAGTTGCGGGTTTTTCAAAACGATCTGCGCTTTACCTCGTTTTGCGGTGTTGGAGGTAACTTTTGTCTCGTCGGAAATAATCGTAACTCCGTTATTGAAGAGTGCAAATTCATTATTCACCGCAGTATGGATCGAAGCTTCGATGTCACGATTGACGGGATTGTCACTCAATTCCAAAAAACTTCTAGGGTTAAAGCGGAGAACCGAATTCTTGTAACTATTCATGATTCGACCGATTTCGCGGGTAGGCACGAAAAGCAACTTAATATTTATGTTTTGATTCTGAGCTCTTACGTTGTAGTCTAGATGAGACTGTCCGCCAGAAACATTTGAGAGATCGATTTCAATCGAGAGATTCGGTTCCGAAAAGTACGTGCCATTAATCACAGGAAAAAGCATTTCGGCATAAACACGATCATGCGGAAACTGTTCAACATGAAAACCTTCGACTAGGCGTGATAGCGCAGCTTTGGAGAGTTTTTCCGTGTTGCCAAGAAGTACGACTTTATATTGGTAGTTTGCTAAATCAGGGACCTTCGCAATCGCCTTTTGAAGCGCCTTGATCTGATCGTTGTAGGAATTTCCTTATTCGTCTTTCTTCTGTCCTTTCGTAATTCGTGAAACATCCATTTTCAGCAAGTCATACGCGCTCATTTGCTCGGTTTCGAAGTTTTCAGAGTTAGCGCGAAATTTAGCCTGAAGTAAATGTATAACGTTTGCCCTGGCATCGATATAAAAGGCATCAATTCCACCATCGTTCGGCCCGTCGGTGACGATTTTTATCCGGTCAGAAAAATTGATAATCCCAAGGCGGGATTTCAGATAAAGATGGGACAAAGCGAGTGATCGCGCCTGAATTAGGCCAGACTAATTTCCAGTTGCGGGATGATAAGCCGCAAGTGAAGCAGGAGCTTCATTTCTTAACGAGTCGAGAATATTGCAAAGGGTTTTGTACAAGCGCTTTTGGCCTGTTGCATTCAGTATTGGAGACGTCTGAAAAGACATTTTTGATGCTTTAGCTTTACTCAACTGCGTTCCTTTTGGCTAAAAAGCTTGCGGTAATCGCGCCCAAAGTATCGCATGCGTGTCTGAGTTTTTAAACGTTGTTCTCAATTTGAGAGCCGATCGCAGGCGGGTAATCCCGGGCGAAGCTTAATGCGGTTTAGTAAAGACACGTTCTGTCATCTAAGGTAGGGGAGCTTGCTCGCGTTTAATGCGGCGCAAATGAATCCCCAATCGGGCCTCGGGACTTTTTCAGCCGCTTCGAATACTCGCCACCGAACTTCTGGCACTATGCCCGAATCGTGTCATAGGTCGCTGTGACACCGGGCTTGAACAACAGTTTTTCAACGTCCCTGATAGCTCAGGCTATAGCGAAAATAGTGCCTAACACAACGGCTGATAACCTCAATTGGGCGACGATAGCGATGGTAGTGGTGCGAAAGATCCATGACATCATTCCACTACAAACCGCTTAACATGAGATGCCATCCAACCTACCCCTCGACAGAGACGTTTTTCAGTCAAACCATTTTAGTTGCGAACCGCCCTCACTCTAAAGTAAACTCAAGAAAGTGCTCAGACGGATGCTATCGTGGCCAATTTTTCAAACCAGTTAATCGAACGAATCGCGGACAGAGTCGCTGCCGCATCCAGCGTTCCTGCAAAAATCATCCTGATAGGCTCCTATGCTCGGGGAGTGGCCACCGATCAATCTGATTTAGATCTTGTCGTGCTTCATAAAGAAGTGATCGACCGCGCGTCCGAGTATCGCCGATTGATCACCGAGATTCAAACTCTCGCCACCAACGTCGACTTAATTCTTATGCAAGACGAGGAATTTGAGTGGAGGAGTTTAGTGGGCGGAACATTGCCATACTGGGCAAAACAAGAAGGACGAGTCCTGCGTGATTTCTCAAGCTGAGGCTCGAAAAAGAGTTGCCGCCGATTTGTTGACTCTTGCCAACCGTGACGCGCAGGCAATGTCTGCCCTAGCCGTCTTACCTCATATCGACTTTGCGATCGTCGGCTTCCATGCTCAGCAAGCTGTTGAGAAAGCGTTGAAAGCGGTGATGGCTGCTCACGGCATTTCGTTCCCGAAGACCCATAATCTCAAAGAACTTCATGACCTGCTTCTGGAACATGGGCATACGAGCCCTCTGACGATAGATCAGCTTAATGAACTGACACCTTATGCCGTAACCAGTCGTTACGACTTGCGTTCAATTGATTTGTTGGATAACGTCGGCGCGGAGCTTGCAGTTGCACAAACCTTGGACTGGGCTAAAAGTTCAATAACGCTCAGCCAGGAGTAATGACTAATCCTGGGGTTTTATATGTGGATCGATCCAATCGTTGCTGAAATTCACAGGGTGCGGGCCAAGCTCGCTGCCGAGCATGGAAATGAGCTAAGAAAGATATCGGCTTACTTCATGGAGCGACAAAAGGAAGATGCTGCCAAGCTTGTTAGATTTCCGTCTCGGGCTCCTGAGAACGCAAAGCCATTGCCGAAAAACGACAGAGATTGACCTGGCGTCAATTTAGTCAACGTTATTTTCACGCTTCATACTTCTACTCCGGCTACGAGCCCAAGGCAGTTTCTTCACGAGTGATCACCGTTGAAGACGGCAAGTCACTCAATACCGAACTCGAAGTCGTTGAAGGCATGCAGTTTGACCGCGGCTATCTGTCGCCCTACTTCATCAACAACCCAGACAAGCAAGTGGCTTTGATGGAAGATCCGTTCATCTTGTTGCACGACGAGAAGATCTCCAACATTCGCGAACTCTTGCCTATTCTTGAGCAAGTTGCAAAAGCTGGCCGACCACTCCTGATCATCGCTGAAGAAGTTGATGGCGAAGCCTTGGCCACACTGGTTGTGAACAACATCCGTGGCATC
>JAYVKZ010000418.1:0-9263 GCA_043767985.1 Betaproteobacteria bacterium
CCGAAAACATCTTTATCGCCCGCCAATGTTTCGAGCTTCCCGCCGCCACTGATCCAATGAGCAAACGGCGCAACGCTAGCACTGACGTTTGGCTTGGGAGCTGTGATGCCATCCCAATCGCCCTTACCAATCAAAACCGTCGACCCAGGAAAGGAGGGAAGCTGACCGGTATGATCGGCATGATAATGACTAATGCCTACAAATTTGATTTGCTCGGGCTTAATGTTAATTTTCGCCAATTGATCAACAATGCTCACCTTCGGCGCGGGTGCTCCCGCACTCATGGAATGGCCCGTGTCCCACAGTAAATAGTCGTCGCCACGCTTCACAAGGTAGCAACTATACGTAAAAAGCACCTTCAGGCCGTTGTAGACAAAAGCGTCGTTAAAACGGCCAACATCGTTGAGCACCGGTGTGCCACAATCCAGTCGGCTTAGGGTCAGGTCAGGTAGGGACTGCGCAGCGGCAGGCAAGCCAATGAAGGCAAAAGCACAGCCCAACAAGACTGAATTTCTTAGTTGAGTTAGCATCGTTTTCTCCGTGTAAGTGTAGTGAATGAATTATGCAGCTCTAGGTTTTCAGCAGTCTACCCCTAAGCCTAAGCCTAATCCTCGGACAGTAGCGCTCAAGCGCGCATGACCGCGCAGATCCGCTCCAGCAACATCTCTGTCGAACCATCTACAAAACCGGCCACCCGAGCACCCATTAAGTGTCTCGCGAAGGGGTAATGTTCGCGCAATCCTTCAGCACCCATGGCTTGGGCAAGTATCGGGAGTTGACGGTCCGCCATGCGGGTAGCGAGCAACTTGGCTTGCGCGGCGGCAAGTTGCGCGTCCTGCTTAGCGTCAATCAGTTGGGCGGCATGGTTCACCATCAAGCGGCTCGCAGCCAACTCGCTCGCAGCCTCCGCAAGCCGCCAGCGCCAGCCTTGATGATCGGCCAAACATTTTCCAAAACTGTTGCGTCGCTCGCCGAACTCACTCGCAACTCTTAACGCCTCACTTACCATGCCGCAACTCATCGCGGCGATATAGGTACGCGCGCCATTGATCGACCCAAGCGCGGCCTTAAAAGCTTGGCCTGGAGGATGCAGCATCTCATCCTGTTTCGCCACATAAGCCTTGAGCGCAAAGCCGCCGCAACCAATCGTGTGCTGACCGCCTAAGGCAAACGCTGACTCACGAATGAACCCCGCGCGTCGGCCATCCACCAAGAAGCCGGCAATCCCGCGCCCGCCGGAACCAAGCTCGGTTTGGGCATACAAAATAATCACGTCGGCCTCGGCAGCATTGGTGATCCAGGCCTTCGCTCCATCGATTTGCCAGCCTCCGTCGCAGGGTTTCGCAAAGGTGGTGATGGCCGCAAAGTCAGAACCCGCGCCCGGCTCAGTTAAGGCCGTACACCCGAGTCGTCGACCCGCGATCAGGTCTGGTACGTAGCGCGCGGCAATCTCAGGGCTGGCATCACGCGCCAGTTTGGCAGCTACATTTTGGGTATTGATCAAGGACATCGTGAAACCAAAATCCCCAGCCGCCAAAATGTCTGCCATGCGTGCTTTACAGGAGAACGACATGTCCAAGCCACCGTGCGAGGCGGGCACCTGCAAGCGAGTCAGACCCAGATCGACCGCTGCCTTCAGGCCTTCATGGCCAATGCGACGCTCACGCTCCCACTGAGCGGCCGAGGGAGAAATAAGGTCCCGACAAAGTTCGCTGACCTTGAGCAGAAGCGATTGTTCAGTGTCAGTGAGTTGCATTATTGAGGCGCCACACCAGCGGCCTTAACGACCGGACCAAATCGAGCCAAGTCTTGACGGATTTGCTCTGCAAACTTTTCACCTGTCCCCGGTGTCGCGGCAATGCCCATGCCTAAGAGGCGCTCTTTAGCGGCAGGTGAATGAAGCACCTCATTAAGTGCCGCATTCAACTTACTCATAATGGCCTCCGGTGTTTTGACTGGGGCAAGTAAGCCAACCCAACTACTTAGTTCAAAGTCTTTAAACCCCGCCTCGATAAAAGTTGGCGTATCCGGTAGTGAGCTGGTTCGCTGCGCACTAGAAACCGCAATCGCCCGAATCTTGCCATTCTTGATATGAGGCAAGGCACCGGCCACAGCCGTGTACACCAAGGGAATGTTATTGCCCATCAAATCGATCAAGGCCTGGCCCCCGCCTTTATACGGAATATGCTGCAGGCTTGCACCGGTTTTTTGCTTAAACAGCTCACCCGCAATATGGGGGGTGCTCCCTGCGCCCGAAGTACCGTAGGGCAACCCATTGGCCTGCTTTTTGGAGAGCGTCACAACATCGGCCAAATTCTTTCCTTGGAACTCATTGCTCGACACCAAGATCAATACCGCGTCACCAATCTTTCCAATGGGCGAGAAACTCTTGATCGGATCAAAGGGCAACTTGTCAAACACATGAGGATTAATGACCAGGGTACCGTCAAAACCAAGCAGCAAGGTATAGCCGTCTGGGTCGGCAGTCGACACTAAATTAGCACCAATGTTGCCCGAGGCACCCGGCTTGTTTTCAACAATCACCTGTTGCTTTAATTTGAGCGAGAGCTGCTCGGCGATGTAGCGGCCACTCGTGTCAGTCACACCTCCAGGAGTAAAGGGAATAATCAGACGGATGGGCTTCACTGGAAAATCGCTTTGCGCATGAGCCATCGACCATGCAGTCGTTGCTAACAAAGCCAACACGTATCTCGTCAATATTTTCATCGATTCATCTCCTTAGTGATCGATCTGGCGCAATTTCAATCTTGCCCTCAATCGCCACACGAGACGATATCACGACGAAAAAGCATCGCTTCTCGCTCAGTGTTGCACAAAGCTTAGACGCTATGTAGGTGACAGGCCACTGAGCGGCCAGCGCCAAGATCACGCATTACCGGATCATCCACCTTACAACGCTCCATCGCCTGTGGGCAACGGGTATGAAAACGGCAACCCGGAGGTGGGTTCATTGCACTGGGCACTTCACCAGACACGATGACTCGCTGACGGGAGGCTTCAATGACCGGATCGGCCACGGGCACCGCAGCAAGCAGGGCCATGGTATAGGGATGCAGCGGCGTACGGTACAAATCCTCGCGTGTTGCCACCTCCACGATTCGCCCCAAGTACATCACCGCAATTCGGTCACTCATGTGGCGAACGACGGCCAGATCATGAGCAATGAAAAGGTAGGAAAGTCCTAGCCTCTCCTGTAATTCTACAAAGACATTAACGACTTGTGCCTGGATAGAAACATCGAGAGCCGATACTGGCTCATCACAAATAATGAGGCTAGGCTCAAGCGCCAGTGCTCGAGCAATGCCAATCCTTTGACGCTGACCACCCGAAAATTCGTGCGGATAGCGATCGGCCATATCGGGCAGCAAGCCCACCGTACTCAGTAGCTTGGCCACACGATCTTCAAATTCGCCGCGATTCTTGTCCAGGCCATGAACCTCAAGCGGCTCGCCGACAATATCGCGTACTTTCATACGCGGGTTCAAAGACCCGTAAGGGTCCTGGTACACCATCTGCATGCGCCGCCGCAAGGGCCGCATTTGATCTTTATCAAAATGGGTAATGTCTTGGCCTTCAAATTCGATGCTGCCGCTGGTCGCAGCCTGCATCCTCAACACAGCCAAGCCGGTGGTTGACTTGCCGCAGCCACTCTCCCCGACCAGACCCAGTGTTTCGCCCCGCCCCAAAGAGAAAGACACCCCATCCACAGCTTTCACCGTGGCCACCTGCTTTTGAAAAACGATTCCCTTAATCACCGGGAAATGGACTTTCAAGTCCTGCACATTCAGAATCGGCTCAGACATTGCCCTTAAGCCTCCAAAATGCAAGCAACTTGGTGCCGCAGTCCAATGTCGCGCAGTGGTGGACGCGAGTCTCGACAAGCATCACTCGCTTGGCGACACCTCGGCGCAAAAGCACAACCCGGTGGTAGCGCAGCTAAATTCGGCGGCTGCCCTTCAATCGGTAGAAGTTGCCGACTCGTATCACCATCAATACGAGGCACAGAAGCCATCAAGCCACGGGTATAAGGATGCCTCGGCTTCGAATAGAGTTCAGCGGCAGGTGCCGACTCAACGACTCGTCCGGCATACATTACAACCACGCGATCCGCATAGCGGGCAACGACGCCGAGATCGTGCGTAATCAGTATGAGGGCTGAGCGTGTGCCTTGCGCCAAGTCTTTCAACAAGTCCAAGATTTGGGCTTGGACTGTCACATCCAGTGCCGTGGTTGGCTCGTCCGCAATGATCAACTGAGGTTTGCAGGCCAGGGCCATGGCAATCATCGCCCGTTGTCGCATGCCACCCGAGAAATGATGAGGGTAGGCATTGATGCGCGATGCGGTGTCCGACATGCGCACGGCGCCCAACAAATCACGAGCCATTTCCAGCGCCTTGCTCCAGGGCTTCTTTTGATGCAAGTTAATTGGCTCGGCCACTTGCCGACCGATCGTAATCGCCGGGTTCAGCGAACTCATAGGCTCCTGAAAAATCATGGCAATGCGGTTCCCCCGCATGGCGCGCACCTCAGCATCGGACAGTTTCAAGAGATCCTTTCCATCGAAAAGGATCTCACCAGCTTCAATGCGGCCCGGCGGATTCGGGATCAAACGCAAAATAGACAGCGCGGTGACACTTTTGCCTGAGCCTGACTCACCCACAATGGCCAAGGTCTCACCCGCATCCACATCAAAAGACACGCTATCGACCGCCGTCACTTCGCCTCGCTCAGTCCGAAAGCGTGTGACGAGATTGCGAACGCTCAGTAAAGCCGTACCCGCACTAGCCGACACAACTTGCCTTTCTTCGTGAGTTATAGGCAAGCGACATCAAAAGCCCATTTTCTTTTTTATGTCCTGATCCACCCACATGCGTGCATGGATGGGCCCAGGTCGCTCAGAACCGGCTCGAAGCTCGCCCCCATAGTTTTTGACCCAAGGCCACCAAGCCGTATAGACATGGGAGACCGGTAGCCAAATATAGGGCGCTTTTTCAACGATATCGCGGGTCATGATTTTGACCAACAACTGGCGTTTGCCCTCATCACGCTCCGCGTAAACGGTCGCCATGCGCTTATCAAACTCTGGATCTGAATAGCCGGACGGATTCCAAAGCTGCTTGCTCACAAAGCTCTTGCGAATTGAGGTCGTGGGATTGGTGTGACCATTACGCATAAAGTAACCCGCAGTATGGGTTCGCGAGGTCATCGCAGACAGAAACGCACCGTACTCCATCGGTTGGATTTCAATCTTCACCCCAACCTTCTCGAGATAGGCCGCCACCAAAGGAAGGAGCTCCATATGGTCAGGAGAGCAGGAGCAAACCTGCGTCTTAAAGGTAAAGCCTTTCGGATAGCCCGCTTCGGCCAACAAAGCTTTGGCCTTCTCTGGGTTATAAACAAATAACTCACGCGCGGATTCAGTCATCTTGTCGAGCGGCTCATAGTAGCCAATGTAGTCAGGATGCATCGGGTAGCCAAATAATTCGGCGTTACCGTTGTAGAAAGACTTAACGATTTCCTGTTTGTTCACCGCCATGTTCAGCGCTCGACGCACCCGTACATCATCGAATGGCTTTTGGTCTAAGCGCATGGCGAGAAAAGTGCCGCCGGTATCCAGGTAGCGATTCCACTTTAACGCCGGTGCATTCTTCTTCAGCTCATCGACTGCGCTCCAGCGTACACCTTCGAGCACATCCAATTTGGCGGTGCGCAAGGCAGTGAGATAGGCAGATTCGTCTTTAATAATTCGGTAATTGATCTTGTCGACGAAAGGCAACTTGTATTGCTGGGACCCAATCGCCTCCTTATCCCAGTAAATCTGGTTTTTGGTAAAGGTGACTGTATTGCCCTGAACATAATCCGTCAATTGGAAAGGGCCGGTGCCGACATGGTTTTTCCAGTCCTTGGCACCTGCATCCGCCACTTCTTTTGGCACGATACTGGAGTAGTAACCCCAGCCAGAACGATAATCCCACTCGGCAAAATAGCCCTTGAAGGTAAAGACAACCGTGTATTTGTCAGGCGCTTCAACTTTGTCAATATGGTCAAAGAAGGTGGCGACCTTTTTAGGACTTTTATCGAGCCGATAATGGGACTCCACCACGTCTTGCGATGTAAATTCGCGCGATTTCATAATCCCCGGCTTATCCGGGAACATAATGCCCTTTCTCAGTTTGAACTCAACTCGAGGTGGGTTCTCCAAAAACTTCCAGCTCTCCGCAAGTTCGCCACGAATACCATCGGTCGGTAACCAAGAATCCGCAGTAAACGCGTACGGGCCACCCTTACGCTTGGACTTTGACAAGTCGGCCGCCATCAGCGACTCATGCATCAAGCCGGTATCTTGAGCATATTTCCAAGGCCAGTCGGTCGGGTCCCAGGTCAGGGGCGAGAGGGTCACATACACCATCCCAATGCTCAAGGAACCACCGTATTGTGGTTTTTCATTTTGTGCCGTGGCGGCCACAGGCAATAAGGCCAATGCACTCGTGAGGGTAGCGACCGCAAATGCGTTCAACTTCTTCGCCCTGGCACCCAAATTCGTTTTAAGTTTCATTCCCGTCTCCTCATTTTTACCAATCGGTTTGTTCCGATTGAATTACGACGACTCCAACTTCTCTCTAAACATTACCTCGACCCTCGCATGCGCGGATCCAGCAGATCTCGCAAAGCATCTCCGAAGACATTGGTGGCATACACCACAACCGTCAGGCACAGCCCTGGCGCGAGCGCCAGCCATGGTCCTTGAAACATATAGGTGCGGCCACTGCCTGATAACAAACCGCCCCAGGTCGGTGCTGGGGGTGGCACGCCAAGCCCCAAGAACGACAAGCCAGACTCAGCAAGAATCACTGCGCCTACCCGAGTGGTGAACAGCACAATGATGGGCGGCATAATGTTGGGCAAAAGATGGCGCCACAGGATACGCCAAGTGGACGCCCCAGTCGATTGAGCTGCATGCACATACATATTTTCGCGAGTCGTGACTACTGCACTTCGAATAATGCGTGAACCGGCAATGCCAAGGAGCAGGCCGAGCACGCCAATGATTTGCGGCATGCCCGGACCAATCACCGACACGACGACGATCAAAATGACAATGTCCGGAAAGCTCATCCAAGCATCGACAAAGCGTTGGGTAATGAGGTCAAAGCGCCCACCCAAATAGCCGGTCAGGATGCCGATGGTCACCGAGATGACCGTCGCCAAAGTTGCTGCCGACAAACCAATGATCACCGACAACTGAGCCCCATACAGGCAACGCGACAGCATATCGCGGCCGAGATTGTCTGTACCGAAAGGAAACTTCCAGGAAGGAGGCTTCAAGCGATTGATTGGGCTAATCTCGTTAAACCCGTAGGGTGCGAGGAGCGGTGCAAGAATGCCGCACAGCAGGAAAATCAAGAAGATCGTACCAGCGGCAGCGCCTACTGGCTTTTCGCGGAAGAGACGCAGAACAAACTGAACCACCGCGCCATGTTGGCGTTTTGGTGCAATAGAAGGCGATGCCGTGATCGTAGTCATTGAACACCCGTCATGAACGAACTCGTACCCGGGGATCGAGTAAACCGTAGCTAAGATCAACAATCAGATTAATAAGCATCACGGCAACACCAACCACCAAAAATACTCCTGTAATGATTGGGTAGTCGCGGGTGTTCACTGCATCGAGCAACAGGTTTCCCATGCCAGGAATACCAAAGATCTGCTCTAAAATAATCGTACCACCAATCAATAAGGGTGCTTGCAAACCGATGAGCGTGACTACAGGAATCAACGCATTACGCAAAGCATGGCGAACCACCACCAGTTTTTCAGACAGCCCCTTGGCCCAGGCGGTACGGATATAGTCTTGACGGAGCACTTCGAGCATCATGGTCCGGGTCATACGCATGGTGACAGCCGAAAGGGACGCGCCGAGCACAGCCGCAGGCAAAAGCATTTGCTTTAGGTTCCCCCAAGGGTCCTCATGAAAAGGGATGTAACTTACTGGGGGAGACCAACCCCAGTAAATGGAAGGCACCACCACCACCATCGTGCCTAACCAAAAACTCGGTATTGCGAGGAGTAGAATGGAGAATGAGCGCGTCAAAAAATCGCCCATCGTATCTTGGCGAATCGCAGAATATACGCCGATGGGTAAGGCAATCATTACGCCAATCAACAAGGCCAAGGCGCCTAACTCAGCCGTAATGGGCAAGCGCTCAATGAGTCGCTCCAGCACGGGCGTCGATTGCCAAAGTGAATTTCCAAAATTCCCTTGCAAGACCTGACCTAGCCATGAAAAATACTGGGTCAGGATCGGCTTATCCATGCCAAGCGCCTTGATCAGGGCCTCACGGTCCATCTTCCCGGCACTGACATCGTTTTGGCTGAGCATCATGTCAATGACGTCGCCCGGAATCAGCCGCACCGTGAAAAAGACAATCAGGCTGGCGAACAGCAAGGTTGGAATTAACGCCAGCAGTCTACGAAGAACGTACGCGTGCATTGTCTAGGAGGAGGTCACTGTCAGCATCTGTGCAGGCTAGCACATGGTGCAGCGCACTTTCAAGCAATGCATGCGAATTATGAAAATGATAGCGTTGACTTCGTCAAATCAAGACTTAGGTTTACAGTAGTAGGCTGATTGTCTTGATCACTTTCGATCTTCGGGAAGCTATTGTTAATGGGATTCGAATCGTCCAGCAGGCCACATAGCGAGCTTCATTCGCGATGAGTCAGACCGATGAAACGATCCAAGCGCCGACCTTAGGGTTGCGCCGCGCGCTGAACACCCAGAAGCTGATCGACGGTCCGATCAGTGCATCCCTGGCCAAGTTCGCACTGCCACTGTTAGTCACCAGCCTCTTGCATTCGCTGGTGGGCACTTGGGCAGCGATTTGGGTCAGCCGGGTGCTGGATCCTAACGCCCTCACGGCGGTCGTCACCGCCAATGTCTTCATGTACATGATGTTGGGCACGGCCATGGGCATCGGCACATCGTCCGGTGTGGCGGTGGGTCAATCCCTAGGCGCTAACGACCCTAAGGCAGTACGCCGAGTGGTCGGCACCTCGCTCAGCATGGTGCTTGGTCTGGCCTGTCTCTTTGCGGCAGTGGGCTGGTTCTTTACCCCGAACATTCTTGACTTGATGGGTACGCCGACAGCTGCTCGAGGCTATGCCGATATTCACCTGCGCTATACCTGCCTCACCATTCCGAGCCTATTCACCTACATTGTCATGATGATGATGCTGCGAGG
>JAYVKZ010000419.1:0-26774 GCA_043767985.1 Betaproteobacteria bacterium
TCCCGTGGAAGCAAGCGTAGAGGCTATTTTTCGAGCCACATGGCCCGACTTGCCGATACCACTGACCACGACACGACCTTGACAGGCCAGAATGAGTCGGCAGGCCGCCTCAAAACTGGCATCTAGTCGATCCACCAGAGCAAGTAAGGCCTCGGCTTCGATGCGCAGCACTTCGCGGCCTTGGGCGATCACCCTTTCGGTGGATATTGGTGAATTTTGAACTCTCATCAGGGTCGAGTATATATATGGGTCATGCTTAGCTCTCTCGAACTTACCTTAGCACTGCTTGCCGCGGCCGTTTTGGCGGTGGTCGCACTACGCGCCATTGGGCTGCCTCCTCTTGTCGCCTACCTTCTGGTGGGCGTCTTGCTTGGCCCTCATGCGGCCGGCTTAACGGCGAACGATCAGAGTACACAGGCGCTTGGTGAGATCGGTGTCGTGTTTCTTATGTTTTCGATTGGCTTGGAGTTTAACCTCGATAAGCTCAAAACCCTGCGCCATCATGTTTTTGGCCTGGGCACGGCTCAAGTGACTTTAAGTATTGTCATCTCTTTGGCCGTGCTCGTTTTAGCGCCTGCCGGACTCATCGCCTGGTTTTTCCCGGGCGGCACCGATTGGCGCGGGGCGGTTGCCTTGGGCGGAGCGCTGGCACTTTCGTCTACCGCACTGGTCATGAAAATACTGGCCGAAAAGCGTGAAATCGAGTCTGAGCATGGACAACGGGTCTTCGGCGTTCTCCTTTTCCAAGATCTAGCGGTGATCCCGCTTCTCGTCGTGATTCCTGCATTGGCCGCGGGTGGCAACGATTGGATGTGGGCCTTGGCCGTGGCCATGTTTAAAGCAGCCTGCCTACTGATTTTACTGCTCAAATTTGGCCCCGGCTTGATGGGACACTGGTTTCGCCTCGTAGCTCGACAAAAATCTCATGAACTGTTCACACTCAACGTCTTACTCGCAACCCTGTTCTTCGCCTGGCTGACTGGCAAGGCGGGCTTGTCCATGGAACTGGGTGCCTTTGTTGCGGGGATGTTGATTGCCGAGACCGAGTTTCGTGATCAAGTGGAGGAGGACATCAAGCCCTTTCGCGACGTACTCCTCGGCTTATTTTTTGTCTCAATTGGTGCCAAACTCAATCTCGAGGTGGTGGCCTCGGGCTGGCCTCAGGTGTTGGCCTTGCTCTGCGTACCCGTGCTGGGTAAGTTTGTTTTAGTCTGGGGGCTGGCAAGACTTTTTAAGGCCAGCAACGGGATCGCCATACGTACCGGTATTTGGTTGGCCCAGGCGGGTGAATTCGGTTTTGTTCTCTTGACGCAGGCGGTCGGTGTCAAGCTCCTGAGCGAAGAGACCATTCAGTTTGCCTTGGCCGCCATGCTGATTTCGCTGCTCATTAGCCCGCTATTCATTATGCAAGCGAATCGCCTGGCGTTACGCGCTTCTTCGCAGGAATGGCTTGAGCGATCCATGCAGTTGCAAAACATTGCGGCAAAAAGTTTCGGACGCAGTAAACATATCCTGATCGCGGGTTTTGGCCGTTCTGGCCAAGCGCTTGCCCATGTGTTATCCAGCGAAAAAATACCCTACTTCGCCCTCGATTTGGATGCCGACCGAGTTCGCCTAGCCACCCAAGGCGGTGAGGCCGTCGTCTATGCCGACGCCTTAAAAAAAGATGCCTTGCTGGCCGCGGGGGTTCACCGCGCCAAGGCCATGGTGATTACGTTTGGTGACGTCCCCAGCACACTCAAACTACTGCGTCTCCTACGTGAGTTAGCGCCCCACCTGCCCACGATCGTACGTTGCGAAACCGAGGCCGATCTTGATCGACTGCGCGAAGCCGGGGCGACCGAAGTGATCCCCGAAATCTCAGAAGGCAGTCTGGTGCTGGCCTCGCATGCCTTGGCCCTGGCAGGCCTACCTGCTGCTCAAGTGCTGAAACGCATGCGTGACATTCGCGAAGATCGCTACCGCGTGTTGCAAGGCTTTTTCCACGGCGCTGACGATGCACAAGAAGATCAGATTGAGAAAGACCCTTTGCATCTCCATACCTTTGCGCTCCCCAAGGACTCCCTAGCCATTGGCCGCACCATTAAAGACATTGATTGGCATGGCGCAAGCGTCACCACCGTGGTGGGCAAGCGCGGCCGTACGGCCAGTCCTGAGCCCGAGTTCACCCTACAGGGCGGCGATTCGGTGGTGTTACTAGGGCGCCTGGAGCAAGTGATTGCGGCCGAAAGCGGTCTACGACGTATATAAGGACTAAGGTAAGATCGCGTCCGTGAACTCTGCAACCGACCCTGATGCTTTTCTACGCCTCGACAACATCGTATTTGGCTATGCCGAGCGAAAGATTTTGGATGGGGTGAGCCTGCGTTTTGCAAAAGGTTGCGTGACCGCGCTCATGGGTGGCTCGGGAGGCGGCAAAACAACGATATTGCGGCTTATTGGCGGGCAGCAAGTGCCGCAGCAAGGCTCGATTGTTTTAGACGGGCAAGAACTGACCGGCTTAGACCGTGCAGGATGGTTCAAAGTTCGCAAGAAAATGGGCATGCTGTTTCAACATGGCGCCCTGTTTACCGATCTTTCGGTGTTTGATAACGTGGCCTTCCCGCTGCGCGAAAACACCGACCTGAGCGACGACCTGATTCGCACGCTGGTATTGATGAAGCTCCAAGCTGTCGGCCTGCGCGGTGCGGCCATGCTCATGCCCTCCGAAATATCGGGCGGCATGGCACGGCGCGTGGCCTTGGCCCGTAGCGTTGCTCTCGACCCGCCGGTTATCATGTATGACGAGCCCTTCACGGGGCTGGATCCGATTTCGATGGGCACCATTGCCCGCCTCATTCGCAGCCTGAACGATGCGCTAGGGGCCACCAGTATCGTGGTCACGCATGATGTCAACGAAGCCTTTGAGATTTGCGACTATGCCTATCTGCTCGCAGGTGGGAAAATTTCGGCCGAAGGCACGCCTGCGCAATTGCGGGCGACGCCAGACCCGTTTGCTCGACAGTTTTTCGATGGCAAGCTCGATGGGCCCGTGGCCTTTCACTACCCTGCGCCCAGCCTCGACGAGGCTTTCGGGTTCGCGAGCATGAGTTCCCCGCCAACCGCCCAGGTGACAAGCGCCCACGATAAGGGGAGCGCACCATGAATGTTGTTGATCGCATTGCAGCGCTTGGCGCATGGGTTCAGGCCAGAATCACTGGAATAGGCTATGGGGGCCGATTTTTCTTTCGGCTTTGTGCATTGGCCCTGGCGGCATGGCGACGCCCTCGGCTGATCATTGATCAAATTCACTTCATCGGCAACTTCTCGCTCTCCATTATCTTGGTCTCTGGCTTGTTTGTCGGGCTGGTACTAGGGTTGCAGGGCTATTACACCCTACAGCGGTATGGTTCTGAGCAAGCGCTCGGGCTGCTCGTCACCTTGTCCTTGGTGCGCGAGTTAGGGCCCGTGGTTGCTGCGCTCCTTTTCGCGGGCCGTGCGGGCACATCGCTTACCGCAGAAATTGGCCTCATGAAGGCCGGTGAACAGCTAAGTGCCATGGAAATGATGGCGGTTGACCCCATGGCGCGGGTACTCGCCCCACGCTTCATGGCCGCGCTGATTGCCATGCCTTTACTTGCAGCCCTGTTCTCCGCCATTGGCGTCATCGGCGGCTATCTGGTCGGCGTCCAGCTCATCGGCGTCGACAGCGGCGCCTTTTGGTCGCAAATGCAAGCGGGTGTTGATGTTTATGCCGACGTCGGAAACGGGCTCATCAAGTCCGTGGTCTTCGGCTTCATCTGTGCCTTTGTGTCACTGTTCGTGGGCTATGAGGCCACGCCCACCCCTGAAGGCGTGGCGCGCGCTACCACCACTACCGTGGTTGCCTCTTCTTTAGCGGTGTTAGGATTTGATTTCGTCCTCACCGCTTTAATGTTTAGTATTTAATGAGAGTACTTTTATGAACCGACGCAGTGTTGATATTTTCGTCGGGCTCTTCGTCCTACTGGGCTTGGGGGCTATTCTTTTTCTGTCGCTTAAGGCCGCGAACCTCACCAGCTTTTCCACCGCCGAATCCATCCACGTGAAGGCCAAGTTCGACAATATCGGCGGACTCAAAGCACGCGCACCGGTAAAAAGTGCCGGTGTCGTCGTGGGTCGCGTGACCGAGATTGGGTTTAACAGGGAAAGCTTCCAAGCCGAAGTGAGCATTGCCCTGGATAAGCGCTATCCGTTTCCAAAAGACACCTCAGCCAAGATCTTGACCTCTGGGCTACTCGGCGAGCAATACATTGGCTTGGAGCCTGGTGGTGACGCTAAAAATCTCGCCGAAAGCGACAGTATCAAAATGACGCAGTCGGCCGTGGTGCTCGAAAACCTCATCAGCCAGTTTCTCTACAGCAAAGCTGCCGATGGCGGCAGTAAGGATTCGCCGAAAGACGGCAATGGCAAAGACAGTGCAAAGGAATCCAACAAATGAAGCTAGGCCTGGTGATGTTCACTTTATTTTCACTACCTACCGGTAGACCTCTGTTCGCGCGATGGGCTGGCTCTTTAGCGCTCTGTTCGGGCTTACTCTTGTCGGGATGCGCTTCCACACAAATACCTGCCGACTCTCCACTGAAGATTTTAAAAAAGGGCGAACAAGCCTTCGACCCAATCGAGGGTATCAATCGCGCGGTGTTTAGCTTCAATACCGGTGCAGATAATCTCATCACCAAGCCCATCGCCAGGGCCTATCGCGCGGTCGTCCCTGAGCTGTTTCGAGGCATGATCGGCAATGTGTTGAGCAACGTCAACGACGTCTGGGTCGGGGTCAACAGTCTGCTTCAAGGTAAACCGAAGGATGCACTGTCCGACTGGACGCGCGTGCTGATCAACTCAACGGTCGGCTTGGCAGGTATTGCAGACGTTGCCAGCGACTTGGGGCTGGAACGCCATAATGAAGACTTCGGCCAAACCCTAGGAACGTGGGGAGTGCCCCCCGGGCCCTATGTGGTGCTCCCTCTTCTCGGACCCTCCAATCTTCGTGACGGTTTTAGCATCGTGCCCGACACCCTGGGCGACCCCATCCGTAAAATTCGTAAAACTGGCGATCGGGATCGTACACGGATCGTTCGTCTAGTCGATACTCGAGCAAGTTTTCTGGATGTGGAAAAAATCGCAGACAGTGCAGCCATCGACCGTTACGATCTAATACGAGATTCCTACTTGGCCCGCCGTAAGCGTTTGGTCTATGACGGCGACCCACCTGAGGATAAGCTGACGGAAGAGGGTAACAACAAGTAAACGCTGTATGTCGTTACGGTCTTTCTTGCGTTAACAGCCTATCGGGTACAAATATTATGGTGCCAGACCGGTAGGAAGCCGCTGTAACAGGCTGATTTGTTGAAGGATTTCGAATGAATGTCGTGAGTAGCCAAGCAAGTAAGAGATGGTCAATTAACAGAGGAGTTGTTTCCGTTCGCTCCTCGACTTTGCGCGCGGCGCTCGCATCGAGCCTCACGCTTGGCGTGGGACTATCAACTTTAGGCAGCGCCTCGATGTTCGCGGTAGGCGTAGCCCTGTTCGTTGCCCCGATCAGTCAGGCCCGTGCCGACGCAGGCGCACCCGATGAACTGATACGAGATCTGAGCAACAAGGTTCTCGATCAAATCAAAAACGACAAAGAAATTCAAGCCGGTAATTTCAAACGAATCTCCGATTTAATCGACACCACCATCATGCCGAACGTCAATTTCGAGCGCATGACCTCGCTTTCAGTCGGTCGCGGCTGGCGCCAAGCGACACCTGACCAGCAAAAACGCTTGATTTTCGAGTTTCGTACCCTCTTGGTTCGCACCTACTCGGGGGCCTTGACTCAGTTTAAGGACCAAGTAATTAAGGTGAAACCTCTGCGTGCGGCAGCCACAGACACAGAAGTGATCGTCCGTAGTGAAATTACTCCGAAACGCGGCGAGGCCATTCCTCTCGATTACCGGATGGAGAAATCCGACTCAGGTTGGAAGATCTACGATGTCAATGTGGGCTCGTTGTGGCTTGTCGAAAGCTATCGTAATCAGTTCTCAGTCGAATTGAATGCCAAGGGTATTGACGGTCTCCTGGCCGCACTGGTTGCTAAAAACAAGCAGTTTGAGAGCCCTGACAAGAAGTAAGTATTGAAACATTAAGTACTGGTCATGACCTCCACTGCCGCCGCGAACCCGGCGCTTCAGCCTAGCAAACTCACCGCGAGCGAAGCGAGTCGCTTCCTCGCAAATCAGCTAGCCGCTGCAAGCCCTAACATTGATCTTTCCAAGCTCGCCGAGTTCGATTCAGCCGGTCTCGCGGCGTTGGTTCAAATAGCTCCAAAAACCGCACTTCTGCATGCTCCTGAAAAACTGCGTAAACTTGCCGCCTTGTACGGCGTGGACCGCATTTTTTCGTGAGCACATTTGATCTCTCCTTCCTCTAAATCGCTACCGGCGATCCAAGTCACTGACGCTGCCAAGCACTTTGGCCGTGGTCAAAACTCCTCTGGCGAGAAAGTGCTCAAAGCGCTGGATGGCGTCTCCTTACAAGTTGAGCAAGGCGAATTCTTTGGGCTACTCGGCCCGAATGGCGCTGGAAAAACCACCTTAATCTCCCTGATCTCAGGGCTCAGTCGCCCAACCTCGGGTCGCGTTGAGGTGATGGGCCATGACGTTGTGAAGGATTTTCGAGCTGCGCGTAAGTCGCTGGGTGTTGTCCCCCAAGAATTGGTATTTGATCCCTTTTTCAATGTTCGAGAGTTGCTGCGCTTTACGTCGGGTTACTACGGGGTCAAGGGCAACGACGCCTGGATAGACGAAGTGCTCGAAGAGTTGGACCTCACCTCCAAAGCCAATGCCAATATGCGCACCTTGTCCGGCGGCATGAAACGCCGCGTGCTGGTCGCGCAAGCCCTGGTACATCAGCCGCCCGTGATCGTGCTCGACGAGCCCACAGCAGGCGTCGACGTGGAGCTTCGCCAAGCCCTGTGGAAGTTTATTCAAAAACTCAACCAGCGCGGCCACACCATTATTTTGACCACGCATTACCTCGAAGA
The DNA here is from genome assembly GCA_043767985.1 of Betaproteobacteria bacterium. GTDB lineage: Bacteria > Pseudomonadota > Gammaproteobacteria > Burkholderiales > Burkholderiaceae_E > JAPOKJ01. The sequence continues at coordinate 7,046 of JAYVKZ010000419.1, forward strand.
AGCGCAGGAGCTTTGCACCCGTATTGCGATGCTCAAATTGGGTAAGGTCGTGGCGCTCGAAAAGACCAGCGCCTTGTTGCAAACCTTTTCGCAGCGTCGCCTTAATTTGCGGCTGTCGGGCGCGCCCCTCCCTGCCCAGTTTCAAAGCCGCGTCGTCAACACGCGTGCCGATGGCGCCGTGATCCTTCAGTTAGAAAACTACGAGGAGGTTGAGCCGCTCCTAGGCGCGCTCCGCCTCGCAGGCTGCAAAATTGAGGAGATGGAACTGGCCCATGCCGATCTCGAAGACGTCTTTGTCAAAATTATGAATCGCGGAGCATCGACATGAGTAGCCACGGCTTTCAAATGCTCGGCTTCAACACGCTTATTAAGAAGGAGTTGTTGCGCTTTTTCAAAGTCAGCTTTCAGACCGTGGCCGCCCCCATTCTGACGGCTTTACTTTATTTACTCATTTTCTCCCACGTCATGGAAGGTAATGTCAAAGTTTTCGAGGGCGTGCGCTACACCTCCTTCTTGGTGCCCGGCTTAGTGATGATGTCGGTCTTGCAAAATGCTTTTGCGAACAGCTCCTCGTCTATGATTCAGAGCAAAATTACTGGCAACATTGTCTTTGTCTTGTTGCCTCCTCTGTCGCACTGGGAGCTGTTCGGTGCCTACGTGCTGGCCGCCATGGTGCGTGGCATGGTGGTGGGTGCGGGAGTGTTTATGGTCACGGTCTGGTTTACCCACCTCAGTTTTGTCTCGCCGCTATGGATTCTGGTGTTCGCCTTGCTAGGCAGCGCCATTCTTGGAACCCTTGGCTTGATCGCCGGGGTTTGGGCAGAGAAGTTCGACCAAATTGCAGCCTTTCAAAATTTCTTCATCATGCCCATGACGTTTTTATCTGGGGTGTTTTACTCAGTGAAGTCGCTCCCACCGTTTTGGCAAGGCTTATCGCACCTCAACCCATTCTTTTACATGGTTGATGGCTTTCGGTACGGGTTCTTTGGACAATCGGATGCCTCGCCCTGGTTGTCGCTTGGCGTGGTGAGTTTTGCACTGATCGTGGTCTCGGCTGTTGCTCTCAAGCTATTGTCCAGTGGCTACAAACTGAGACATTAACCTTACTCCTCATTTAAATCTCCCGATACGCTATGCAAGAGTCGGGCGAGCTAGAAAAAGCCATCGCATTCCCCTTGCCAAATAAATTTGATGACAGCATAATATACGTTCTTAGTATATTATGCCAATCCGATGACCGCATTACCCCGACCTTTGCCTTTAGCACGGACTTTCAGCACTTGTTCGAGACCTCCCATGCCCAAACGCAAGACCCTTGTCGCCACTACTTTCGGTGAACGCTTGGCCAGCCTGCGCAAGACCGCCGGTTACACCCAGGTCGAGCTAGCCCATGAGCTCGGCATCACTCAGCGCATGGTCGCCTACTACGAGGCCCCCAATGCGCCGCCGCCTGCTCATCTGCTCCCCCAGCTCGCGGAAACGCTCGGGGTCAGTGTCGATGTGGTCCTCGGCGTGGTTGAGCCGCGCCGCGTCAAGCGCCTAGCCACCAATCGCCTAGAGCGGCGTTTATTAGAAATTGAGAAGCTTGACCCCAAAGCCAAGCGCCAAATCACCATGCTCCTCGACACCTTCATAGAAGGCGAGAAGCTCAAGCAACGCGTCAATATGCAACCCAGCCCCCAGGAGGCTTAAAGCCATGACCACCATCGAGATCGAACTATCAGATGAGCTGGCCGCCCGAGCACAAGCGGCCGGACTTTTAAATAATGAAGCCATCGAGTCCCTACTCAACGAACAACTACGTCGCCAAGCAGGCGAGGCCTTGCGCGCCATGTGGGCACAGGCCCCTCTCGAAGAGCTCACCCCAGAGATTGAGGAAATGATCAATGAGCAGGTGCGCGAAGTGCGCGAAGTGCGCGCCGAACGCCGTGCCGCCGAAGCCCAGGCCTCTAAACCCTCGTGAGGTTACTGCTCGATACCAATATCGTCGTCTCGGGTTTTTTATGGGGAGGCCCATCGCGAGCGCTTCTCGATCAGGCAACCCTGCTGCCTCGATCTACCCTGGCCCTGTACACCAGCCCCTTTTTAATCCAAGAGCGAGAGAACACCCTCAGCAAACCTAAGCTCGCCAAAGACCTGCTGCGTCAGCGCACCAGCGTTGGCATGCTCATGATGCGTTACCTTGCCATCGCTAGCGTGGTCACCCCAAGCAGCGTGCCCCGCATCGTCCCCAACGACCCCGACGATGATCACGTCATCGCCGCCGCACTCACCGCCGAAGCCGATTACATCGTCACCGGCGATAAGAACCATCTGCTTAGCCTGCCTCACATCGACGGCATCAATATCATTACCGCTCGACAGGCCGTGGAACTACTCATCGAGTGAGCTTAAAAAGCTCTCAACTACCTGCAGTCTGATTCGCGCGCATCATGCTGGCTCATCACGACATAATGAGGTTGACAAGATTTGCAGCCGCTGTTCAGGTCCAAGGTAAGTGGATATTTGCAGAACTTGCCGCTCTTAACTCGATGCCATCCACCTTGGAGAATCGCGCGTTCAAACTGCGCGCCAGCATCAACCTCCCAAGCCTTTGGATCAACACTAACGCTCACAAAGAGAGCATTACCGCGGACACTAGTTTCCTGATAGTTTTCAGCGCTCAATGCCGATAGCTGAACAATCCCTTTCAACTCCCGAGTCATTTCCAACAACGAGACGCTCGGCGGAGGTCGGCTCTGGGGTGTCAGCATCATCACTACACCAATGACTGCTGCGAGCAAGATAGACGCGAATATCAAAACCTTGCTCATAGCTCGTCATTAGTACCGAGACTGCCCACACCAATGTTGGGCCCTGCCGACGGAAATAAATTTCCTCTTACTTTTAGACCCACTCCAATACCAAACTCGATTGCACTCGCTTTACTGCCGGTGGTAGTGTCGATGGAGGTATTGCTTCCCACACACATGCCACCACATGCACCGAAGGAGTATCCACGACCCTCAATAAAGCCTCTTGTCAACGCCGCCCGATCCAAGCTTAGGTCAGCGATTTCCCCCGAGACAAACTGTAGTCCAAGACCCATACCCGAGTTTAAATAAAGCCCACCAGTGTTAGAACCATCGTAAAGAGACACCACGTACGAATAGCTAACCGGTCCAAGCTGAGCAGAAAATTGAAGGTAATCAGTGGTCTTACCAAGCCTAGGTCGACTACTCGCATTTTTTGCTTCAATCTCGTCGCCAGGCTCTCCCGTATAACCCTGCCGATTCATTTTGGTTCGGCCTAACTCATTAAAGAGATACTCAACCTACTCCATTGGCCAGTTTAAATCTCTGGTAAATCGCCAAACATTCAGCATCGTCATTTACTAGGCGCTCGTAAAAATCTTCGAACGTTGGAATCATAAAGAGCCTCGGACAAAACCAATAGCTTGCAAAATCGTTTTGACCTACTCCGAGTCCCCATAAGTCCGAAATATCCACATTTTCGAGGGCAAAGCATTCTGCTGGATAAATGCTGGGCCAAGAATCAGGTCCTACTACGTACAACCAAGCTAAGCCGTCCCAAAAGCCGAACGCGCAAGCTTTTACTTTTGCCCCAACGGCGAGGCCCGCCTCCTCCCGCCAACCGAGCGCTTTCAAACGTGTTCTCGTTTCGGGCAGCAAGTCCCCAAGGCGATTGATCCTGACAGTGGCACCTAACATTTACTAGTCCTTAAACTTGAAGTCGCGCATGATTCCCGTCTCCTTTTCCCGAATGTAATGCACTGTTCCTTCAGCGCCTTTCAACTGAAACTTGAACCACTCACCGGCAGCTTGCAGCCGCGGATCACTCATCGCCTTTTTCATTATCTGCACACCGGCGTTTTGTTCCGCCTGTTTCAGGAGGGTAGCCTCACCGGCAGTCAATGGCGAAGTGCGCCCGGTTGAAATGGCAACGTCCACGACCGCCGAATACTCCGACACGGACATTCCTGCCGCAGCTGCACGGGCAGCAGTAGTGACTAGTCCAACTGTACCGCCCCCGACCGTGGTGGCGACCAATCCTCCAAGCGCCATCAGTCCTGCTTTATCACCTGCAGTATTTGAAAGTCCTTGAGGATTGCTTTCAGGACTCCCTTCAGACCCGTTGAAGCAGGTTCCAGTTTGGCTACAGTGGTTAAAGAGATACTCAACAAGCCCCGACACGAATCTGTCGTAGTTTGCCACACTTTCTTGAGGCAATTCAAGCACTTGGCCAGCAATAACGAAGACGCGTTCCCCTCAGTCGCTTAATCTTTTCCTAGAGGCATATTTTGAACGATGCCAACGGGATCTGGCAAGATCATTTTGATTTACTCGGTAATAGAGTATTATCGTTCGCCTAACGTTGAGCTATGCCCATTTCTTCAAATTCCAATCGATCATCGTGAACACCAAGGACGAGCCTTTTTTTAAAGACATGGGTGCCCGCATTGCCCATACCCGCAAGGAGCGCGGCATCACCCAGGTGCAGCTCTCTGCAACCCTCGGCATTGCTCAGCAGACCCTAGCCCACTATGAGGGCGGGCGCCTGCGTTTGCCAGCCTCCTTCATGCCTGCAGTGGCCTCAGCCTTAGAGATCCCTGTCGAGAGCTTGTTTGGTCAACCTCGCCAAGCGCGAGCCGCCGCCAACAAGCGCGGCCCTGCCTCACGGCTCGAACAACAAGTTGAACAAATCGCTCAGCTACCGCGGACCAAACAGCGCTTTGTCAGTGAGATGCTCGACACCATCCTCGCTCAGGCAGCCCGCTAACCGTGCTTGCCTACCTCTTTTCCTTCTAGGAGACTTACGATGAACGCCGTCGTGATCGAACATGTCCCGATTGATCAATTGCCTCCAGAGTGGCGCTCAAAGCTTGGCTTCCCGACCGATACACATGTCACCGTGCGTATCGAGCAAGAGTCCTTAACACCAGAGGAGCAAGCCGCCGTTAAAAAACTTGAGGAGAACCCTCTCTTTGGCATGTGGCGCGACCGCGAAGACATGGCCGATGTGGCTGGCTACGTGCGTAGCATTCGGGCCTCGCGTTTTAATGATGATGGTTCAAGGCGCGGATAAGCCCGATGCTCATCGATTCTGATGTTCTGATCTGGTTCATTCGAGGTCACCCCAAGGCAACCGTTCGGCTGGCGCTCTTACCTCAATGGCGAATCTCCATCGTGACCTACATGGAGGTTGCTCAAGGCTGCCACACCAAGGCCGAACTCGTGCAAACCAAGAAGGGCCTAGCACTACGCAATACCGAGATCATCTCGGCCTCCTCAACCATCGGCCAGCTCGCCGCCGACCTCATCGACTCCTGGGCTCACTCCCACGGCCTACGTCTGGCTGATGCCCTCATCGCCGCAACCGCTCTCGAATTCAATACGCCACTGATCACCTGCAACACCAAACACTTCAAGCACATCCCAGGACTCAGTATCGAGCCGTTCCTGCCTCAATCCGACCGATAAGGCGCTCACTTCTTTGAGGCTAAAGCCGCCAATGCGAGAACAGCGACAAAGACACAGAAAGTTCCAAATGCAATCTTTCCGGCGTTTACCCAGGTAAGGTTGTAAGTAACTTTAGTTGCAATTCCAGCCCAACACCCAAACGCTATAGCACGGCCAAGCAGTGTGATTTTCCCAGGCTTGATTAGTACTTTCTGGGTAAGAAAGTATGTGAGTAAGGTCGCACCAAAAAACTGTACCGCCCAAATCAGGTCAGTTGGATCCATAGTACTTTCCTGCTGCTGAAATGCCTTGACCAACTGACAGGGAAGTGGGAGTCCACCAAGCCTTAGCTCCAACATTTCCAAGCGAAATCGCGGTGGTGGCCATGGGGCCCGCGACCCCAAGTCCAAAGAAGCCAGAACCCACCGCGGAAACCGAGGCGGTCCTGAAATCAAATGGGATACCGACAGCTACATCGAGTGACAGGTTTATCCCGTAACTCAGACCTGCCGAGGATGCAAATGCAGAGAACCCGCTCTTGATTGGGCCGGTGAGTGCACCAGCAATTCTGCCCGCATTTCCTACCGCCCCGCCGAGAATACATTCAGGACAAACTCTCTCAAGAGGCGGGTCGCTCGCTGTAAGCCCATTTATGGTGAGCTCATTCCTCAGCCCAGCACAACTCGCTGTAGGCGACGTACACGCCGAAGTTCCTTCACCTTGGCTCCAGTGTGGTCCATAAGAAGCACCGAATCTGCCCGCCAATTCATTAAAGAGATACTCAACAAGCTCCGACACAACTCCGTCGTACCGGCAGCACTTTTCCTAAACGCATTCAAGCACTTAGCGCCAACTTTCCCAGGGCACATGCCCCTGCTTGGTTAATTTTTTCCTAGAGGCCCATTTTGCCTTGCGCATACGCGTTTCTGCAAGCACTTTTTTACTGATATGTTTACCAGTGTGACGAGAGCGGTCCCCCGATTCACATGGGTGTTTAAAGCGTGCGGGGTGCCGCAGACAGAAGTGTGCCCCTTGGCCGCTGCGGGGTAAATGCTCAGTGGAGAGGCAAGTGCCCTGAGCCTTCAACATAATGGTTTGTTACGCGCAATGCCAACGCCTCGTCAACCCAGTGGTCTCGGCGCATGTCACTTCGCGTAACCCCCATTATGTCCTAGGCCCCTGCGCGGGTCGGGGCAAGAGAACGCTCAGAAGGGTTGAGCGTTGGAAGGCCTTTAAGGTGTAGGCCTGCGTAATTTCGCCGGGTGGGTTGCGTTGTGAACTTCCTTGAGCTTGGCCAAGCTCACCAGGGTGTAAATCTGCGTGGTGTCCAACTTGGCATGGCCGAGCAAGCTTTGAATGAACCGGATATCGGCCCCATTCTCCAGCATGTGCGTGGCACACGCTGTTCGCAGTAAATGGCAAGCGCCCTGATGCTCGATGCCAACGGATTGCATTTGTTTCTTGACCTGATCGCCTAGTCGGCCCGGCTCGTAAGCCTGACCATCATCCTCCAAGAACAGGGTGAAGTCGTCGCCTCCCATCGCAAGGTCTGGCCTGACCTCCCTCAGATATTTGTCCACCCAAGCACAAGCCCGCTCGCCTAGGGGAACGAGCCGATCCTTCGCCCCCTTGCCCTGCCTGATCATCACCGCACCACGCTCTAAATCCACATCAAACAGTTTTAAGCCCGCTAACTCGAAGCGCCTCATCCCCGTGCTGTAGAGCATCTCCAACATGGCCCGCATTCTCAAGCCCTCAGGACTCGTCACCTCGCAACTGCCGATCAATGTTTCAACCTGGCTCACACTGAGTAAACCCTTCGGCAAGCTCTTGGGTCGCGTCGGAAGATCAAGATCGGCCGCCGGGTTGTACAGAATATGGTTCTGCTTGGTCAGCCACTTGAACCAAGCCTGCAAGGGCAGAATCAAGTTCAATTGACCACTCACGCTCAAGGGCGCGCCGTTGTGCTTTCGGTAGTGGTAAATATGCCTCTGGTATCGCTCCAGAATCGGCCGGGTGATGTCCTGTGGCTTGTCCAAACCACGCTCATCACACCAGGCTATAAAGCGCTCAATCGCATGGCGCTGGGTCTTCACCGTCTGCACCGAGTACGCCAGCACCCCCTCCCATTCATGGAAGGCCGCCTGATACCTCGTCAAGACATTATGCGCAATCGTCTCCGGGGCCACGCTCACACGGCGCTTGCGCGCCGTGGCTGCCTTCCTAGGCTTGGGTATCGATGCGATCTTGTTGCGTTTTAAGCTGGTGTTTGTAGCCATGGTGGCTTTGCCGCTCAGATCGCTGTAACGGCTAAGGAAGGAATCACCCCCGACTTTGCCAGCGCCTGCGTGTACGCTACGACCGGCATATTTTCAAGCCCAGTGAGGGGCTTTTTAGCCGGTTTCTCCTGCAACTCAGCGGCAAGCCGCACAGGGCTTAAGTTTGCAAGGTTTTGATCAGCACGACCACCCGCCGACTGCACCCCGTCCACCCCGCGACCAAGGGCCGACCACTCTTCTTTAGACCCCGACCGCTCGCCGTCATACCCATTTTTCTCCTTCCGTTCAGGAGCAACTTTTAGCGCCGCTTGATGCTTCACTTTCAGACTCGCCACATCAATCAACCCCGACAGGTGAACCCCCTTCACCGCCTCCCCATCAAACACCAACTCATAGCGATAACCCTGGCCCTCACGATGCACATTCAAGTGCTCCAACTCCACCAACCTCGCCAAGTGAACCTTCAACTGCGTATCCCCCCAGCCACTCACCTCACGCAAGCCCTTGCGAGTAAAATGTGCCTCGGCCCGCCGACAAGCCTTGGCAACCATCTCAGACTTCACGTAGTCCACAATCATCACCAAGAGCCGCCGTGTCTGCGGCGGCAACTCATCTAAACTCGTCCCTAGCACCTCGTGCGCAATCGCATTGGCCTCTTCCACATCCTCGATACTGGCCTCGATGTACTCGATCGGCTTGGCACCCTCAGCGGTATTGACCATGGCGGTTTTAATCGGCCTTTGATGCTGGTGCAGCAAGGCCAGCGTGTCAATCAGGGTGAGATACTTTTCATGATCACGACGCGTCCTCGTGCGGTCATCCAAGAACGTCAGGCCGTCCGCATACGGATTCACCACCGGCAAGGCTCGCAACAGGCGCTGCGCATTTTGATGGGTGGCCTGGATCGAGTTTTTGGCCTCCCGTTTTGTTAACCCGGCCAGAGTCCGTTTTTCTCTCTGAAGAACGTGGATTCTTCGGGTCTGCTCCCGGTCCTCATCGACCGTCAGCACCAAGCATCGGTTTAATAATTCTTCATCTAAATCGATGGCCGTCGTCGTCATCATCAACATCGTCGGCCCCTCTACACGGTACTCCTGCGTGATCAGATTCCCCGTCTTCGGATCACTCCCCGTGCTCGCAATCGTCAGTTCACCTTCCGACTGTAAGAGCTTCATCGCATAGCTCGCCCGGCTCGCACCCTCCTCCTCAGCAATGGCCAAGATTCTGTTTTTAAGACTCGTCTGCCCCATGTAAAACAAACTCTGCCCCGTCATCGCACTGTATTTCGTTCGGGCTTCTTCCGGTACAAACGCCAGCACCGCATCCATGAGTGAGCTTTTACCCGCAGCGCTCGAGCTCTGAATCACCACCGCCAAGGGCCGATCCAACAAGCGACTCACCGCCGCCAAGTAACCGACGAGCTTGTTGGTGTTTTCTCCCACCACCCCACACGCCTCGAAGTCGGCCACAATCCTTTGCAACAACTGCGGCGACTTCAACAGAGTCAAGGCTTCCTCTCTCGCACGCTCACTCATCGCAGGCACCGCCACCGGTGCCATCGCCTGGCTAATCGCCTCATCCTGCAAGGCTTCCAACTTCAACAGCACCCGGCCAAGATCGGTTTTGAGTAAGCTTTCTGACTGCTCAAGCTCAGAGGCCGCCTGCACCACAAACACTGCCCTGGCTCTCGCCGCATAAAGATCCAAGGTATCCACATGGAAACGACCCTCAACGCTACTCACCATCAAGTTAATTTTGAGCGCCCCCACCGCCAAGTTCTTCGGTAAACCCCGCACTCGCCAACGACGGACTAGGCCGCCCTCACCGAAGCTCAATACAATTTCTCGCTCGCTCACCTCGGCAGGCACAGGCTCTGCGGCCAGGGGCGGCACCGCCGCCGCAGGCAAGGCCTCTTCGGTGGATGCTTCTTGTTCGATGAGGGCGCTTTCTTTTTTAGCCGCCGACTCTTCACGAACCACCGCTTGAGCAGCTAAAAAAGGAAGGCTCGGTATCTCATCAGTCGGCGCTTTAAGGTTGCAATTTGCAACCTCAAACGAGCCTAACTTGATATCGTAATTTGCGCTATCAAGATTTTTATCAGCAAGATGATCGCCATTTGCGACCACCTCCGGCATCGCCTCCTTGCGCTGCGGCGCTTGGCCCTTACCGAGCCACTCGGCCCTCCTGATCAATAGCCCTAGGCTCTTGGATGCAGGCTTCACCTTACACGCATACTCATTCGCATCCATCCCCTTCGGGAACATAATTCTCCGGGCCTCGATGCCAAGAGCCACAACTTTTTCCGCCAACTTGGCCGCCCCACGCTCGCCGGCCTCATCTCGATCAAATGCAATCAATACCCGTTTAGCACTCGAGGCTCCCAGCGCTTCAATCAGTTCTTCCGTAATGCCCTCAATGCCGTAAGCACTCGTCACATTGCGGTAGCCCGCACACCAGAACGTGAGCGCGTCAATCAGCGCCTCGCACACAATCAGCTCTTCGCTCACCCTTGGCTGCAACGCTTGCCGATTAAACACGCCCCGCCGTGGCCCCGGCAAATACAAATGATCAGGCGTGCCAGGCCTTAAATTGCCCGTCACCTTGCGACCATACAGATTCACCACTTGGCCCTGCGCATCAAAGAGCGGAATCACCAGGCTGCCGTTCAAGTGCTCATGACCACTTTCTCGATACACACCAAGCCTCTCTAATCGGCCCCGAATCTCAGCCCCAGCCTTGCGATTTCGCTCCGGCAACCGCAACCCCAGGGTGCGATTCGCATAGCCAAGCCTAAATGTTTCAATCGCTTGGCTGGCCGCCTCACCTTCAAACCCTCGACCCTGCAAATACGCCAGTGCCTCCGGGCTTGTTTTAAGCGTCGCATGGTAATAATCCATCACCTGCGCCAGCGCCGCCGCATCGTCAGCCTCTTGACCCACCACCGGGGCCAAGAGCTTCACCGTGGCCCGCTTTAATGGCGCGATCACTTCAGCCGCAGCGCCGTCATTCAAGCTCGCAGGCGAAGCGGCTAAAGAAGGAAGGCCCTCCCTCAGCAATTCCACCGCATGCCTAAAGCTCACCCCTCGGGTTTTAATCACCCAATCCACAGGCCCGCCCGCTGCCCCACAGCCAAAGCAGTGCCAGAGATTCTTTGAGGGCGTCACCACAAGGCTAGCGGTCGCGTCCTCATGGAACACACACCGACCCACCCAATCCTTGCCGCTCGCCTTCAGCAGAACCCCCGAGGCCTCCACCAACCGCTGCACGCTCACCTCACTTTTTAGCCGCTCAAGCTGCTCCGCTGGAATTCGTGCCATTTGCGCCTCACCTCGTAAATATATTTTTAATCAAGCATCAATGCTTGATAATCTAGCCATGATGCTCTATCATGTCAAGCACTAACACCCTATAATCACGCATGCAAGCGTCGCTTTTACCCACAATTTCCGGCAACATCACTTCATCAAACACCCTTTTGGTGACCGGAGTGCTGGATATGACCGACCTACTCGAAGGTTTCGCGCAGCGACTGCGCGACCTACGCAAACAAAAGAATCTCTCTCAAACCGAGCTCGGTGTGCTGGCCGATCTGCATTACACCCACATCGGCCGCTTTGAGCGCGGTACCTCCCGGCCCTCCGGAGACACCCTCAAGCGCCTCGCCGATGCCCTCAACGTCACCAGCGACTATCTGCTCGAAGGCGCAACCGATCAGGCCGCCAAGGCCCGCTTCGCCGACCGTGACCTGCTGCGCCAGTTCCAAGAAGTCGAGCTGCTCCCCGATGACGATAAGATCGTCATCAAGAAGCTACTCGATGCGTTTTTAATCAGGAAACAACTTCAGGCCCTGGCGCGCTAACACCTCGCCACCTCAAGCTCAACCACCTCATTCAAGGAGATTCACATCATGAATGCCGTCGTCGAACAGAACCTCATCGCCAAGCTCAAGGCCCTATCCCCCGAGCAAATCACCGAGGTCGAAGATTTTATGGACTTCATCGCCGCTAAACGCAGCCGACAAGCCGCCTGGGATCGGCTGCTCTCCATCGCCCCCGCCTTAGAGGCCGCTGGCGTGCAACCCATGACGGAAGACGAAGTCATCGCCGAAGTCCAAGCCGTCCGCACCGAGCGCCGCTCACGAGCCACCCACCAGGACACCCGTGCGGATCGTCCTTGATTCCAATACGGTATTTTCGGGAGTGCTCTGGAAGGGACCACCACACCAATTACTCCTCGCGCTTCGCCAACGCGAGGACATCACCCTCTTCACCAGCCCCAAACTGCTCGGTGAACTCTTCGAGATTCTGGCAAGGCCTAAGAATGCGCAATACCTCGCCAAGGTCAACACCACCCCAAGCCAAGTGCTGGCCGACTACATGGCCATCGCCAGCATCGTCGATCCTAAAGTCGTCCCTCGCGTGATCGCCAACGACCCTGACGACGATCACGTCATCGCGGCCGCCATCACCGCAAACGCCGACCTCATCATCACCGGCGACAAACGGCACCTGCTCGCGCTAGGCTCTCACCAAGGCATCAACATCGTCTCAGCAAGGCAGGCGCTTGATACCCTAGGTTGAGTTAGGGCAGAACGCCAGGACTAATACTTAGCGCCGGGTTCAGTCGTCTTGATACCGACCCAGTAGCCTAAGGCAATTAGGATAATCATCATCGGAAACCAGTAACGCCCCGCAAAAAATACGCCAACCATCAAGGCAACTGAAGACACTGCCCCAAATAACCCACGTACCCACCACCCACGATTGGTAATCCTTGCATCGTAGCAACTCCGGCAACGCGAACAAGTGAAGCTTCGCATCCCCACCGAGAGGGTGGATTGGTCACACGAAGGGCAGCGGTATTTCACAACAATTCTTCCAACACGTTCTTAAAAAGACCCCACACCGCCAGCTCGTAAAATATTTATTCGGCTCGCTCCAGACCGTGCAGCGCTAAGCATATTTCCATACACCGCCGCACCAGCCGCAGGAACTCCAACGAATGGATTAAGCGTCGAAACGCTTCCCGCGATCGCCAACCTACTCCCAATTTGCGCGCCTAATCTTTGCTGGTCCGCAGCCGTTATTTGCGAGCAAGCATCGCACAAGGCTCTACCGACCGCACCCGGATTCTGAGAAGCCCAATTTAACGCGGCAGTCACGTTAGCCCCATCGGCCTGCGCAGCAAGCTGCGCATCACCGCCAAAGGCCCCGCTCAACGCAAGACCGTGCCTCGCTGAATGATAGATGCCATCAACATAGGAGAATGCTCCCGCCGAAACGCCCGCACCAAACGGCGTAGGACCAGCGTCTGTTCCAAGTGGGTTGTAACAGGACCCACCCACAGGACAAATGGTGCCGTCAGAGTAGCGCGAAGCAGCGTAACCGCGTTGCGCAGCAGTAGTGAGTCCGGCGAGTTCATTAAAGAGATAGCCAACCTCAGGAGCAAGCAGTAAGGGAAGCTACACATCCTCTTAAATAGCGAGGTTGGCACGATTGCGCCATAGGCCAATCCAAATACTAGCCGACTGAACAAAGCCAAAGCAAATAAAGTAAGGCACCAAAAGGCTCAATGCCAAAAGACTCGGTAAGTCAGTCAATAGGTTTTGCATTCCTGCCGGATGTTCCAAAGAAACTGTCCCCGTAATTAGTAGATTTGAGAGCGCCCAGCTTATGAATGGAATAATCACTGATAAGCATACTTTCTCACTAGCCCCCATCTTTTTTAATTTTCGTAGAGTCAAGCCAATCAAACCAACACTAATCAAACTGGCAAGCAGGGTAATCGAGAGCATGCCGCGTTCAGGTCTAAAAAAGTACGTAAGGAATATGGCCCCGCCCGCACCGATCAAACTCGCAACGACTACCTCCCGCGCAGTGCGACTCCTGTCTGCGTTCTCTCTCATCAACGCCCCCCTGACTGCAAATTTTTCAAGGAATTTTGCAGGGTCCACGGAAGGATTGCCGACGACCGAGGGATCGATGAAAAGGTAGGAGCGCTCCTCAAAACCGAAGCGCAAGACACCGCACAGGTAGGCCCACCAGCATTGGGCATCGCGCCCGCCGCCGTGAAAATTGCATTAGCATCCGAAGTGGACAGGTTGAACGTAAACACATTTACATTCGAGCCTTTTCCATATTGAAAGCCTACATATTTGGAAAGACTCGCATTCTTCCCCTCGATCACATCGGCACCACGGTCGGCCGTATTATATTTCTTGGCGTAGGAACCATTGGGGTCATAAATCATCTGATCATCTCCTAGCTTGAGATGAAACCCTATATGCGTGATTCCCTCTCCGTCGTAAACGATCGTCAGTTGAGCAGGCGTCGCAGGGTTCGAATATGCATCTCCCTTTTTGCCACCGCACATGCCGGTGGCTCCACATTCATTAAAGAGATACTCAAACAAAGATCGTAACCATAACGACCTGCATCCGATGACTCGATGCCTAATCGTAGTTATACGGCAGTCATCGCAGTCTCGCTCTTGGACATTCGTGGAACCTAGCGACGATTGACAAGCCGGGCGGTACCGGTCCAAACTAACTTTTGACAGAAGTCGAAGGTTTCAATAGCGCACTCACCGCCCAACTAATCACGCTATACACCAAGGCCGCAACAATCGCCCAGCCGAAGCTGGCCACCGCAAAGCCATCCAAAAACTTGGCTGCAAGCCAAAACATTAAACCGTTGATGACGAAAATAAACAGGCCAAGCGTGACCACGCTGATGGGCAAGGTCAAAATCACTAAAATTGGTCGGATCAAGGTGTTCAGTAAACCCAGCACCAAGGCAGCAATCAAGGCGGTGGTGAAGCCGCTAATTTGCACCTGGGGCAGCAGGTAGGGAATGGCCAGAAGGCAGGCTGCATTAATGGCCCAACCAATTAGAATTCGCAACATCAACCATTCTCCTTGTCCGTTTATGGATTTAATTATCTTACAGTGGGGCCGAAGCCCTATAGTATCGCCAAGCCAAAAGTGTAATGCCCCAAGTTTGTGAACCGAGCCACTATGACTCTAGCTGCCCTTCAAGAATCCCCCATCCAGCTCCAGTGGGAGCAGGACAACTGTAGTCGTACGCCTTATCAGGCCTACACCGATGACGCCATTTACCAGCGTGAGCTGAATCGCCTGTTTTATCAAGGCCATTGGGCATACGTCGCATTGGAGTGCGAACTCCCGCTTCCCGGGGATTTCAAAACCACGTTTATTGGTGAGCGTTCGGTGGTGGTGGTGCGTGACAAAGACGGCTCCGTGAATGTGGTGGAAAACCACTGCGCGCATCGCGGCGTACGGTTTTGCCAGAAAGATTTTGGCAATGCCAAGGATTTCACCTGCCCCTATCACCAGTGGAACTATGACCTGAAGGGTAACTTGGTGGGACTGCCCTTTCGCCGTGGCGTGAAGGTGATTGAGGAGGGCAAGCCCAAGATGCAGGGCGGCATGCCCAGCGACTTTAAGCTCGAAGACCATGGCCTGAATAAGCTCAAGGTTGCCTGTCATAACGGACTGATCTTCGCTTCCTTTGATGCGAACGTGGAAAGCTTCGAGTCCTATATCGGGCCGAAAGTGTTGCCTTGGGTGAACCGCGTGTTTGATGGTAAAAAGCTCACCCTGCTGGGCTACTCTCGTCAGCGCATTCCGGGCAACTGGAAACTAATGCAAGAAAACATCAAGGACCCGTATCACCCCGGCTTATTGCATACCTGGTTCGTTAACTTCGGCCTTTGGCGTGCAGATCAAAAATCGCAGATGGTGATGGACGAACATGGTCGCCATGCGGTGATGATTTCGCGGCGTAATGATGGCGGCAAAGCCGACGTCACTCAAGGCGTGAGTAGCTTTAAGGAAGGTATGACCCTCAGAGACGATAGGCTCTTGGATGTGGTGCCCGAACCCTGGTGGAACGGCCCCACCGTGACCATGATGACGATTTACCCGACTGTGATTTTGCAGCAGCAGGTGAACTCCCTGTCCACGCGCCAGATCGTGCCGCACGGCGCCGGTGAGTTCGACTTTGTGTGGACCCATTTTGGCTTTGACGGTGATTCGCCAGAGATGACCCAACGCCGATTACGACAAGCTAATTTATTTGGGCCTGCGGGCTATGTCTCGGCCGATGACGGCGAGATCATCGAAATGTCGCAGCAGGGGTTCACACAGGACCGCCAGGGGCACATCGTTGCCGAACTGGGCGGCACTGGGGTGGGCGACACCGACCATATGGTGACCGAAACACTGATCCGTGGCATGGCCCAGTACTGGCGCAAAGTCATGGAGGTTTGATCATGACAACTCATGCGAGTACCACTCAAACAAACACCGCGCCAGCACATGCCACGCCAACCATCGATTCACAAGCATGGCGCAGCCTAAGGGTCGACCCCGCCCTGCGCAGCGAGATGGACGCTCTCTACGCCGATTATGCGGCCGCGCTCGATCAAGCGCGTTATCAAGACTGGTTGAAGTTTTTCACTGACGATTGCGAGTACAAAATCCAGTCGCGCGAAAATCACGCGCGCGGCTTGCCTTTGGCCACCATGTCTTTCGAGAGCCTAGGTATGCTGCAAGACCGCGTGTACGGCGTGGTGGAAACCTTGATTCATCAACCCTACACCCAGCGCCATGTGCTCGGGCCTGTGCGGTTCTTGCGCGCTTCCGTAGGCGAGCAGTTGACCATCGAGTGCAATTACGCCGTCTTCAGGGTCAAGCTCAATCACCTGCCCGAAGTATTTAATGTTGGACGATATTTGGACAGTTGGCGCTACACCGATTCGGGCTGGAAGTTATCGAAAAAGCTAGTCGTGTTCGATTCGGACTTGATTGCCAACTCGATCATATATCCACTTTGAGCCATCAAAATACGCGCGCTCATCGATCAAATGATGGCTTTTTAAGCATCGTCAGATTTAAGCGAAAGCCCAGACCCGCGACTAATTATTTATGCAGCAGGCGCGTCGAGCAGTTTTTGCAGCTCACCGTTTTGAGCCATTTCGGCCATAATGTCAGAGCCGCCCACAAACTCACCTTTGACATAGAGTTGCGGAATGGTCGGCCAACTGGAGTAATCCTTAATGGCTTGGCGCACGTCATCGTCCTCCAGGACATTGACCGTGACCATGTTTTTCACGCCTGCGCTTTTCAGCATTTGCACAGCCTTGCCAGAAAACCCACACTGTGGAAACTGGGCGGTACCCTTCATAAACAACACCACAGGATGTTGCTTCACGGTTTGGTCGATAAAGTCTTTGGCTTCCATACTGATTTCCCTCTTCACCGGATTTTAAACCAAATCGCATTTCATTCTGATTCGGCGACTCTAAAAGATTTGTGATTAAAACAACCTGTCAGAGTTGACAGTTGCGCAAATAAATCAAATGCCACAGAATCTTGCTTAATTTCACAGTTTTCTACCACCGCTGAGAAGCCATTTCGCCACACCGTAAGAGTAGAGAGAAGATGCTGTTTGCAGCTTTTTATCCTTTGGCCCACCGCCGGGCTGGCCCAGGATGAACATCGAGGTCCGCGCGCTTCGAACAAGAAGCATTGCAGCGGCCCAAGCGCTCTTGAGCTCTGGTAGTCGGGCGCAACCAGTCCTCCTGACAGATCTATCTCTGGGCGCGACCCAAGCGCACCAAATTCTAGCGGATTTCAAAGCGCAGGGTTTTGACTTTTCCCCGAGAGAGGCCTTTGAGCACGCGCAATCATCAGCCAGTGAAGCCATGGTCTTTGGTCTTCTTCACGCGAAAAACATGCGCAAGTTTTTCGACGATAAGTGCCGAAGCAATACCGCCATTCTTGCTTTGGAAGCTTCCGCCAAAAGAATTTTGAACAGCATCAGCAGTGGCGCCGTGTCCGAGGTTCTGTTTGTGCCACCTCTTCAAGGAGTTGTCCTAGACACTGAAAGCGAGTGGCTACTTTGGTTTATTTTTTCTAGGGCAACACCGCTGGAGTTGCAATGCCTTAGCTTTGTGGTCGGACCCGGTGAGGGCTGGAGCTTCCCCGAGTTTTTAAATCCGGAGTTCACTGAATCTGGCTTCGGTCTTGCCAAATCAGAGTTCGAGCCTAGCTATATTCTTACGAGTAAGCATGCCACGCTCCTGTCCCAGCCGGGGTTCCTCACGAGCGCGCCCAAGGCAGCGGATCTGGTTATTCCTCTCAGTGACGCCACAAACTTTTGGGTAGCCCCCAGCCTTCGCGAAGTCAATAGCCGAACCTCTGTTGCAAATCTTTACGCGAGGCAACTGCGTGCCACCGGGGCGGCATTCTTGCGCAACCATCCGGAGGTGAGCGCAGCGGACAGCGAATATTTTGATATCGCGATTCGGAAATCGGCTCGCAATTGGGCTGCATGCGGAGGCTTTGATAGCACCAGACGTCTACTCAACTGGGCCGTCTCAGTGAGCCAGGAGCAGCACCGAAAAAGTCGTTTCACAATGATGATGCTTGGTGCTCTCGTTGCCAGTGAGCATTTCGAAGCGTTGGCCTCCTATGAGTCTGAGGCACGACGGGCGCCGCCACACCTACTCGGTGAGATGCTTTTCCTCGTAGCGTGGGGGAAATTGATGTCGGGCGACTTTGAGAATGCGCCCGCCCAGCTAGAAGAGGCGCAATCGCTTATCGACCCCTTCAGTACGCGCTTCGGCCAGCCGTATTTGAAGCTGATGCTGGCGATGGCCTACGCGAGGCTGGGAAAGCGCCAAAGATCCTCTGAGATTTACGCGGAAATCGCGCTCGGCGACTCTCTTGAGACGGGAGTGCCCACGGATACGACGCTGTCCTACTTTAATGAGATTGGCCTGGCGACCCTATCCAGAAGCTTGTCGGATTCGCAGCCCATGACCCGACATATTGAGCAGGCATACCCAGAGTCGCGACGCTATTTGTATCTTGACGAGGCCATGTACCGCGAGGGTTGTATCGCCCGAGCGCTGTCGGCTAGCCAAAGCCGGCAAGCCAGCAAAAAGCATTGGCTCAATGCGGCCCTGCACTTTGTGGCCAACCCCACCCCAGAATCCATCAATCGTTTCAATCTACAGATTTTCTTGCCAGACTTTCGTGGCTCGACCTTGCGCGGCATCGATTGGGTGTCCGCCTGGCTCATTGAGACCCTGCAAATCGAATCCCTGTGTGAGGGAGACAGCGCTCAGGCAGCAGTGTTCGTAAGCGATAGCTCAGACCAGTTCGGCCCGGCGGTGGGCAACGCTGAAGCTTGGATCACTCCCGAGCGCGCAGTGATCGCTTCAGGGCACTTTTCGCCAAGCTCGCTACGAGCGTTTAAGGAACTCACCCGACTTCGTATTGGGCTGACCAAATACCTTGCCGCTGACGTCAAGGCGCCTTACCTGCCCCGAACTATCGTGGTCCCGACGCGTCGTCAGCCCCGAGATGAGGATTTCGGGGACACCTGCGACCGACTGCTGGCCAATTACTGGCTCAGCGCGATTCGAACAAAATTTGCTGCCGTACCAGTTTCAGGGGATGAAATCGCTCAAGTTCGACGGCGGGTTGGCTGGGAACTTTCGAGCCAAGTCACCCTCTGGCGCGACGACGCGAACGAACTCGTGATCGAAAAGCGCCGGTTTGGCCAGAGGACTCTCAATGCGCAACCTATCCTGGACCTGATAGAGCGCGCCAAGCATGCCGCAGGCGCTCCGGAATTGAGCCATCGTGATCGCATGATCTTGATGATGCTTGAGCGCGACAACGTCGTTTCCATGACACTCAACAAGCTCGAATTGCAGGATCTGACAGTAGAGAGCGAACCTATAAAAGGAGACCATTCCCTGACGCCGTGAGGTAAAAGCAGGGGGAAAAATGAACGTCAGTTGTATGCATACACGGCATGTTTCGGAGCAAATGTATGACGGTCTGGCGCGGTATCGATACAAGGTTTTTGTTGAGCTTCTCGGCTGGAAGCTTGGGAGCGCGGACGGTCTTGAAGTAGATCAGTTCGATCACGAAGACTCCACCTACGTCATCGTTCA
>JAYVKZ010000420.1:0-4490 GCA_043767985.1 Betaproteobacteria bacterium
CAAAGCTTTTTGACGACAAAAAACCAGGCGCAACCATTCGAGTTTGGACTGCGGGTTGTTCATCAGGCGAAGAAGCTTATTCCATCGCTATTCTTTTACAGGAGCGAATTTCCCAGCTTCAGAAGAGCTATACCGTACAGCTCTTCGCCACTGACATCGATCCGCGCTCCGTGGCTATTGCACGTACAGGCTTTTACCCCGACTCCATCTCAAACGATGTGTCGCCGGAACGACTCGCTCGCCATTTCATCGCCGTTCCTGAGCGTCAAGGCTTCCGGGTCAGTAAAAGCATTCGAGACATGCTGATTTTCTCAGAGCAAAATGTCATTCAAGATCCGCCTTTTTCGAGAATTGATCTCATCACCTGTCGCAACCTTTTGATCTATCTTGGTAGCGAGCTTCAAAAGAAGGTGATCCCTGTGTTTCACCACGCCTTGAATCCTGGCGGTCGCTTGTTCCTCGGCAGTTCCGAAGGTGTCGGCGCGTTCACGGAACTCTTCACTGACTTAGATCCGAAATTCAAGATTTACCAACGCAAAGAAAGTGTGCACGTTCACGAACGCCAAGGCTTTAGCCATAACCCTCAGACCTCCCATGCCAAAAGCTCAGCTGCGATGGCCAGTGCAGCAAACCCACTGCCCATGCAAAAGCTAACGCTTCGCCAATTAACCGAACAAACGCTGCTCGAGCATTGCGCACCGACGAGTGCCTTGGTCAACGAACAAGGCGACATTCTTTATTTGCATGGGCGAACGGGCATGTATCTTGAACCCGCTCCGGGGGAAACCGGAGTGAGCAACATACTTAAAATGTCGCGCAAAGGCCTACGCCGGGAGCTATCCATGACGCTTCGCAGAGCGGTCGACACGCATACCCTGATCACCTGCCCAGGCGTGCGCGTCAAAACAAACGGGCACTTCACCTCGGTCAACCTACGCGTTCTACCCGTTCCACTCTTGTCGAGCCCACTAACGTCCGCAGCCTCACACACGGATCACTATCTCGTTACCTTCGAGGTAGCCGCCGCCAGTAGCTTAGGCGCTGACCTACTCTACCCAAGCACTGAGGCGAGCGAGCCACATGGCGAAGACGCCAAGAACAATGGCGATGAAAACGCTGAAATGGCGCGGCACATTAGCACGCTACAAACGGAGCTACGAGCAAAGGACGACTATCTGCAAAGTACCCTGGAGGAGCTTGAAACCTCCAATGAGGAGCTCAAATCATCCAACGAAGAAATGCAATCCATCAATGAGGAGCTTCAATCCACCAACGAGGAACTCGAAACCTCAAAAGAGGAAATGCAGTCTGTCAATGAGGAACTCGGCACCATCAATGCTGAATTGCAAACCAAACTGACCGACCTCTCAAGAGCCAACAATGATATGAATAACTTGTTGGCTGGCACTGGTATTGGCACAGTATTTGTGGACCAAAAGCTTCGCCTGCTTCGCTTTACTCCTGCCGCGCAAGACCTCATCAACTTTATACCAGGTGACGTGGGTCGCCCAGTGCATCACATTGTCTCCAACCTGGTGGGCTATGACCGCCTGGCGACCGATATTCAAGCGGTACTTGACACACTGGTCGCGATTGAAACCAACGTGAAGACGAAGGACAATAAATGGTATGGCATGCGCATCCTGCCTTACCGCAATCTCGAGAATGTGGTTGAAGGTGCAGTGATTTCTTTTGTCGAGATCACGGAGACCGTCAGCACACGCGAAGCACTCCGAAAAACCAACGAGCTGCTCCGTCTAGCCGTCGTGGTACGAGATTCGCATGACGCCATTACCGTACAAGACCTTCAGGGAAACATGCTGGCCTGGAACCCAGGCGCCGTGCGATTGTATGGCTGGACTGAAGATGAAGCACTCTCAATGAATGTTCAAGACCGTACACCGCTGGAAGCGCGCGCGGATGCAGGAAGAAAATCTAAAAGTGTCAACCGCTCGGAAGTTTTGGAGCCTTACGTGGCCAAGCGCATTAACAAGAGTGGAAAGGTTTTGGAGGTGTCAATTACCTCAACTGCGCTCCTCAATGCGGCAGGCCATATCGATGCGATTGCCACGACTGAGCGATTGCTTGATCCCACCGTTGCCGAGGTCATCGCCTAATGGCTAATATCAAACCTCAGCTACCACAAAGCCGCTTGCTCCCTACACCCGTCGGGGGCCTTCTGCAACGAGCGCAAGCCCTATTTTTGGAGCGGCGCCGGCCGTCAACGAGCGAGATCGCACCGGCGGATGCAGCGGCATCGTACGCCTTAGTGCACGAACTTCAAGTTCATCAAATTGAACTAGAGATTCAAAATGAAGAATTACGCGACTCACAACTTGCACTAGGGAAGATACGTGAAAATTATTTTGACTTGTATGATCTAGCGCCTATCGGCTATTTTACAATCTCCATGGCGGACATCGTCCTGAAGTCGAACCTGACTGCCGCAAGTATGCTCAGTGTGACCCGAGCTTCATTGGTCAACAAGTCGCTGACCCGCTTAATCCATAAGTCCGATCAAGACATCTTCTACTTTTGCCGCAAGGCCTTGCTAGAAAGCACCCAGGTGCAATCTTGCGAGCTTCGCATGCGCAAGCCCGACGGAAGCTATCTTTGGGGCCAACTCCAGCTTGCCCTTGCCGCAGATGCCGAAGGAAGCCGAGAGCTTCGAATTGTTGTGACTGACATTACTCAGCGCAAACAGGCCGACGAGGAGCGCGACCATTTGATGAGCCTTTTGAAAGCTCGTAATCTTGAGCTAGAAGTCGCAAGACTAGCTGTGGATCAGGCAAAACTCACCCAATCCAATTTTTTCTTAAATGTCACTCACGAGCTACGTACTCCCCTGCATGCCATTCTAGGGTTTTCGCAGCTACTGGGTGAGGCAAGTGCAGACTTAAGCCCGGCACAGAAGAACCGGGTCGATCAAATTTCCAAAGCGGGCTGGCAGCTTTTGGCGATGGTTGATCAAATCATTGAAAAGTCTGGGGGATCATCGTAGTTTTACATCGGAGAGTAAACGCGCCATTTCCTTCTTCACCACCGAGTAACATTCACAAGATCTTGTCTCCAGGCCTGCACGCTGGAGAACCGTGATATGCCCGCGTCGGTTTTGAATGAGTCCGGCCCGCTGTAAATTGCCCGCGGCCTCTGTAATGCCCTCACGCCGCACGCCCAACATGGTGGCAATCAACTCTTGGGTCATAGCAAGGTCTGAGGATGCCGAGCGATCATCGGTCAGCAAGAGCCAGCGACATAGTCTTTGCTCTAAAGAATGATGGCGGTTGCAAGCCGCAGTCTGGCTCATTTGAGTCATCAGCGCTTGGGTATAACGAAGTAGCATTTTTTGTAACAGGCCACCACGATCAAACTCAGCCTTGAGGGCACGCGCCTCCATGCGATAAGCATGCCCTGCGATTTGTACAACGGCCGAACTGGAGGTGGACTCCCCGCCCATGAAGAGCGATACCCCCACAACACCCTCATTGCCGACACCAGCGGTTTCCGCCGAGGCCCCCGACTCCGTGACATAGTGAAGGGAAATGATTGCGGTGCTCGGAAAATAGGCATGTCTCATGTGCTGTCCTGGCTCGTACAGCATGTCGCCAAGCGCGAGTTGTACGTGCTCCAACAATGGCGAGAGACGTTCGAGATCCTCCTGCGGTAGCACGGCTAGAAGATGATTCTGGGTAAGTGAGGGAGCGCTATTCATCGTTGCTTTCAATGTGCACACCACTAAAGAGAACGGTGGGGAGGCGTGGTTTCGAGCCCGATGCCACGATAGCCGATAAAGCGAGAGGTGCGATCAAACATCGGCTCTCCACTCACCCGAAAAGTTTGCCGGGAACCATCTCGATTGGTTCGGCTGACATCCAGGTCCAGAAATGCTTGTCGCGCGGCAATACTGGCCAAAAGCACCGCACGCTCAGATTCATTCCATTCCGTAAAATCGTCCTGCGTGGCTGCACCGGACATTGAAGCAACCCGCAGCCCAAGCATATCAATCACAGGCCCAGAAACTTTGACGAACCCGCCATTTTCATCCTGCTCCCAATACCAATCAGCGGCCAACTCCGTCAGGCTACGATAGCGTGCCTCACTCTCTCGCAATTCGGCCGTGCGTTCGCGCACCGTTTCCTCCAAGACTTTATTGTAGCTCGCGAGTTTTTTGTAGAGGAGCCTTACCTCAAGCATATTATGGATGCGTGTTTTGACCTCACTCAGATCAAACGGTTTACTAATAAAATCCTTCGCGCCAGCTTGGAGCGCACGCAGCTTATGCCCTGGCTGGGCTGTCAAAACGATGACCGGCAAATAACTATCGACTTGATTGGTTTTAAGCGCTTCCATCACTTGAAAACCATCCATCAAAGGCATCTGTAAGTCGAGCAAAATCAGGTCGTAGGCGTTCTTTCGGTGTAGTGCACAAACCTCGACTGGGTCACTCGTCGACGTCAGATTTGAGTAGCCTACATCGGCGAGCAACTCTT
>JAYVKZ010000421.1:0-10025 GCA_043767985.1 Betaproteobacteria bacterium
CTGCCGCCAGATACCCTGCGCGGACTGGCGGATGCGGTGCTCGTTCTCAGCGGTGCGCTCGAAAACAGCCAAAAAATTTGTATCGTCGCTGACTATGACTGCGACGGTGCAACAGCCTGCGCCATTCTCATGCGTGGCCTAGGCGCACTTGGCGCTCAAGTAGATTACCTGGTGCCAAACCGCTTCGAGCATGGCTACGGTTTGCAGCCCTCCATTGTCGAGCTATGCCTTAGCCACCCTAGACTAGGACGCCCTGATCTTTTGATTACTGTCGACAATGGCATCGCCAGTGTTGCGGGGGTGGCAGCAGCCAAGAGCGCGGGCCTCAAGGTGCTCATTACAGATCACCATTTGGCGGGCGACGTGCGCCCCGCGGCTGATGCAATTCTCAATCCAAACCAAGGAGGCTGTGCGTTTGCCTCCAAAGCTCTGGCCGGTTGCGGGGTTGCTTTTTATCTTTTGATTGCATTACGCAGACATTTGCGAGATTCAATGTCGAGCGGCATCGGCGCTGCAGACCAGGATCAACACCCTAGCGACTCTGTCAGCTTAAAAAACAAGCGGCTTCGCCAGGCTGCGCAAGACTTACGCTTAGACCGTTTGCTCGACCTCGTGGCCCTGGGTACCGTGGCTGACTTGGTACCCCTAGATCAAAACAACCGGATTTTGGTGCATCAAGGCCTCAAACGCATGCAGCGCGGGCTGATTCAACCGGGTTTAAAGGCCTTGATCAATATTGCAGGTCGAGATCATCGACGCCTTCAAGCCAGTGATCTAGGCTTTGCGATTGGCCCTAGAATTAATGCAGCCGGTCGGCTAGATGATATGAGCCTAGGTATTGAGTGCCTAGTCTGTGATGATGAGGCGCGTTGCCTGGAAATTGCCAACCAGCTCGATCACATGAACCGCGAGCGTCGTGGCATCGAGGCCCAGGCAAGAGAATCGGCACTGGCGGAACTGGGCGATATCACCACCGGGACTCACACTTCTGCCGAGGGGCCAGGTCATGTGGCCTTTCATCCAGATTGGCACGAGGGTGTGATTGGGCTTGTCGCGGGAAAATTGAAAGATCACTTACAAACGCCTTGTATTGTTTTCGCCCAGGCCAGTGCCGAGGCAGATGGCATGCTTGGTCAAACCGGCCGCACTCGCCTGAAAGGCTCGGGTCGCTCAATCCCCGGAGTACATTTGCGCGATTGTCTAGATTGGGTGGCCAAGCAGTCCCCAAATCTAATGATTAGTTTTGGAGGCCATGCCATGGCGGCGGGTTTGAGTCTTATGGCCTCAGAACTGCTTGAGTTCGAACGACTCTTTAAAAAATCGCTAGAAACCATTCCACCTCGCGAAAGCTTCAAAACAATCTTGGAGCATGATGGCGAGCTTGATTTCTCCCAAGCCAATTTGAGCCTGTGCCGACAATTGGACGGGATGGTCTGGGGGCAGAGCTTTCCTGCACCCTTACTGCACGGCAAGTTCACCGTCCTCAAGCAACGCATCGTCGGAGAAAAGCATCTCTCGCTGGTGCTACAGCCCAGCAACCAAGCGGTCCCCGTAAAAGGCATACTTTTCTCTCACTCGCAAGCCCTGCCCGCCGAGCTGCGTTGCCTATACCGTCTCAACGAGAACCAGTACCAGGGCCTGTCAGAACTGCAAATTATTGTTGAACACCTAGTGGATGCCGATGGGCGTGAAGCGCTCAAGCGTCTGGGTTGATTTCATTCAGACTTGAGCTTCCCACTAGCGTCTTCGGCCCAGCGCTTTCGACTATGGTGTCAGCGCCACAGAAATCGACCGATGGGGCGGCCTCGCCGACCGGTCACGCTCTTATGTCTTCGCTAATATCCTGTTTTGAGCGAAGATCCCCTCTATCACTAGATCGGCTATCGTGTACCTTAAGCATTTCGGACTCAAAACTAAGCCCTTTCTTGTTACTCCCGAAACCGAGGCGTTTTTCACCGGGGGCACGAGGCATTCCTTCTGGGAATCGCTGCTCTATGTCCTCAAAACCGAAGAGGGCATTTTCAAGGTCGTCGGCGAGGTGGGCAGTGGTAAAACCACGGTGTGCCGTTACCTGCTTAAAAAACTTCCCGCCAAGCGCTTCAAAACCGTTTACTTCGCCGATCCGACCCTCACCCGCGAGCAGATGCTTTACGCCCTCGCCGACGGGCTAGATTTACCGCTTGATCGAGCTGCACCTGAGCTGATGATCGTCATGCTGCAAAAGAAGCTGGCGGAAATCTACTCCTCGGATCGCAAGGTCGTTTTATTGATCGACGAAGCCCATGCCATGCCAGAAGAGACGCTCGATCAGATCCGCCTACTTTCCCAAGTGGAGGCCAGCGGCAACAAGATTATGCAAATGGTCTTGTTTGGGCCTGAAGAGTTGGACCACAACCTCGCCTTGCCAGAGTTGCGACCAGTGCGCGAGCGGATTACTCAAAGCTTCCGACTAAAGCGCTTGAACCTGAAGGACATCTCTGAGTACATTGAATTCAAGATGAACGCGGCGGGTTATGAGGGGCCGCCAGTCTTCAGTCAGAACTCGATCAAACTGATGGTGCGCCTCACTAACGGCGTGCCACGGCGCATCAATATCCTTGCCGATAAAGCCCTCCTGTCTTCGGGTTTGGGAGGCCGTTTCGATGTCAACTCAAAAGACATTATGACGGCGGCAAGAGAAATCAAACTCGAGAAAACCGCGACTAGTGCGGATACTTGGTTAGTTGGCTTCGGCTCGTTTTTTGCAGGCTCCGCGATCTCCATTGCCATTTTGTCACTTGCACTCAGTAAGGGTTGGGTACATATCGACTCGCCTTTCAATCGGCCTCCAGAAACCGCGCGCACCGAGGTGGAAGGGCCGAGTTCAGGCAGCCTGTCGATACCAGGGATGGCACCACCCTTTGCGCCACCTTCTGGGTCGTCTGCTGCAACCGCGTCTGCATCTGCTTCAGGACAAGCCACCACAGGCTCTGTCGGGCTCACAGGAACGAGTGGTGATCGCGTTTCAGCCAACCCAAAAATAACCATTCAGAAACCGCGCTTTGAGGCCACGCCAGTGGACCCACAAAGCATTCTGTCCGGCGTCATGGATCAAAAAGACCAGACGTTTGGCACGCCGACATTGAGCGACAATGACCGTACCTCGGGCGACGGTAAGCGCTAAAAGTCAAAGCGATCCGATAAAGCGTTAAAATCTTGGGCTTTGCAACAGATAAGGCCCAGCCATGGAAGCCGAACGCCTCAACGCGCTCTCAGCTAAAATTAACGACCTCTCCGAGCGCGTCCTAGCGCTCAGGGGGTATCTTTGACTTCGACGCCAAAAGCGGCCGTCTAGAAGTCGTCACGCGAGAGCTTGAAGCGCCCAATGTTTGGAATGACTCCAAACGAGCTCAGGAATTAGGTCGAGAGCGACGCTCCCTAGAAAATGTCGTGGTTAGTTTGACCGAGGCGACGGGTCGCGCCAATGATGCCAAAGAGCTTTTCGACATGGCCAAAGAAGAGAGCGATGAAGAAACGCTGGTCGCCGTCGAACAAGACATGGCCGGGCTCGAGACCAATGTTGCCACCATTGAGTTTCGTCGCATGTTCTCGGGTGAAGCCGATGCCAACCCCTGTTTCGTAGAAATTCAAGCGGGTGCCGGTGGCACCGAGGCCTGCGACTGGGCCTCCATGCTGCTGCGCCAATACCTGCGCTATGGCGAGCGTAAAGGCTTTAAAACAGAAATTTTGGAAGAATCTCCTGGCGATGTCGCGGGGATCAAAGGTGCCACCATCAAGATGGAGGGCGAGTACGCCTACGGCTACCTGCGAACCGAAACCGGTGTACACCGCCTCGTCCGCAAATCTCCTTTTGATTCCTCGGGCGGGCGACACACCTCCTTCGCTTCGGTGTACGTGTACCCAGAGGTCGATGATTCCATTGAAATCGACATCAACCCTGCTGATTTACGTATCGACGTGTTCCGTGCTTCAGGCGCGGGCGGTCAGCACGTCAACAAGACCGAATCGGCCGTTCGTATTACCCACCTGCCCACCAATATTGTGGTGCAGTGCCAAAACGATCGCTCCCAGCACAGCAATAAAGCCGAAGCCATGAAAATGCTGAAAGCCCGCATGTATGAGCATGAAATGCGCAAACGCATGGCGGCCCAGCAGCAAGTTGAAGCGGGCAAAACAGACATTGGCTGGGGCCACCAGATTCGCTCCTACGTGCTCGACCAATCGCGCATCAAAGACCTGCGCACCAATGTAGAAACTGGCAACACCAAGTCGGTACTCGATGGTGATTTAGACGATTTTATTTCGGCCAGTTTGAAGCAAGGCGTTTAGGCCTGGTGCTTTAAACACCCAAGGATGACCCATGACTGAAGATCAAGTTCCCCCCTCGTTGCAAGCTGCAGTCTTGAAGGCTGAGGAAAAAGCCGACAAACTGGCCGCAAGCATCTCAGGCTTGAATGCTGACGGCACGCCCTTACAAGATGAACATCAAATCATTACCGAGCGGCGAGCCAAATTGGCGGCGATTCGAAAAAAAGGCCAGCCCTATCCGAACGACTATCGACCTAGCCATTTCGCAGGCCAGTTGGTTAGTCAAAATGACGCCAAAACGCGCGAGCAATTAGAGGCCGAGAGTATTTCGGTGAGCTTGTCTGGGCGCATGATGCTCAAGCGCGTGCAAGGCAAGGCAAGCTTCGTAACGCTTCAGGACAGCACCGGCCGATTACAGCTTTGGCTGAATGATGAGGGTGTGGGCGCAGAAGATCACGAAAGCTTCAAACACTGGGACTTGGGCGATATTTTGGCGGCCGAAGGTAAGCTATTCAAAACCATGAAAGGCGAGCTCTCAGTCCGTTGCTCAAAGATTCGCCTACTCTCAAAATCGCTACGCCCACTGCCCGATAAGTTTCATGGCTTGGCGGATCAAGAAGTGCGCTACCGCCAGCGCTATGTAGATTTGATTGTCAGCGAGGATACCCGCAAACGATTTGCAATTCGCAGCAAGGCCACCAATGCGATTCGCAATTTCATGGTTGCCAATAGCTTCCTTGAAGTAGAAACTCCCATGTTGCACCCAATCCCGGGTGGTGCGGCGGCCAAGCCCTTTATTACCCATCATAATGCCCTCGATCAGCAAATGTTCATGCGCATCGCGCCTGAGCTTTATTTGAAGCGCTTGATCGTCGGCGGTTTTGATCGGGTGTTTGAGATCAACCGCAACTTTCGCAATGAAGGGATTAGCCCCAGGCATAACCCAGAATTCACCATGATGGAGTTCTATGCGGCCTACACCGATTACCGTTGGTTGATGGACTTCACCGAGAACGTGATTCGTGATGTTGCCCTGGCCACGGTCGGCACCACCCAGTTACCCTATCAGGGCCATACCATCGATGTGGGCAAGGCTTTTGATCGCTTAACAATTGTCGAGGCCATCGTCAAGTATGCGCCTGACTATAAGGACATGCCCTTATCGGACATCGACTTCGTGCGTCAAGAGCTCAAGAAAAAAGGCGTGCATATCGGTGCGCCTAACTTGAAAAACGCCGGTCTTGGTGCCCTGCAACTCGCACTGTTTGAGGAAACCGCCGAAAGCCTGTTAATTCAACCCACCTTCATCATCGATTATCCGATTGAAGTATCCCCGCTTGCGCGTGCCTCGGACACGAACCCCGAGATCACCGAACGCTTTGAGCTCTTCATGACGGGGCGAGAAATCGCCAATGGTTTCTCGGAGTTGAATGACCCCGAAGACCAAGCCCAGCGCTTCCAGTCCCAAGTCGCCGCCAAAGATGCCGGTGATGAAGAAGCGATGTTCTTTGATGCCGATTACATTCGTGCGCTTGAATACGGCATGCCACCCACCGGCGGATGCGGCATCGGTATTGATCGCCTGATGATGTTGCTCACCGACAGCCCAAGTATTCGCGATGTCATTCTCTTCCCAGCCCTGAAAAAAGAAGACTGAATAGACACGAAGGGTCGCCGCGCTTGAAATACTAAGTGGCGAGTCAGTGCAGGCTACTCCAGCTCGTCAATCCAGGCCTGCTGAATCGCTTCGAGGATCTTCTCTCCAGAGCGATTGGCATCATCAGCAAAATCTGGCAGCGCCATGACCTTGGCATGGAGTTCGGTAAAGCGAATCGTTTTCGGATCGACTTCGGGATAAGTATCGACCAACTCCATCGCAATCTCTAAGGTGTCTGTCCATTTTAAAGGTTTGCCCACCGTCCACTCCCTATTCGCGCGCGTGATTGATTGTGTATTTAGGTAGCTCAATCGTGAGATCCGTTGCCGCCACTTTCACTTGGCACGACAGGCGAGATTGTGAACTCAGCCCCCAAGCGCGATCCAACAAATCATCCTCTTTCTCGTCGGAGCCTTCAAGGCTATTAAAGCCTTGCTTGACGATGACATGACAGGTGGTACAAGCGCAAGACTGATCGCAGGCATGTTCGATATCGACATGATTGGCGAGCAAGGCCGTGCACAAACTCTCCCCCGCCGCAACGCTGAAGCTCGCGCCCTGGGGGCAAAGCTTGTCATGAGGTAGCACGGTAATTAGTGGCATAGCAATCAAACTTTTCTGTTATAGATCTGAAACGGATTTACCGGAAAGCGCGCGAGCAATGGCCTTGTCCATACGCTTGGCGGCGAAATCCTCGGTGCCACGCGATAGCGCTTCGGTGGCCGATAGCAAGGCGCTGCGATCAGCTTGACTAGCGGCATCCTTGAGACGTACCACCAAGGCTTCCATGGCGCTTTTCTCGGCGTTGCTGAGCAATTCGCCGTCTTCCAACATGGCTGCAAGCGTCGCCTCAATCAGGCGCTCGGCGTCTACTTGTTGCTCGCGCAAGGCGCGGGCTTCCATATCGCTGCCCGCCGCGTTAAAGGCCGATTGCAACATATTGGCGATCTCGTCATCGCTCAGGCCGTACGAGGGCTTGACCGACACTTCAGCACGTGCGCCGGAAAGGGTTTCGCAAGCGGTGACCGAGAGCAATCCGTCGGCGTCGACCTGGAAAGTCACTCGAATACGAGCGGCTCCAGCGACCATCGGGGGCAGTCCACGCAACTCAAAACGTGCCAAGGAGCGGCAATCGCTGACCAGCTCGCGCTCGCCTTGGACGACATGGATGGCCATGGCGGTTTGGCCATCCTTAAATGTCGTAAATTCTTGTGCGCGCGCCAGTGGAATGGTGGAATTGCGGGGGATGAGCTTCTCGACCAAGCCGCCGTAGGTTTCCAAACCGAGCGATAAGGGAATAACATCTAGCAAGAGCCAATTGTCGTCGGCGGATTTGTTCCCGGCCAGCAAGTTGGCCTGAGTGGCCGCGCCTAAGGCCACAACCTTATCGGGATCAAGATTGGTGAGAGGTTCGCTGCCAAAAAGCGTTTTGACCGCCTCCCGAACTTGCGGCATGCGGGTAGAGCCACCAACCAACACAACCCCCTTAATCTCCGAGGCTGCAAGACGAGCATCTTTTAGCACGGCTTGCGTGACGCTCACCGTGCGCTTGAGAAGCGCCGCAGTCAATTGCGCAAAATGTTGACGACTCAAAGGCAACTTGACCAAACTTGCATCATTAAGTTGCACCGCAAAACTCGTACTCTGCGCACTAGAGAGCACCTCTTTTACTCGTCGAGCTTCCATTTGCAAAGCGCGTTGATCGTGCGGATTCGTGATCGTGAAGCCGGTTTCTTTTAAGGCCCAATCGACAATCAATTGATCAAAATCGTCCCCGCCCAGCGCCGAGTCGCCACCGGTGGCAACTACCTCGAACACGCCCTTGGTTAGGCGCAAAATGGAGACATCAAAGGTGCCCCCACCCAAATCGTAAATGGCGTAAAGCCCTTCCGAGCCATTGTCCAGGCCGTAGGCTAAGGCGGCTGCAGTCGGCTCGTTGAGCAGGCGATAAACTTTAATGCCCGCTAAGGCTGCTGCGTCCTTGGTGGCCTGGCGCTGAGAGTCATCAAAGTAGGCGGGTACGGTGATCACGGCGCCATCGATGTCACCCCCAAGTCGAGCTTCTGCAATCGAGCGCAAACGTTTCAGGATCTCCGCAGAAATCTCAATCGGGGTGAGAGCACCTCGACGGGTCTTCAAGCGTAAAACGCCCTCGTCCGCACCTTCCAAATCATATGCAAGATGCGTCGTATCCACATCCGCCAACGAACGCCCCATCAAGCGCTTGACTGAGACAATCGTATTCTTAGGGTCGACCCGGGCTTGCGCGAGGGCGCTATGGCCGACTTGTACCGTCCCGTCCTCTGCGTAACGCACCACAGAAGGTAGCAAGGCATGGGCTTGCTCATCCTCCAGGACTTCAGAAACACTTGAACGCACGGTCGCCACCAAGGAATTGGTCGTGCCTAGATCGATCCCAATCGCTAGTTTTCGGTCATGAGGATCTGGCGACTCGCCCGGCTCGGAAATCTGCAGTAACAACTCAACCTCGGTGATTCAAATCTTCTAAAAACTTTTCGATGAAGATCAACTGTCGGGTCAGGCCAGCGGCCGCCGCATAGTTATGCTCCTCATCAAGAAGGCTTTGCAATCGCATCTGTGTGTCAACTGCTTTGGACTGCGCTTCGGCTCGCAGTTTAACAAGCCCGGTCGGGTCTGCCCCGATATCGTCCAGGGTTTCTCGCCATGCCATTTGCAGCATCAAAAATTCGGTGGGCATGGAGGTATTACTTTCGAGGCCAAGATCCACCCCGGCAAGCTCACAAAGATAGCTCGCACGCCTAGAAGGCTTCTTTAGGACCTCATGCGCCAGGTTGACCTGCGCTGCGAGTTGCAACGCGAGGCGCCTTTGTGTTTCACTCGCCCCGGCAAAACGGTCAGGATGCACCACCTTTTGCACCGCAAGATAGGCGCGCTCAAGGTCGCCAGGATCAATTGCGTAGCACTTGGCAAGTCCGAGCAGATCGAAATGATTCTTTTGGAGTGCGTGCAAGCCGCTAGCGCTCAAAAAGCGAGAGGGAGAAAGCGCGGCAACACTAAACCTTAAACGACTCGCCGCAACCGCATTCGCTCTTAACATTAGGATTATTAAACTTAAAGCCCTCGTTCAGACCTTCTTTGACAAAGTCTAATTCTGTGCCGTCAATATAGGCAAGGCTTTTAGGATCGACCAACAGCTTCACGCCAAAGCTCTCAAAAGGCTGATCCTCAGCGCCTAGGGCATCTACATACTCAAGCTTATAGGCTAGCCCAGAGCAACCGGTGGTTTTCACACCCAGGCGCAAACCCACCCCTTTACCGCGCTTCTCCAAGAAACGTGAGACATGGTTTGCTGCGGCTTCGGTAAGGGTTACGGCCATGGTTTAAGCCGCTTTCGCAACAGGTTCTTGAACGTGTTTGGCTTTGTAATCCATGATTGCCGCCTTGATCGCATCTTCCGCCAAAATGGAGCAGTGAATTTTCACCGGAGGCAGGGCCAGCTCTTCCGCGATTTGGGAGTTTTTAAGCGCCATCGCTTCGTCCAAGGTTTTACCTTTGACCCACTCAGTCACCAGCGAAGAGGAGGCAATCGCCGAGCCGCAGCCGTACGTTTTGAACTTCGCATCTTCAATAATGCCTTGATCGTTCACCTTGATCTGTAACTTCATCACGTCGCCACAAGCAGGCGCGCCGACCA
This sequence comes from Betaproteobacteria bacterium, assembly GCA_043767985.1. GTDB lineage: Bacteria > Pseudomonadota > Gammaproteobacteria > Burkholderiales > Burkholderiaceae_E > JAPOKJ01. The sequence goes on from JAYVKZ010000421.1 coordinate 9,642, forward strand.
TGCCGGTGCCAACATGCGGGTCGGCTTTATCGAAAGCACCCACGTTCAAAGGGTTCTCGAAATGTTCTACAACTTGGTCGCTATATGCCATGATTCTCTCCGACTGTTCAACTAGGTTCGTACGTTTTGCGTACGGCAGCTCAGGCCACTATATTAATGTGCGGCCCATTGCACGGTATTCAAGTCCACACCTTCTTGGAACATTTCCCATAACGGTGACATCTCGCGCAATTTCCCGACCTTATCGTTCAAGACCTTGATCGCATGGTCGACATCTTCAGTGGTCGTAAATCGACCTACTGAAAACCGAATTGAGCTATGTGCTAATTCATCACTGCGACCCAAGGCGCGCAGCACGTAGGATGGTTCCAAGCTGGCCGAGGT
>JAYVKZ010000422.1:0-9816 GCA_043767985.1 Betaproteobacteria bacterium
CAATTGCAAAACACTCTTTGAGTCCCCTCGCCGCGGCGCGAGACGGCGCGCTAGAGGGCAACGATTGGATGGTGAATGTGTCCAACGAACATAACGAAATCGTGAAGCGAGGGCACTTCGAAACAAGCGCCGTTCCCGGGGCGCAAACTAAGGCCCTTAGCGCGGGCGAAAAGGTCTTCGAAGCCACCTTCGACAAGCCTTGGCTAAGCCATGCCTCGATCGGCCTAAGTTGCGCTCTCGCCTGCTTTCGCCCGAATGAATCCTTACAGGTTTGGACGCATTCGCAGGGCATCTTCAATCTTAGAAGTGACCTCGTGCTTGCGCTAGGAGAGCGAACGGGGCTGCGCGAGGATCAATTCATTGTTCAGCATGTTGAAGGCGCTGGTTGCTACGGACACAATGGAGCGGACGACGTGGCTTTCGATGCGGCCCGCGTAGCAATGGCCTGCCCCGGCACGCCTGTGCGCGTGCAATGGACACGTGCCCAAGAGCTAGCCTGCGCGCCTTTTTCACCCGCCATGAGAGTCAAGGTGAGCGCGACACTTTCGGCTCACGTGCCCCCAAACATAAAGTCTTGGATTCATAGCATCTGGAGCAACGGCCATAGCCTAAGGCCAGGTCGAGCGACGAGTCCAACTTTACTAGGCAGCACGGAATTGAAGGATGGCCCGCCGCCAAGGGTGTCTGTCAACCCCACGGCAGCGATGGGCTACGGTGCCGAGCGCAATGCTCTGCCCTTGTATGCCATCGGTGATATTTTGGTCGAAAACTATCGTTTGACGGAAATGCCGATTCGCGCTTCGGCCTTTCGCGGTCTGGGTGCGATTGCCAATGTATTTGCCATCGAGTCGATGATGGATGACATGGCTAGGTCCCTACGGGAAGACCCCCTGGAGTTTAGATTACGCCATTTGCCTGGCGACGAGCATCAGCGCGCACGTGCGGTGCTTCGTAGAGTGGCGAGCCTATCGTCTTGGACTCAACGCGCCGAGGACAGCGGCCCCTCCTCAAGCGGCCGCTCCTCAAGCGGCCAACGAACGAGTGAGACGACCGGTTTCGGCCTGGCCTTCGCGCGCTACAAGAACACTGGTGCCTGGTGCGCGGTCGTGGCACAGGTTGAGCTCACGGAGCGAGTTCAGGTGAGACAGCTTTGGGTCGTTGCGGACGTCGGTCGCGTAGTGAATGAGGACGGTGTTCGCAATCAGTTGGAAGGCGCAGCGATTCAATCCACCAGCATTGCGCTGTTGGAAAATGCCCAATATGCTTCAAACCCACAAATATCACCAAGCTGGGATCAATACCCGATCCTTAAATTCAGTGACGTACCTGTCATCAATATTGAACTGATCGCCCATCAAGATCATGTCCCTTCCTTGGGCGCCGGCGAGCCAGCCACGGCACCAGTCGTTGCTGCCATTGCCAATGCTGTTGCAAGTGTCATTGGGGTTGCAATTCACAGGCTACCCTTAACACCTGAGACAATTGCAAAAACAATCGAATTAAGTTGAACTATTTTAGGAGATCAATATGGTGAACATCCTCAGCGCCGGCGCTTGCAAAGGATTGTTTCAAGCCCTCTTCCCCAATCGACTTGCCTCTGGCAAGGTCATGGCGAGCTTTGGAGCGGTGGGTGCGATGCGCGAGAAACTACTAGCCGGCGAAGCTTGCGATGTTCTCGTACTAACGCTTCCTATGCTCGAAGCGCTCGCAATCGAAGGTTGGGTGGTGGCAAGCACCATCACCGAGCTGGGTAGCGTCGGTTGCGGTATTGCGATCTCGAACAAACTTAAAAGCGTTCCTGATGTCTCGGAAGAAGCGGTGCTGAGTGCCAATCTTCTGGCCGCGACGGCGATTCACTTCCCGGACCCAGCCAAAGCCACCGCCGGCATTCACTTTCAGTCCGTCTTGGAGAGGCTTGGGGTGTTTGACGAAGTTGCAAAGCGCTGTCAGCACTACCCCAATGGAGCGGCTGCGATGGCCAGTCTGGCCAAAAACGAGAGTAAGTTTGGCGATCTGCAAGTTGGCTGCACACAAATTAGTGAGATTCTTTATACCAAAGGCTTGAAACTGGTTGGTGAATTGCCGATGCCCTTTCACTTGCGAACCATTTATGCGGCGGCGCTTACCCCCGCTGGTGCAGAATCCACGCGGGCGCAAAAAATGCTTGAGAAGCTCACCAGCACTAAAACCCAAACCCTTCGTAAAAAAGGCGGCTTTCTCCTATGAAATTTTTCGCTCAATTAACTGGGATCATGAGCCTCGCGATAAGCCTTGGCGCTCTCGGTACGACGTCGGCACAGGCGCAAGAAGCCAACTGGCCAAATAAACCAATTCGACTCATTGCGGTATTTCCGCCTGGAGGGTCAGTTGACCAAGTCGCCCGTGCTCTGTCCGTGCAACTTAGCGCCCAACTCAATCAATCGGTCATTGTCGAAAATAAGGGCGGCGGCGCCGGTACCATTGGGACGGCAAGCGTGGCCCAAGCGCCGGGCGATGGCTATACCTTTGGTGTGGTTTTCGATACTCATGCGGTGAATCCTTCTTTGGTGCCCAGCATGCCCTTTAATACCACCAAGGACTTGGCCTCGGTAATGTTGATTGGTACCTCGCCGATGGTCGTGGTCGCCCATCCCTCGCAGCCCTATAAATCCTTTCGAGATATTGTCGCGGCCAGCAAGACCAAACCGGGGGTTGCTACTTACGGCACCATCGGTAGCGGTAGCCTTGGACATTTAGCAATGACGCAAATGGCCAATATCCTTGGTCTGGAGTTTACTCACGTGCCCTACCGTGGTGGTGGGCCTTTAGTCACCGACGCTTTAGGCGGGCAGGTGCCTTTATCAATTGGCACCGTATTTTTAATGAATCCGCATATCAAGAGCGGCAAGCTCATCCCTCTGGGCGTAACCTCGAAAAAGGCCGACCCTCAGTTGCCAGGGGTGCCAGCCATTGCCGAGCAAGGTATACCTGCCTTGAGCAACTTTGAAGCAGTGGCATGGTGGGGGGTCATTGCGCCTGCTTCGACCTCGCCCGCGATGATCAAACGTATGAATGACGAGCTCGCTAAAGCCTTGAAGGTGCCCGCCCTCGCGGAAAAACTGGGCTCACAGGGTCTGGATATTTTGAGTAGCTCCCCGGCTCAAATGGATACTTTTTTGCGTGCCGAAATAGATCGCTGGGGCAAGGTGGTCCGAGAGAACAAGATCAAGGCTGGAGACTAAGCTACTCGCACACTTTAACGTTGAGGCTTCAGATAAGGCCAAGCGCGCCGCAGGTAATAGAGCATGGACCACACGGTCAAAATGGCGGCGATGACCAAGAGTCCGTACCCAAGCGTTCTAAAGTCGATCAACCATATGTGATCAAAATAGAGCAACATGGGTATGGCGCAAAGTTGCGCGGCAGTCTTGAACTTGCCAAGCGTATTCACCGCCACATTAGATGATTGACCCAACTGCGCCATCCACTCACGAAGCGCAGAAACGGTGATTTCACGGCCGACAATAATGCTGGCGATCACCACGTCAATACGTCCTAATTGCACCAAAAGAATCAGAGCAGTACACACCAGGAGTTTGTCGGCAACGGGATCTAGGAAGGCGCCAAAGGGGGTCGTTTGGCCCCATTTTCTAGCCAGGTAGCCATCCACCCAGTCGGTCACGCCGGCTGCGATGAACAGCCACATTGCAAGCAAATTCTGCGACTTGAACGGAATGGGCATGAAAAATATCGCGACCAGAAGCGGTATCGCCAACATTCGGCCGAGCGTTAACCAGTTAGGTAAATTGTTTTTCATTAATGAAGCCTGCGGTAGATTTCTTCCGCCAGAGTATGGGAAACACCTTCCACCGTTGCCAAATCATCCGCCGAGGCTGCGATGATGCCACGAATACCGCCAAAGCGCGCCAGCAATCGCTGTTTTCGCTTGGGGCCAATACCGTCAATTTCGTCCAACTTCGAGGTGACTCGAGTCTTGGCGCGCTTGGCGCGCATACCGGTGATGGCAAAGCGATGCGCTTCGTCCCGAATTTGCGCGATCAACATCAAGGCGGCCGATTCCTTCCCTAATTCGAGAGGCGCTCGGCCGTCCGCAAAGATAAGGGTTTCTAGGCCAACTTTGCGGCCTTCGCCTTTAGCCACGCCGACCAAGCGCGTGATGTCTAGCCCGAGTGTTTCGAAGACCTGCCTGGCCATTTCCACTTGGCCCTTGCCGCCATCGACGAGCACAATGTCTGGCAGACCCATCGCTGCATCGGGCTTGTTTGCCTTTGTTGACTCGCGTTCCTGTTCAATACCGCCGTCTTCAGTTTGAACGGTCTCGGTGAGGTCGACGACAACGGCGACGGCGGGTTCATCTTCCCGCAAGGAAAGCTTTTGATAGCGCCGCATCAGCACCTGCTTCATGGCGGCATAGTCATCGCCCCCAATGATGCCGTCGATATTAAAGCGCCGATAGAGCTTGGACTGCATTGCGTGTTCTTTGAACACGACGCACGAAGCTTGTGTTGCCTCACCAGAGGTATGGCTAATGTCGAAGCATTCGATATGTAGTTGGGTCAGGTCGCCTGACTCCTCCAGCCCCAGGGCATGCACCAGGGCACGCGTACGAGCCTTTTGCGATCCTTCCTCTGAAAGGAGTCGGGTCAATGCAATACGTGCATTTTGCTCGGCCATATCGAGCCAGCGTCGACGAATCGACTGCGGTTGAAAAATCCATTGCACAGACTTTCCAGCTTGCTGTTGCAAATGATCAATGATGGCCTCGGACGCTAACTTGGCATTACCGATCAAAATACTGGGAACCAAGTTGTCTAGGTAATGTTGAATCAGAAATGCTTCAACAATCTCAGCTTGAGACTCGGCATCGTCCGTAAAAAGCGAGCCATGAATTGGGAAATAGGGCTTGTCGCCAAGATGTCTTCCACCCCGCACCATGGCAAGATTGACGCAAATCCGACCTCCTTGTACCACCACTGCGATGATGTCTGCATCAGTATCCCCTAAGGTCTCCATACTTTGACCCTGCTGCACTTTTCGCAAGGAGATCATACGGTTTCGTAGCACGGCCGCATCTTCAAAGCGCAAGTTTTCGGCGGCGGCAAGCATTTTGGTTTCAAGATCTTTGAGAACTTCGTCGTGACCACCTCTCAAGAATTTTAGGGCTGCATCGGTATCGGCACGATAATCCTGCTCGGCAATCTTACCCACACATGGCGCACTACAGCGCTCAATTTGATGCATAAGACAGGGGCGCGATCGGTTGCTATAGATCGAATCCTCACAGGTGCGAAGTCGAAAGACCTTCTGAAGCACTTGAATGCTTTCTTTCACTGCCCAAGCACTCGGGAAGGGCCCAAAGAACTGACTTTTTTTGTCGATGGTGCCGCGATAGTAGGCAATGCGGGGAAACTGATGGGCGCTGAACTTGAGAAGCGGGTAGGACTTATCATCCCGAAAAACGATGTTGTAGCGTGGGCTGCCGACCTTAATCAGGTTGTTTTCAAGCAGTAGCGCCTCTGCTTCAGAGGCTGTCACAGTGGTGTCGATCCGCACGATACGCTCGACCATATGGGCAATACGAAGGCTGGACACAGTCTTTTGAAAATACGATGAAAGTCGTTTTTTCAGATCTTTGGCTTTTCCCACATACAGCAAAGCCTCACCCTCCCCGATCATGCGGTAAACGCCTGGTCGGGTGGGAAGCATCGCTAGGAAACGCTTCGCATCGAAGGCTTCTGGGACGGCATCAACCGTCCCGCGCAGCTCATTGACTACATGAGCCAAAGCGACTTCAGGCAGCGGAACGACGGTAGGTGGATCAGACACGGTGGGGGATCAAATGCGAAGGTTAATGAAGCGAATTATCAACCAAGCAGGTCATTAACGACGCAATTCATTAACATAGCAATTCATTAACGTAGCATTTCATTAACGTAGCAAATCATTAACGTAGCAATCGCTGCAAGCGCCGATCAAAGGCCGCCGTGCGCTTCCACTTCAAATCGCTCAAAATGGCATCAGCGCTATTCGGCTGATTGCACACCAGAACCATGTCGCATCCAGCCTTAAAAGCGGCTTGGGCGCGTTGTTGCATATTGCCCGCCACAGCGGCCGCTTCCATGGTGAGATCGTCAGAAAAAATCACGCCGTCAAACCCAAGTTGCTTGCGCAAAATTTTCTTGAGCCAAATCTCAGAAAACCCGGCTGGTTGAGCGTCGACTTCGGGGTAAATGACATGGGCGGGCATCACGGACAGCAAGGTTTCACCCATCCAGCCATAGGGCGCTGCGTCCTTTTCAAGAATTACTTTCTTGCTGCGCTCATCAATCGGGATTTCGTGATGCGAATCCGCCTTGGCGTAACCATGGCCTGGGAAATGCTTACCACAATTACCCATCCCAGAAAGCAACAGGCCGTGCGACAAACTACGGGCCAAGAGGGCCACGACTCTCGGGTCAGCATGCAGCGCACGATCACCGATCACCGAGGACTGGCCATAATCTAGGTCAAGAACCGGTGTGAAGCTTAGGTCCACACCGACCGCTTTAAGTTCCCGGCCGATGATTTCGCCATAATGCGTGGCTCGTTTACATGCCGCCAGGACATCTTTTTCCCACAATTGTCCGAGCTCAATCATGGGGGGAATACGGGTGAAACCTTCTTTAAAACGCTGTACTCGGCCGCCTTCGTGGTCAACACAGATTAAAAGTCTGGGTGTGCGAAGAGCGCGAATATCACTACATAATTGAGTGACTTGCTCGCGGCTTTCAAAATTTCTGGCGAACAGAATCACCCCGCCCACCATGGGGTGAGCCAGGCGTGCGCGATCATTAGCACTGAGGGTGAAGCCTGCCACGTCTACAACCACCGGGCCTAGTTTGATGTTCTTCATAGTTCACGTCCTTTTTCGAATTGTTCTTCTGTTTCTTGTCTAGTGGCTGCAGTCGTTTCAATGACGACGAATGCACGCGCACTATCAACTTCATCCGACAAGGATACATGCCAGGACAATCCCAGGGCCTCACAGTACGGTAAAAGATCTTTCCTGGGATAGGCTACGGGCTTGCCTCGATTGTCATTCAACACCTGCAGCGACTGTAGGGTCATTGGCCCCCGAAGTCCAAGGCCAAGCGCTTTAGAAAACGCCTCCTTGGCGGCAAAGCGTTTGGCAAGGTAGCGGGTTGCATACGCCTGCCCATGCTGCGATTTGCCACGGCGCCGTAAATACTCCAACAGTTCATCGGGCCCCAGCACTCGGCGCGCAAACTTCTCTCCCCAGCGCTCTAACAGGTCGTGCACTCGCTTGATCAAGACAATATCGGTACCAATGCCATAAATCATTTTGTGGCCCGAACTCAAGATACTCTAAACAAGCGTTTGAGCTTCGCGCATCAAGCGTTTCATCTCACGCACGGCCTCTCGGATCCCAACAAACACTGAGCGCGACACAATGGCGTGGCCGATATGCAATTCCCGAATGCCAAGCAAGGCCGCGACCGGCTGAACATTAAAGTAGTTGAGCGCATGGCCTGCGTTAAAACGCATGCCAGCGGCCCGAACAGCCTCGCCTGCCCGAGCAATTTTTGCGAGTTCAGTTTGGACCGCCTTGCTTTCTACATCGCGGCCCTTGGCGTGAAAGGCATGGGCATAAGGGCCCGTGTGAATTTCACAGACTTGCACGCCTAATTTTGCGGCGGCCTCGATCTGAGCCAAATCAGCATCAATGAAGACACTTGTCATGACCCCATTGTCACGGAGTTTTTTAATGGCCTTACCCACGGTCTTGGTATTTGCAATAACGTCCAGTCCGCCTTCAGTCGTGATCTCATGCCGGCCTTCCGGCACCAGCATTGCCATCTCAGGCTTGAGTTTAAGAGCGATGCCCACCATTTCATTGGTAGCCGCCATTTCAAGATTGAGCTTGATATGGGTTAACTCTCGCAGGCGCCGTACGTCCTCATCTTGAACGTGACGACGGTCTTCACGTAAATGAACCGTAATGCCATCGGCTCCCCCCAAATGCGCCTCCACCGCAGCCCATACCGGATCGGGTTCATAGGTGCGGCGCGCTTGGCGCACAGTTGCGACATGGTCGATATTGACACCGAGTTCAATCATGATTCTGCTACAAAGTCTTGGAGGTGACGGAAAATTTGGCGAGTCTTAAGTGGCTTGCCACCGAGTTGCTCAGCGATCAGCTGACGCATCATTTGCTTCAATTCCGAACGACTTCGCTCAGACTCAAAACAAGATTGTGCCAAATCTAAAAGAGATTGCCCCGAAAGCTGCAATTTCCCCTGCTGGAGCGGCCGTGACGTGCCCATGACCAAGGGTGCAATGTCACCCCGAAGTCGCACAAACCCCTGCCCAGGTTCCCAACGATATTGGCGTTCAGGATCAATGTTTTGCCCTCGAGCATCTTGACTTAAGTCGGGGGCATAGCCGCTTTCTTGCAGCAAGGTCCATTCAAACTGTCGCAATCCGATCTCAATCGCTTCGTTCGAAGCACTCGAACCCAGAGCTTCCAGCGCCCGGTAATATGCGCCGAAAAGATGCTCTTGAGGGTCATTGCGTTGTAATAAACGCAGCAGCAGTTCGTTCAGGTAAAAGGCACTGATCAAGGCCTGAGCCTGGGGCAAAAGAATGCCCCCGATCCAATCGGCTTGATTCAAATTGTGAAGGTCAAGTTGACCGCTCGTGCGCACCACGATCGGTTGGAACATTTGCGTGATGGCTCGAAGCCCAGAATTAGGCCGCTTGGCCCCTTTTGCAACGGCTGCGAATCGCCCGCTTGTTTCCCCGAAAAGCTCAACCACCAAACTTGTTTCGCGATAAGGCGTACTATGTAGCACAAAGGCCACTTGCTCAACGCTAGGCGATGCGCGAGTTGCCCGGCGCCGGGGCTTGGGGCTGGGAGAGCTTTCGGTGTTTGTGTCCTTACTCGTAGCCATAGGCCTTGAGAGATTGCTCGGTATCGGCCCAGCCGCTTTTTACTTTGACGAAGACTTCCAGAAATACTTTCGCATCAAAAAGTGTCTCCATCGCTTGTCGGGCCTCAGAGGCAATACGTTTCAACACCTCGCCACCTCGACCTAGAACGATCGGCTTTTGCGAGGCGCGGTTCACAAAGATGGTCGCGGCGATGCGTTTAAAACCGCCGACTTTGCCTGCTGAATCTTCTTCGGTGAACTGCTCAATCACCACCGTGGTCTCGTAGGGCAACTCATCACCTAATAGGCGAAAAAGTTGTTCGCGAATCAGTTCTGCGGCGAGAAACCGTTCGGAGCGATCGGTGATTTCGTCTTCACCAAAAATCGCAGGCGCGACGGGTAGGTTTTTGGCACACAAATTGGCGAGTAAGTCGACCTGTTTGCCTTTGATCGCGCTGATGGGCACAATCTCTTCAAACCGTTTGAGCTCTCCCAACTTTTGAAGCTGGGTGAAGACCTTGGCCTTATCAGGGATGCGATCCACCTTATTCAAGGCTAGAAACACTCTTTGAGTGCTGGGAATATAGTCGAGTAGTTGCTGATCGGCACGCGTCCAGCCTGAACCGGCATCGCTCACCATGACCACGAGACTGGCCTCTGAGGCTACTTGTAAAGACGTTTTATTGAGCACTTTATTCAGTGCAAGATTCGATTTGGTTTGAAAGCCGGGGCTATCGATGAAGATTAGCTGTGCTGCAACGCCTTGCTCCTGGGTTTGGGTACGAATGCCCAAAATACGATGGCGAGTCGTCTGTGATTTACTAGAGGTGATCGATAAGCTTTGGCCGACGAGACTATTGAGCAGTGTCGATTTGCCGACGTTGGG
>JAYVKZ010000423.1:0-21199 GCA_043767985.1 Betaproteobacteria bacterium
AGTACTTGGCACGAGGGTTCTGAAAGCTCGAATCACTGTGCCAAAGTTGGTTCGCAACATTGCCGACGATCTTGGCATGGGCACGCTCGGCGATCTCTCCATCGACCAAGACATTGGAAATATCAGCCAACTCATTGTAGTCAAAGCGGTGGGCGCCCGACCTAATTTTTCTCAGACCCACATCGAGGGGGCCTAGCGATTTGGCAAAAGCGATTTGCTGATGTTGGTCTAAACTCTGATTGCGAAAGACTAAGACACCGTGCTGATCCATCGCGGCTTCTATCGCGCGCGCCTGTTCTTGGCTGGGGGGCAAAGCTAAATCAATGCCGCTCACTTCTGCGGCGAGGGGCGTAAGGGGATGCAATTTCATGGCAAATTTCTTAGCGTTTGTTGTAGGTTTTGCTGTTGGCAGCATGCTTTTTTTGATGAGGCGTTTTCACTCTAACTTGATGCCCGCATTCTTCACCACCACGGACCACTTATTAATCTCTGTTTGAATCATGGCGTTGTATTCCTCAGCCTTGGAGCCAACAGGCTCAATACCGAGTTGCACCATTCTTTGGCTCAGCTCCGCTGAATTTACCGCCTTAGCAATATCTGAGCTCAACCTGTTCAGCATAGGTTTCGTTAAGCCAGAAGGAGCAATCACACCGATAAAGCTCATCGCAGAAAAGCCAGGGAGACGCTCGGCGATCAACGGGATCTCAGGATTGGCTGCCGCTCGTTTCGGACTGGCCAGCGCGATCGCTTTGAGCCGATTATCCTTCACATAGGGCATCGCTGAAAACAAGACATCAAAGAGCAGGGGCACGCGACCGCCAATCACGTCCTGCTGCGCCGGCGCAGATCCCTTGTAGGGAACATGGACCATGTCAATACCGGCCATGGCTTTGAGCATCTCTCCGGCGAGGTGCGTTCCGGTGCCATTGCCTGGTGTGGCATAGGACAGTTTTCCGGGGTTCTTCTTGGCGTAGTCCACAAGCTCCGAAATGCTCGAGGCCGGAAACGAAGGATGCGCAAATAGGCCGAAATGCGCTTGACCAAGGAGAGAGACGCCGGTCAGGTCCTTGATCGTGTCATAAGGCATCTTGGGCTGCAAACTTGGGTTGATCATGTGGGCGGTTATCGCCATGCCCAAGGTGTAACCATCAGCCGGTGCGCGCGCGACGAACTGTGTGCCCACGACCGTGCCTGCGCCCGGCTTGTAGTCAACGATGACGGGTTGCTGCCAAATGGCCCTCAACTGCTCCGCCAGAAGACGTGCGACCGTATCTGTCGGCCCGCCTGGGGCGAAAGGCACAATCAAGGTGACAGGGCGGGTAGGCCAATCCATAGGTTTTTCGACGCTTTGAGCTGCGACCGGCGAGCTCAACCAAGGCGCGATCATGAAGAGACTCAATAGACTCAAGACAGGGATGAGTACCTGGTTGAACAGGGTCAAGGCAAAGTGCCGCTCTTTACACATCGTCATCACTCATGAATCCAGTTGAACTTTCGCTTCGGCATCCTACTACGTTAGCGCTGCCTAATCGACTCAGTATCTCAAGAGTGAAGCAAAGCCAGCGCAGATTGCCGTGGGCAGCGCTACTATTCAAAGCAGCACGAATACTTTCTAGGGACCCGCATCATGGACTTCAATATCCCGCCAGACATCCAGGCCTACCTCAAAGAGCTCGACCAATTCATCGAGCGTGAAATCAAGCCGATGCAAGAAGCCAATGACAATATGCGCTTTTTTGATCATCGCCGGGAATGGGCACGAACCGACTTTGAGGCGGGCGGACTGCCCCGCCATGATTGGGAAGAACTGCTCGCAGCCATGAAGCGCTGCGCCGACAAAGCCGGCCACTACCGCTTTTCACTGCCCACAGAATTCGGCGGTAAGAACGGTAGCAACTTGGCGATGGCGATCATTCGTGAGCATTTGGCGGCCAAGGGCCTGGGCCTGCATAACGACCTACAAAACGAAAGCTCGATCGTTGGTAACCTCCCCGTGGTGTTGATGTTTCGCGACTTCGGCACTGAGGCGCAGAAGAAGCAGTTCATCCCCAAAATGCTGGATGAACAGACCAAAATTTCCTTCGGACTCACCGAACCCCTACACGGCTCAGACGCCACCTGGATGGAAACCCGCGCGGTGCGAGACGGCGCAGGCTGGCGCATCAATGGCGAGAAAATGTGGAATACCGGCTTACATGTGGCCACCCACGATCTCATCTTCGCTCGCACTTCCGGCAAGGATGGTGAGGCGCGCGGCATTAGCTGCTTTATCGTCCCCACCAACGCGCCCGGTTTCAAGATCGAAGAGTATTTGTGGACCTTCAATATGCCCACCGATCATCCGCGCATCTCACTCACCAATGTATGGGTGCCCGATGAAGCAATCTTCGGCGACCTTGAAAACGGCTTGGCGCTGGCCCAGCATTTCGTGCATGAGAACCGTATTCGCCAAGCTGCGTCTTCGCTTGGTGCCGCCCAGTATTGCATTAACGAGAGCATTACCTACGCCAAAGAGCGCAAGCCCTTCGGCAAACCGCTAGCGGTGAATCAGGGCATTCAGTTCCCCTTGGTGGAGCTGCATACAGAGGCTGCCATGTTGCGCACACTCATTTACCAAACCGCCTGGCAGATGGATCAAATGACCAAGCCCGAAGTCGCCCGTAAGCTCTCCGACCGAGTGTCGATGTGCAATTACCGCGCCAATCGCTTGGTGTGCGAGGCATCCGATCGAGCCATGCAAGTGCATGGCGGTATTGGTTATTCGCGTCATAAACCTTTCGAGCATATTTATCGACACCATCGGCGTTACCGCATCACCGAAGGCTCGGAGGAGATTCAAATGCGCAAGATCGCCGGCCACATGTTTGGGATGATCGGTGCTCGCGACTAATTTGGATCGCGCGCTGGCGCGCAACTTCGGGGATGTCGGCGAGGTGAGAAACCTGATTCGCGTCACCGGGGGCGCCACCAAAGGGACCTGGATTTTCGAGGTCGAGGTCGGTGGCGCGGCGCAAAAGATGGTGATGCAGCTCACCAATGCCAGCGAAACAGACGATCCCTTTATGTCGACCAAGCTTACCGCGAGCCATGACGCTGCGGTACTTCGCGCCGCGCGGCGACAGGGCGTGCCCGCCCCGGAGCTATTGGCGGTCTTCGATCCAGCAGATGATCTAGGCACCGGTCACCTAACTCGTTGGGTCGCCGGAGAAACCTTGGCTCCGAAGATTTTGCGCGAAGAAAAGTACGGGTTCGCGCGCACTCAATTGCCGCAACAATGCGCCCGTGCTCTCGCGGCAATTCATGCGATTCCCACCGGCTCAGTGGGCTTTCTGAAGACCATGGATGCGCATGCTCAGTGGCAACGATATCGCAACATTGTTGATCAACATCAGGTTGAGATGCCTGCCTTGGAGTGGGGGCTGCGTTGGGTGCAAGAGCACCTTCCCGAGCCTCGGCCGCTTGCCGTGGTGCATGGCGATTTCAGGCTTGGCAATTTGATTGTCGATGAAAGTGGACTGGCCTGTGTGATTGACTGGGAATTGGCAGTGCTAGGCGACCCGATCCAAGACTTGGCATGGCTGTGTCTCAAGACGTGGCGTTTTGGTGGAGTGTTACCGGTTGCAGGCGTCGGCGAACGAGAGCCTTTTTATCGGGCCTATGAAGCTGCCAGCGGCCACCCCGTCGATCCCCTGCGAGTGAGGTTTTGGGAAGCGTTCGGGCAGGTGAAGTGGGCCATCATGTGTTTGTCGATGGGCTTGGGTAAACCCGATGCGCCTGCCGGTTCGGTCAGCCTTGAGCACAGTGTGATTGGGCGTCGGGTTGAGGAGCCGCTCTGGGACCTGATGCAGCTTCTTGAGGAGCAGTCCTAATGAGTATTCCCAGTCAAGCGGCTCTGCTTGAAGTGGCGCTACAGTATCTTGAAACGGATTTGCTGCCTACTTTGGAAGGCGAGCACCGGTTCAAAACTCGGCTGGCGATTAATGCGCTGCGAATCGTTCAGCGCGAAGGCGCCAGTATTGATCAACGCAAAGTTCAGCCCGAAGATACTTCCCCAAAAGATGGCAGCCAAGCAGCGAAGCTCCCGATCGGCGAGGAGGCGCTCGCACAACAGATTCGCAGTGGTGAGGTGTCGATCAAGGACCCGGCACTACTCGCGCAACTGAAGCAGTCGCTCGAACAAGCACTCGCGATTAACAATCCTAAATGGTTAAAACGTAAGTAAGCACTTTTAAACATAAATTTCTTCTAGGCGAGAAATCATGCTTCGGTAACCATTTCTCTAGGTGTATCGCGCAATCCAATTGATTCGCTTCGCAAGGTAAGATATGCTTTCCTTACTTTACGAAAAGAAAGTAAGATGAAAGATACGGCGACACTAACAAGCAAAGGCCAGGTGACCATACCGGTCGCTGTGCGAAAAAGATTAGGGCTCAAGGAAGGTGATCGTCTGGCCTTCGTCAACCAGGGTAACGAGACTCTCCTGCGAGTGGATCGCGGCCAAAAGAACCCCTTCGCCGTCTTTGTTGGCGCGCTCGGCACGTTTCCTGACGGCGTCGAAGAAATCAGCGCTTGGGTTGGCGAACTGAGAGACGAGTGCTAAGGTGCGCACTGCAGTAGACACAAACGTTTTCTCGGCACTTTGGTCGGGCGAGCCTCGCGCGAGCGCAATGAGCGTGCTGCTTGAGGAGTCCCGAAACGCCGGGGGCATCGTCATCTGCGGGGTTGTCTACGCTGAGCTATTGGCGCACCCAAAGGCAACCCAGAAGTTTGTGGATGATTTCTTAGCTGACACCAATGTTCAAATTGACTTTGACTTAAGCGAATCAATTGGGCGCGATCTCGCCCATCGGTTTGCAAATTACGCGGAACGTCGCCGTAACTCTCAAGGTACAAACCCTAAACGCCTACTCGCGGATTTTATGGTGGGGGCCCACGCTGTGCACTTGGCAGATCGTCTACTCACCTTAGATGCCTCTCGTTACAAGATAGATTTCCCAAGTCTGCAGTTGTTGCCGCGTCCTTAGACTTCAGCAAGCGATTCTAATGAGAGGTCTTGAGACGACAGTTCCTCGTAAAACGCCCATTGACCTTAAACTATGTAGGCTAGTGTCGGCTCAGCACATGCTGGCGCGTTAAAACCTAAAACGGAGACAAGTTCATGAAACGTCGTCAGATTCTCAAGGCCGCATTGGCCGCTTCCTCGGCAAGCCTGGTAGCAGCTCCCACGCGCGCTCAAACCGCGTACCCATCAAAAAATATTAACTACATCATCCCCTTTGCGGCAGGTGGCGAGTCTGACGTGGTGGCTCGTATGCAGGGTGCCTTGTTCCAAAAGAAGTTTCCGCCCCACAACATGATAGTGATCAATCGACCGGGTGCCGGGGGCGCCTTGGCTTGGAGCTCCCTCAATCGCGAGCCGGCCGACGGCCACACCGTGATGGGGGCCAATATGCCGCATCTCGTGTTGCAGCCGCTTGAATCCGGCAATCCCTATAAAGGGGAGGACATCACCAGCGTCTATTTCTTTCACTTTACGCCCGATGCCATCGTCGTTCCCGTCACTAGCCCATATAAGACGCTCAAAGATCTGATCGATGACGCACGTCGTAATCCTGAAAAAGTAAGCTTTGCTGGCTCGGGAATTAACGGTGCTAACCAGGCCGCAACCATGCGTTTATGCGCCTTGGCAGGCATTAAAGTGACCTACGTGCCTTTCAAAGGCACCGGTGATTTGGTCAGCTCGGTCATCGGCGGCCATGTCAGTGCGGCGATGAGTTACAACACCCTGGGCTTACAGCATCGAGAGAAAACCCGCATGCTTGCCGTAGCCACTGAGCAGCGCGATTCAAAGTATCCCGAGGTGCCTACCTTCAAGGAGCTGGGCTTTGATTGGGTAGACGGCGGCTACCGCGGCGTGGCCGTTCCCAAGAGCACGCCCGAGGCAATTAGGCGCCAGGTGTCGGACCTTTTCGCCATGCTCAACAAAGACGCCGACATGCGTAAGCGCAAGGCCGCCGCCGGTTACGAGTTGGTCGATATCAGCTACGATCAAATGGGGGCATTTATCAAGGAGCGCACCGCTGCCTATCAAGATGACGCCAAGCGGCTTGGGCTCATCAAATCATAGATCTTTAGCGAGCCCCTGATTCAGAGGTTCCATTTCAGCGCAAAAGCAAAGTACTATTGCGCTTCAGGTTCTGTACGATAGTTTGATCACACTGTGGGGAGACTTCATGAAACATAAGAAACTTGTCGCTTGGTCCTTTGCTTTGAGCGCCGCCTTGGCTGCTACAGCATCTTCGCCCGTCCAGTCGCAAGCAAAGGAAATTAAGATCGGCGTGGTGTACGACTTAACCGGTCCTTTGGCGGCGGGCGGATCCAACGCTTCCTACTTGGGCACCAAGTACGCAATTGACATCATCAACGAGCGCGGTGGAGTTGAGGGTGTCAAGATCAAGCCCATTTATGTCGACGCGCAGTCGAAACCAGAGGTGGCCATTAATGAGACCGAGCGACTCATTAATCAAGAGAAAGTCGATCTCATCATGGGCGTTTTCTCAAGCGCCCATTGCGTGCCGATGGCGCAAAAGGCAGATGCGGCCAAGAAGTTTATGTGGGCGAATGTTTGTGTTGCGTCCGCTGTCTTTAAAGACAAAAAGCTCCAGTATGTGTTTCGCCCCCAAGTGCATTCTGACCAATTTGGTGAGGCCTCTTGCACTTTCTTAAATGAACAAACCAAGGCAAAACTAGGCAAGGATGCCAAGGACCTAAAAGTCGCCATCATCTATGAAGATGGCCCCTATGGTGCCGGAGTGGCCTCAGGCAATGAGAGTTCATGCAAGGGGTTCGGCATGCAAGTCGTGTTGAAGGAAGGCTACGCTGCGACCTCGCCAGATCTTTCACCGCTTGTCACCAAGCTTAAGCGCGCCCGTCCCGATGTGATTTTGCATACCGGTTACAACCCGGACATCACCTTGTTCTTGCGTCAGTCTAAGGAACAAGGCCTCAAGTGGTCGGCGTTGATTGGTCACGGCGCAGGCTATGGTCAGTACGACAAACTCTATGCAACCTTCAAGGAAGACGCCAATCTTATCTATAACGTGGACCCAGTCGCCGCTCAGCTTCTGAACCCCGCAAGCTTGAAAGCCGGTCTTGGCGATCTCACCAAAGAAATGATCAAACGCTACAAAGCGGATGTCAAAGGTGATGAAGTGCCTCCCCATGTATCGATGGGATTTAACAACGCTTGGGTATTCTTTAGCGACGTCTTGCCACGAGCCATCAAGAAACATGGCGGTTTTGATTCCGAGGCTTTGCGTAAAGCGGCCCTAGAAACCGACATCCCCGTGGGTGGCACGATTCAGGGTTACGGCGTGAAGTTCTTCCCGCCAGGGCATCTCATGTCCGGGCAAAACGAACGTTCCTCGCCCGTGGTCATGCAATACAACGCCAGCGACACTTTTATTGTGTGGCCTAGTGCCATCAAAACCAAGGATGCTGCACTACCTCTACCGAAGGGGCATGCTTACTCCTTGCAATAGTTGAGCCGCATGATTTGCATTACAGGCTTGGCCTAGGTCAGTCCGCTCATCGTGGCTGCACCCATTCTCAGCGTTCGCTCGCTCAGCAAACAGTTTGGCGGCTTTACAGCCGTCAATAGTGTTTCGTTTGAGTTGGCACCAGGAGAAATTCTGGGCTTGATCGGGCCTAACGGCTCGGGTAAAAGCACGACCTTCAATGTCATTGCCGGGCTTTACGCGCCTAGCGCAGGATCGATTGCGCTTGAGGGCCGGGAGATCGGCGGGCTCACCGCCAATCAAGTCTGCAAACGGGGGCTAGCGCGCACTTTCCAAATTCCTAGGCCCTTTCGTCGGCTTTCGATTCTGGAAAACGCCACGCTTGCCGCCTTCTATGGCGCGAGCGAGACCATCTCTCGTGGTGAAGCTGAAAAGCGTGCCATTGATGCCCTCGAACTTATTGATCTGCCACGCAGCAAAGACGCTCGAGTCGATGGCCTGGGTGCGGCAGGATTAAAGAAATTGGAAATGGCCCGCGCCCTTGCGACCCAACCCAAGATCTTGTTAGCTGATGAAAGCCTGGGCGGCCTGGACGAGCAGGAAATGAATCAAGCCGCCGATATGCTCAAGCGCATCCGCGACCAACGCGGTGTGACCATTATTTGGGTGGAACACATCATGGGGGTGTTGATGCGGGTGATTGATCGTTGTATTGTGCTCGACCATGGTGAGGTGATTGCTCAAGGCACGCCTTCGGAAGTCACGCGCGACCCCAAGGTGGTTGAAGTGTATTTAGGTACCGATGCTGAAGCCGTGCAAGATCAGATCGCGGCCCAAGACCAGAGCGCTCACACTACAACTGGCAAAGCATCATGAGGGCGCACGGCGCACGAGGCAACAAACAAAAGGCGCGGCCCCATGAGTGACGTCACACCGATGTTGCAAATAAAAAATATCTCGGCGGGGTACGGTACGTTTCAAGCGCTCTTTGACGTATCCCTCGAAGTTCGTGCAGGCGAAGCAGTCGCCGTTATTGGTCCCAACGGCGCGGGTAAATCCACCTTGCTGAGAGTGATCTCCAAACTGATCGAAGCGCGTAGTGGCGAGCTCGTCATGGAAGGTAAATCCTACAATGCAATTGCTTCCCATGAAGTGATTTCGCTAGGCATCGCCCAGGTACCTGAAGGCCGCCGACTCTTTCCAAGACTGACCGTCGAAGATAACCTTAAGATGGGCGCCTTCCTGCCTTCGGCACGCGCCAAGTTTTCGCAACGATTGGAAATGGTCTACGACTTGTTTCCCCGCATGAAGGAGCGTCGCATGCAGCTCGCTGGAACGATGTCGGGCGGGGAGCAGCAAATGTGTGCGATTGGACGCGCCTTGATGAGTGGCCCTAAATTGCTTCTCTTAGATGAGCCCTCTGCGGGACTCGCGCCGGTGATCGTGCAATCCATCTTTGAGGTGATTCGCAAGATGAGTGCCGAAGGCTATACGGTGTTAATTGTTGAGCAAAACATTCAGCAGGTACTCAAGGTGGTGAACCGCGCCTACTTGCTGGAAACCGGCAAGATCCGTACCAGTGGCAATGCCGCCGAACTCTTGGCCAGCGATCAAATTCGCCGCGCCTACCTGGGAGTCTAAGCGTCATGGCAGGTTTTTTTGATATCTTCCTGCTTGAAGCGGTCATTAACGGGCTGCTTCTCGGAGGTTTGTTTGCGCTCTTGTCGCTCGGGCTGAACCTGATCTTTGGTGTGATCGACGTCGTTTGGATTTGCTATGCCGAGCTGATCATGGTGGGCATGTACATGATCTACTGGATGCATGTGTCCGTGGGCGCTCCTCTACCCTTGGCCTTCTTGGCAGGTATTGTTTTTGTAGGGCTCCTGGGTGCCCTTATGCACCAGTACATTATTCGCCCGGTACTCAATGCCGAGCCAATCAATCAACTACTGGTGACCGGCGGCGTATTATTCTTGCTACAGGCTCTGGCCACGGTGACCTTCGGTGTTGAGTTTCGCAGCCTAGGCGTACGCCTGCCCGTGTTCAGTATTGGCGATATGAATTTGTCACTCAGCAGAATCATTGCCTTCGTCGTTGCTGCCGTGGCCATTCTTGGCGCCTACTTCTTCCTGACACGCACCTATGTGGGAACGGCGATTCGCGCCATCAGCCAGGACCGAGCGATCATGCCTCTCATGGGTGTGAACCCAGGAAAAATTTACCTGCTCACCTCCGCAGTAGGTGGTGCACTGGCGGGTCTCGCCTCCTGCCTCTTGGTGCTGCAATATGACGTGCATCCGGCTATCGGCCTGTCGTTTGGACCACTTACCTTTTTGATTTGCGTCCTAGGCGGTCTGGGCAACTTGATTGGCGGTTTCATTGCGGCCTTTCTCTTCGCTCAGTTCATCTCGGTGGGTGGCTTCATGTTCCAACTGGAATGGGGCTACGTCATCGCCTTTGTGTTCTTCATCGCCTTCATGTTCTGGCGACCCGAAGGCATTCTTGCCAAGCGGCGATAAGCTCATGAACAAAGTTATCATGAATAAATCCATCGCGATCACTCTTCTGGCGGTCCTACTGATCGTACCGCTCACTGGGGTCGGCAATTACCCGCTGCATTTAATGATCATGGGTTTGCTCTGGGCCTATGTTTACACCAGTTGGGCCATCATGGGCCGATTGGGGATGGTGAGCTTTGGGCACGGTGCCTTTCTTGGCATTGGTGCTTACACGGTGACCATGTTGTGGAACTGGTTTGCAGTGTCTCCCTGGATCGGCATGTTAGCCGCTGTAGTGATTACGCTCGCCGTGGCCTACGTGATTGGCTACCCTTGTTTTCGCTTCAAGATCGTCGGCCACTACTTCGCCCTGGTGACCTTGGCGCTGTCAGAAGTCACGCGCCTGATCATCGTCGCCCTGCGCGACATCACCGGTGGTTCGCTCGGCGTGACGCCTAAAACCGCGCTCACCGCAGGTAACACTTGGTCCTTGAGCGGCATGCAGTTCACCAGCAAGGCCGTCTGGTTCTACATCATCTTGGCTTGCTTTTTGATCGCCCTCTACATTTGGCATCGGGTGGACACCAGTATGAGCCGCATTGCACTGGAGGCCATCAGCGAAGAAGAGGACGCGGCAGCCTCCATCGGCATTGATGTTACTCAAACAAAACTGCGCATCACCATGCTGTCGGCGGTGATGACCTGTATTGGCGGCGTGCTTTATGCCCAGTATCAGCAATACATCAATCCTGAAACGGTGTCCGGCATTGGTGTGTCTCTGCAAATGGTGTTTGGTGTCATTGCTGGCGGCATGTTCGTCATGCTCGGACCCATGGTTGGGGCCATTTTGCTCTTGGCGCTGTCCGAGTCGCTACGAGTCCTGATTGGCAACCAAGTCCTTGGGGTTGACCTCACCATCTACGGCTTGCTACTGATCGTGTTTATTATCTTTATGCCGAAAGGGATTTTGGGCTCTTGGCTCGCTAGGTCTAACAAGGCAGGCTCCAAAACCAGCTGAGTACTTGTAGAAGGTTCTGGCACCTTAATCCACAAGTGCTTGATATACCAAGTTGCGGATCATGGCGCGATGCTGGGCCCCGAGGGCACCCGTAGCGTGGGCCATATAGACCACCACCATCTGCTCCTTTGGGTCCACCCAGAAGAGCGTGCCGTAAGCACCGCCCCAGAAATAATCGCCCATGCTGCCGGACACTGCGGCGATGCCGTTTTGGCCGCGTACCGCGAAGCCCAGTCCAAAGCCATAGCCTTCAGCCAGCACCGGGCTGGTGGTGCGCGCTCGCACCGCCGGGCCGAGATGATCGCTGCTCATATACTCGATGGTCTTGCGAGACAGCAGTCGCTGACCTTGAAACGTTCCGCCATCGAGCAACATTTGTGCAAAGCGCAAGTAGTCTGGCGCGGTGGAAAGCGCGCAGCCTCCACCACAGGGGAACTTGATCTTGCGAGGGTCGGCATGCAGCACAAACTGGGCCTGCCCAGTGAGCGGATCTTTGGGTAGCGCGAGTGCATATCGGCTGCGATCGCCCTGCCTCAAGTCAAAGGCCGTGTCCACCATGCCTAGCGGCTTCCACAGGCGCTCATCAAGATAAGCCCCCAGCGACTTGCCGGACAAAGCCTCAACAATCAATCCGAGCACATCAGTGGACAGGCTGTAATCCCAGACTGTACCGGGCGCATAGGCCAGTGGCAGCCGGGCCATTTCGGCAATCAACTCGGGACCAGTGAAACTGAAAGCAGCAGCCGAGGAGGATGCTGGCCAAAGCTTGTGCATCGGTGAGTCGCCGCGGCTTGCCGAGGCGACGCCAGAGGTGTGACGCAACAGGTCTTGAATGGTGGGCTGGCGCGGCGGCGCCACGCGCTCGAAGCCTTCCGGCGAGCCGGGCTTGAGCACGCCGAGTTGGATATTCGCCAAGGCCGGTAGGTGCTTGCCGATGGGATCGGAGAGCAAAAGCCGCCCCTCCTCATGCAGCATCATGATTGCGACCGAGACCATCGGCTTGGTCATCGAGGCAATCGAGAAGAGTGCGTCGCGCTTCATGGGTTCGCGGGTGCTCGCATCACGGTAGCCTATGGCCTCAAAGTAGGCTACCTGCCCCTTGCGGGCAATGGCAATGACGGCACCCGGAAGTCGCCCCTGATCCACTTCTTGCTGATAGGCCCGAGTGAGCGACTGTAGGCGTTGTGGCGACAGGCCGACGTTCTCGGGCGCGA
Source organism: Betaproteobacteria bacterium (assembly GCA_043767985.1). Classification (GTDB taxonomy): domain Bacteria; phylum Pseudomonadota; class Gammaproteobacteria; order Burkholderiales; family Burkholderiaceae_E; genus JAPOKJ01. The sequence continues at coordinate 12,248 of JAYVKZ010000423.1, forward strand.
CTACGGGTAGGGGCAAAACCTGGGCACTGGCCAGCGCCCAAGAGAACAGCAGCAAGGCGGCAAGCAGTTGAGGCGATGGCAACATAGAGCAACTCCAGATGAAGGGCCAGCTTAGCAAATACCTAGGGCTGGAGGTGCTCCGCGTTTCGCCCAAGAACTGACCAGGCTCCTCTTTAAGCCAGGAAAATCGAGAGGTTGAGAGATTTGATCCTCGCGACCACCTTCCACCTCAAAGCGTAATACAGTGACTGAATCGCAACGATCACTGCACAAGCGAGAAGGAGACGATTCATGACTAGCCCTTTGGACCCCGTAGTCGCCGAGGTTCTGAATAAACTGCCAAGCTTCGAGTCATCGAAGACCATGACCCCGGCGAGCTGTCGAAAAATGCTACGCGACCTTGCGGCCGCGCGCAGCGATATCCCGCCACCACAACCAGCGTCGGTTGAGGACTCAGCCCTACCCAGTGGCGTCCCGATTCGCATCTACCGCACCACGACCAAACCTGTGCCGACAGTTGTCTACTTTCACGGCGGTGGCTGGGTGGCCGGTGATCTCGAGACTCATGACCGCGCCTGTCGACAGATGACGCTCGACCTGAACGCGGTCGTGATCAGTGTCGATTACCGCCGCCCGCCCGAGGCGCCCTTCCCGGCCGCTTACGAAGACGCGGTGGCAGCGACCCAATGGGCATTCAGCCATGTCGCAAGCTTGGGCGGCGACGTCAAGCGCATCGGTGTGGCGGGCGACAGCGCAGGCGGCAACCTTGCCGCAGCCTGCGCAATCGCGTGTCGCGATTTGGGCCTGGCTTTGGCCGCTCAGTGCCTCATCTATCCTGCAACCGATCTCGCCGGGGGCTATCGCGACGAGTCGCTCAACATCGCCTATCCCTCGCGTGGTGATAACGCAAGTGGATACTTTCTCGAGCTCGACACGATGCAGTGGTTCGCCGAGCACTACCTGCCCGAGCGCAGCCAGTTGACCGACCCGCGCGCCTCGCCCATCCGAACCTCAAGCCTGGCCGGTCTCGCACCGGCAGTCGTCACCAGTGCACAGTTCGATCCGCTGCGCGATGAGGGCATCGCCTACGCCGCCGCATTGCGCGCCGCCGGTGTCAAGGTGCACGAGCATCGCGGTGCAGGGCTGGTGCATGGTTATGTAGGCATGGCACCGGCTGTGCCCGCGGCTTTCGAGGAAGTGCGCAAGGCGCGGGAAGATTTCAAGGCGCTCCTGGGCTAGGGCCTTGACGAGGCCCGTAATCCCTCCCAAACACCCACCAAACAACCTCATCAAGGAACCACCATGACTGTTCAGATTTCCCTGGCCGGCAAGGTCGCACTGGTCACCGGTGGCAGCCGCGGTATCGGCAAGGCGATTGCATTACAACTGGCCCTGGCCGGTGCTGATATCGCGGTCAACTATCGCAAAGATGAGACCGCTGCGAATCAGACCGTGGCCGAGATTGAAGCCCTGGGTCGTCGCGCCCGAGCTTACTCAGCGGCTGTTGATGATCGAGAGCAGGCCAGAAAGCTTGCCGACGAGGTACTTCGCGATTTTGGCGCGGTGCATATCCTTGTGAACAACGCTGGCATTGCGAGCCGCGGCGCCTCGGTCGTGGATACCGATCCGAGCGAACCCGAGCGGCTGTTCAGTGTGCATGTCATGGGGCCGTTTCACTTGTGCCAGATCCTGATCCCACAGATGCGCAAGCTCGGCCGCGGCGACATCGTCATGGTCTCGAGCGTGGCCACCCGCAGCTACGCAGCGCGCGGTGCGCCGTACTCGATCGCCAAGGCGGCCATGGAGGCGCTCGCCTACACCTTGGCCAAGGAAGAGCGCAGCCATGGCATTCGCACCCATGTCGTCAGTCCCACGCTAACCGATACAGACATGGGGCGGCGCTTGTCCAAGGCCCGCGGCAGCGCCGACATCCGCTCGCTTGACGCTACTTCGCCGTTCGGCCGGGTCAGCCAAGCCGAGGATGTCGCCGCGACCGTGCTGTTCCTGGTGTCCGATTTGAACGCCTATGTAAGCGGCCAGAACGTGGCCGTCAATGGCGGAGGATAGCCTTTAGCCAGAAGAAAATAGTCAATATGTTTTCTTGTGCATCCACACAGGCTTGTAACCGCCACGCCAGTCCGGCGGCATTTCGACCGGCCGTGTATCGAAGCTCGCGAAGCGGGCCGCCTTGCCACGCACGATATCGCCTTGATGGGGCGTTGGAATCGGATTCGGCGTGTAGGGGTAGGAGTCGGCCGAAGAGTAAACCGGCAACAACAGCGGCCTTTGCGCCGAAGACATGTTCGGCTTGGAGCCGTGGACCGCGCGACAGTTCAGCAGCAACGTTGTGCCTGGTCCACCGGTCGGACTGATAATCATGTCTTTGTTCAGCCAGGTCAAATCCTCATCGCGCAGCTTGACCACGAAGTTGCCGCTCTCGTCGTACATCGTGAACAGCGGGCCTTCATGACTGCCTTGCGCGATGGTCAGCGGTCCTTGCTCCGTCGTGCAGCCGTCGATGTAGACGCCGATGGTCACCGGACTGAAATCGGTGTGCGGCCAGGCGGGAATGTCCTGATGCCAACCAAAGCCCTGCGTGCCCTTGCCCGACTTCACATTGAGTTTGGCATGATGAAACTTGACGTCCGGACCAACCACGTCGGCAGCCAGATCGGTCATCACCGAGTCGGTCATGAATTCCCAAAATGCCGGATGCTGGTCCTGTGGGCTACTGACGCGGTGCAGACGTGGATCGGCGGCGCAATGGCCTTCCTCGAGCACGAAGATGCCGTCGCTTTGCGTCACGGATCGACTACGTTCGAGCAGTTCGCGCGTGGCCGTGCGCAGCCGTGCCAGCCACGCCTCGGGCACATAGTCGGGCAGCACAAGAAATCCGTTGTGGAAGAAGGATCTGCGCTCGGCATCGCTGAGCACATTCAGCGGGTGTTGCATCACATCTTGCGGTTTCATGCTTTCTCTGTCCCTAAGTACCAGCGGCTGGCGCTTGTTGTGGCCCTCGTACCAGGCGCCCTGGCAACTCGCCCGTGGGCTCGCCATCGCGATAGACCACCGCGCCACTAACCACCGTCGCCCGATACCCGTCCGCCCGCTGCACCAGGCGTCGGCCACCGCCCGGAAGATCATAGGTGACCTGCGGCGGATGTAAGCACAAGCGATCAAAATCAATCACGTTCAGATCGGCCTTATCGCCTGCGGCAATCAGCCCTCGATCCATCAGACCCACGGTGCGCGCTGTGTCGTAAGTTAGCGCACGCACAATCCAGGGCAAGGGCAGCCGCTCGCCGCGGCTGCGATTGCGGCCCCAATGCGTCAGCATGAACGTCGGTGCGCTGCCATCGCAAATCGTGCCACAGTGCGCGCCGCCATCGCCCAGCCCCAGCACCGACGCCGGGTGCCGCATCATCGCCAAGCAGGCGTCCAGCGAGCCGTGCGCATAGTTAGTAATGGTGTAGTACAGCAGATTGCGGCCGTCGCGCTCCAGCATCAGATCGTAGGCCAACTCGTGCGGGCTGACGCCGCGCCGGGCGGCCTGGGCTGCGATGCTTTGTTCGGGTAAAGGTTCGTAGTTGGGTGGGTCACCGAGCAAAAACATGCTGTTGAAGTCACGCACCATCGTCCCCAGTACGTTCGCTGGATTCGTATCGATCGGTTCGGCCAGAATGCGGGCGCGAACCTGCGGCAAGCGCAACTGCGCGATCCGCTCATCGAACGGCAGATCGGACAGCGCGCGATAGCCATCGGCGCTATAGAACGGGTTCAGCGTCAGCTCATGGCCAAACATCAGTCCTACGGCGCGACCCAAGACCTGGCCTTTGATCGGCAAGCCTTGTTTGATGGCGGCGGCGCACCAGTCAAGAATGTTGGCCCACGGGACCTCAGGACTGCCGGGTACGCCTTCGATCATCGTGAACGACAGCGGTCGACCCGAACGTTCAACGAGTTCTCGCAGGCTGGCAAACGCGGCCTGCGGCTGGTCGAAGTCGACGATCATCTGCATCACGCCTTTGCCGCAGTCCTTGAGCGCCAGTGCCAGCGCAGTCAGTTCCTCGTCGGCGACTTGAAAGGTCGGCGCGGCGCTGCCATCGCTGGAGCGATGCAAGAATGTGCGCGAGCTGGAGAAACCCATCGCACCGGCCGCCATGGCTTCACGCAGCAACCTGGCCATCAGCGCCAGATCGGCAGGTGTTGCCGGCTCTCGATTGGCGCCGCGCTCGCCCATCACAAAGACGCGCAAGGCCGCGTGCGGCAGGTAGCCGCAGACGTCCATGTCGTAGCGCCGCCCGGCCAGGAAATTCAGGTACTGCGGATAGCTTTCCCACAGCCAGGGCACGCCGTCGGTGAGCACCGGGTTTGGAATGTCCTCAACGCCCTCCATCAACCGGATCAAGAGATCGCGCTGATCGGCGCGGCACGGCGCGAAACCTACACCACAATTGCCGATGACGGCGCTGGTCACGCCATGAGAGGACGAGGGTGCCATCCGGCTGTCCCAGGTAACTTGGCCGTCGTAGTGGGTATGGATGTCAACGAAGCCCGGGGTCACCAGGCAGCCCTTGGCGTCGATTTCCTGGATGCCTTTCGGGATGCCATTTTGGATGCCATTTGGAGCAGCTTTGCCAACGGCTGTGATGCGGCCGCCGCTGATTGCAACGTCGGCTTCAAAGGGCGCACCGCCGCTGCCATCGATGACAGTGCCGTTACGAATGACGAGGTCTGGTTGGTTTGGCATCAGCGGTAACTCGAACGTTGGTTGACGTGCACGCTATCAGTGTAGGCCGATCAATCCAGAAGTGATTGTTGATTGATGAAAAACTGGAAAGCAATCGTCGATCTGATCCTGCCGATCCAAGCCAGAGCTTAAGTATTGTGAACCGCAGTCCGCACCAAAGCTTGAACAACGGTGACAATCAAAACATGACCCATCACCGATCTCCGAGGCTTCAAATACCATGCTTGCAACCATTGAACGCGCGCCGACAGGCAGGCCCTCGCTGCGACAACTCTGGTCCGATCTGGGCCCGGTTTATGCGGTCAATGGACTGATCGGATTTATTTTCGCAGCGACCGGTCCGGTGGCCATCGTGCTATCGACCGGCACACGTGGCGGACTGGGTCAGGCCGAACTGGCGTCGTGGCTATTCGGATCGTTCTTTCTGAACGGACTCCTGACCTTGGCCCTGAGTTGGCGTTGGCGCATGCCGATGGTGTTCTTTTGGACCATTCCAGGCACGGTGTTGGTTGGGCCCGCACTGACCCATTTAACTCATGCGCAAGTGCTCGGCGCATTTTTGGCGACCGGAATCTTGATGGCTGTGTTGGGCGCAACCGGCTGGGTGCGACGCGCGATGTCGGCGGTACCCATGCCCATTGTAATGGGCATGGTGGCGGGCGTCTTCCTTCGCTTTGGGCTCGACCTGGTTCGCTCGGTGCATGAGGATCTTGCGATAGCTGGCCCCATGGTGCTGGTGTTCGTTTTGTTGTCGGCCTGGCAGCGCGTCGGTCGCAAATTGCCCCCGCTCATTGGCGCGCTCTTGGCAGGCGCAGTGGTCATGCTGCTTACACAGCGTTTTGAATGGCCCGCAGGTGCGAGTATGGCCTGGTCCGCACCACAAATATATTCACCGGTATTTTCTTGGCAAGCGATGATTGAACTAGTCGTGCCCTTGGCGATCACCGTCCTGGTAGTGCAAAACGGCCAGGGAGTCGCCGTACTGGAAACCGCTGGGCACAAAGCACCGATCAACCTGGTGACCATCGTTTGCGGACTGGGCTCGATGGTGACCTCGGTCGTGGGTACGGCATCCACCTGCCTCACTGGCCCGACCAACGCAATCGTTGCGTCCGCCGGTGATCGCGCGCGTCACTACACCGGCGCAATCGTGTGTGGCCTATTGGCGCTGGTGTTCGGGCTGTTCTCTTCGAGCTTCACGCAGTTAATGCTGGCGGCACCGAAATCGTTCATTGCGGTACTGGCTGGCTTGGCGATGCTTAAAGTTTTGCAGAATGCCTTTTCCGTCGCCTTTCGAGACCGCTTTACCTTGGGCGCATTGGTGACCTTCCTAGTCACAGTTGCCGACTTGGCGATTCTCAACATCGGCGCGCCGTTTTGGGGACTGCTGGCGGGGCTTGCGATTTCACGCCTGCTTGAGCGCGGCGACTTCGTTCGCTAACTATTTCTACAAGAATCGATTATTTCAGCGAAAGCACATACTTTGCCAAGGCGAGCGCCTCAGCATTAGAGACTTGCGGCTGAGGTGGCATCGCATCTGCACCCCAAACACCTGATCCACCAGCTTTGATCTTTTTAGCCAATTTTTTTTCAGCGTTCTTGTCATCCGCATATTTAGCGGCCACTTCGTTTAGCTTGGGACCATACTTTCTTTTGTCGATTGAATGACAGGCCAGGCAATTTTTCTTGATGAGTAAATCGTTATCGGCGTAGACAAGGCCCGTCGTGCCCGATAAGCCCATCAGAACAAAAAGACTAACAAAACTTCGCATTAACACTCCTCAACGCGATATCGAAATAACTGAGGCGCACTGTTGCAATGAACAGCACGCCTCAGGACTGAAGCTTACTGCGGTGTTACTTTCACGATGATGCCTTGATCTTCAAGCGCAACATAAAGATTGCCATCCGGCGCTTGAACTGCTGAGCGGAAGCGACCGGTCACGGTTGGCCATGACACCTCGCTACGCTTGGCGCTCAGTCCATCAGCACTGATCTTCAACATGTCTAGACGGTTACCAACAGGCGTGCCGTGAATGCCGATACCGGTGTAACCCACCACCATCTGACCATTCCAGTCTTTCCACTGTGCGCCAGTGAGGAAGGTGGCACAGAACATGCCCTGCGACAGGCCGTTGTTGTTCCAGGCCGGCTTCATCGCCTTGGGATAGGTCTTCAGGTCAGTCATTGGCATAAAGGCTGCACGCTTCTTTGGATCCATCGCACCCATTTGATTGGGCGAATAACCGCAATAGTCATCGGGACAGTCTTTCCGGCCGCCGACGTTGGGACGTGGATCCCAGCCAGCATTGCCACCGTTTACCAGCGCAGTCACTTCATCGGAATGCCAAGGGCCATTCTCAGCAGTGAAGGGCCGGTTGTCGCTAGGACGGAACGTAATACCTTGGGGATTGCGGTGCCCGTAGGTGTACACGCGCGGATCGAAGCCGGCTGGCGCTGCGTTGCCTGCTGCGGGTTTGCCATCTCTGTCAATACGGAGCACTTTTCCGCCAATGTATTTGGGATCTTGCGGAGCAATACCCTTGTGATTGTCACCCGTGGTCACGTAGAGGAAACCATCACCTGGGTTAAAGCGGACTCGGCCACCATTGTGCGCTCCGGGTCCACCAAAGGGGTGCTTGGTTGCGACCGGTTTGTAACCAATATCGGGTACGATATCAGTTCGCTCGGACACCGCGCCTAGCGCTGCGTCAACCTTCATGCGCATCACGCGATTGCCAAGCTTGCCATCCAGTTTCGAGCTTGAGAACACGTAGATGAAGCGGTTCTTGTCAAATTCTGGATCCACTGCAACACCCATCATGCCGGCTTGACCATCACAGAAAAGGTCAGCGCTGGCGGATGAATATCCGGTGACGCCTCCGATGCCGTGTAACTTATTGATCGTGCCTGTTGGGAGTCGGACCGACAAGCCCTTGCACTTTTCAGTGAAGAACATGGTGCCATCTTTCAGAAAGGCCATATCCCATGGCAGTTCCAGTTTACCCACTGCGGTTTCAGTCGTAAGACTAGGTGCCGCCGCTAGCAGGGTATTGCTTGCCGCAAGACTTGCTGCAATCAATCCAGCCCGTAATACGTTCATCCTCTTCATTTTTGTCTCCTCGTTTAAAATAAGGGATCCGAACCATGAACGAATTCCCACGATGGGCTCGCCCACTGCGAAAGCAATATGTCGTATCTGCCTCCTAGATTTTCCTGTCGCAAAAGACTCAAGAATCGAACTGATTCCGACCAGTCGTCTACGCAACGGAGTTCTCTGGGTAAATAATATAAATGAATCTGCCGCTCATGTCTTACCGCAAACCATTCAGTGTTTCTATCCGGCAACGTCGGGCGCGTGCCAGCGGTTTATCCAGGATAAATTTCGCCGCTAATTTTGGGATGGCGCGAATCTTCGGTTTATTCGCTTTATGCGTTTGGAGTGAGCAATGTCTCGCGCAAACGTTTGTGTATAACGAGCCTAACAACCCTTCGTGTCCGGTCATTGCTGCGCCCGCTTCAGCCGCGCCCAAGATCGTCAAAACCGGTGTTTCTGTCGCCGGATCAATTCGGGTTCGCTGCGGCTTTAACCATGGCTCTTACACGGTCATCTTGAGCGCGACCGATCCGAAGGCGACTTTTTCCCCAAAGACCTTTCTGGTCAATTTCGGCAGCCTGGCTGGCACTGGCGCATTTGCCGTCACGTTTGCGACCGAAGGCGAGCAAACGATCTCCGCGACCATCACGTCCAACATGGGGAGCCCTGTGGTGCCGGGCCAGTTTAAGAGCTTCACCAATATCCTGAATGTCGTGCGTCCTTAATGGTGCTCATGCTCTTTTCCAAGCTTACACTTGGCGATAGATCTTCGGCATGCTTCTCACCGAGTCGAGCAAGGTCCAGTCACCTTCGATCACTTGATTGCCTTTCGGCCACGGTGGCCGAGCTTCCAAGCCCAGCAAGATCATCACGCCATCGTCTGCGAGGTATCGGCCAGCTGTTTGTGTCATGAAGCTTTGAATAAAGGCCGAACCCTCGCCACGCAGCCTGTCCACCAGCGCCTTGGCCTGCTCGACGCTTAGTTGGCTAAAACCAAGCGAGTAGGAACTTTGTGAGCGAGCTTCAATCTCAGCCAGTCCGCTCTCGAACAAGGCCCTGTCCTGGGTCGGCAGGTCTGCGACATGGGCATATAGATTCAGGCTCT
>JAYVKZ010000424.1:0-48981 GCA_043767985.1 Betaproteobacteria bacterium
TTAACAACCTCTTAAGTACCGATGCGACTAGCACAGTGAGCTACATCGATAACACCGATACACCGTCAGCCAGCGCCACCTTGACGCTACAGGTCAGTGACAACGGTAATACCGGTAGCGGCGGCACGCTAACCAGCTCTGACACCGCTTCTATCAATATCACAGCGGTAAACGACGCACCGGTACTCGCCACAGGCTCAACATTAAACTATACCGAAAACGGCGCTGCTACAGCCATCAACACTGTCATTACCGTAACCGATATTGACAACGCAACGCTGGCAAGCGCAACGGTTGCAATTACCATCAACTTTGTAACAGGCCAGGATGTATTAGCCTTTACCAACGTTGGCATGGGCAACATCGCGGGTGTTTACAATGCTGGAACTGGAGTGATGGCTTTAACCTCAGCAGGGGCCACGGCGACTACGGCTCAATGGCAGGCGGCTTTACGCGCAGTGACTTACGCCAACAGCTCAGAGGCACCCAATACCGCAGCACGCACCGTCAGCTACACCGTCAATGACAGCGCTCTGAACTCCAATACGGTCACCTCCACAATCAATGTGACTTCCGTCAATGACGAGCAAATCCTGACGACCAACACGGGCGCAACGATTTCCGAAGGGGCCACGACCTTCCTTAACTCAGCGCGGCTGTTGACGACCGATCTCGACCATGCCAATGCCCTATTGATCTACACCCTGACCAGCGCCCCCCTGAATGGAGCGGTGAAGCTCAACGGCGTGCCTATCTCGCTCTCAGGAACCTTTTCCCAGGCCGACATCAATTCTGGCTTGATCGCCTATACCCACGATGGTGGTGAGACGAACTCAGATTCTTTCGCCTTCACCGTCGATGATGGCTTAGGTTCCGTGAGTTCGGGGACCTTCAATATCACCATCACACTCGCCAACGATGCGCCTGGTTTTAATAGCACCCTCAATGCTGCGCCTACCTATATTGCCCTGGGTACACCTGTTGTTCTTGATTCCACGGTGAACGTGAGCGACGCCGAGCTGGACGCCTTAAATGGCGCTCTGGGGGATTACGCAGGCTCAAACCTCGTGTTGCAACGCAGTGGCGGTGCCACCGCCCAGGACGTTTTCTCGGCCACCGGCAACTTGAGCCCCCTGACTCAAGGGGGCAGCCTGGTGCTCTCCGGCGTGACCATCGGCACCGTCACAACCAATAGCAGCGGTACTCTCACGCTCACCTTTAATGGGAGCGCCACCTCGGCCCGGGTAGATGAAACCCTCAGCTCCATCGCCTATTCCAACTCAAGTAGTACGCCGCCGGCCACTGTGCTCCTTCAGTGGCAGTTTAACGATGGCAACCTTGGGACTCAAGGCACAGGCGGCGCTCTAACGGTCTCGGACTTCACTACCGTCACCATCGACAATTCGGCCCCAGTCAATACGGTTCCCGGCGCTCAAACGGTGAACGAAGACACTCTGCTAGCGATCAGCAGCATTTCGGTCAATGATGTCGATGGCAACCTGAGCAGCGCCCAGCTCAGCGTCGCGAGCGGCGTGCTCAATGTTAACCTGGCCGGTGGTGCCACGCTCAGCGCGGGGGCCAATGGTAGCAACACCATCACGGTTTTCGGCACCCAGGCGCAAATCAATGCCGCTCTCGCCACTCTGACCTACCAGGGCAATGGTAACTTTAATGGCAGCGACTCTTTAAGCTTACTATCGACCGACGTCACGTCGAACACAGCAAGCAGCACTATTGCGATTACCGTGAGCGCCATCAACGATGCTCCGGTCCTCACCACAGGCTCGGTCCTGAACTACACCGAGAACGGCGCACCAGCAACGATCAACACGGTGATCACAGTGGCTGACGTCGACAATGCCGGGCTCGCTAGCGGCACGGTAGCGATCACCGGTGGTTTTGTAACCGGTCAGGACCTGTTGGCGTTCACCAATGTCCCCGCCACCATGGGCAATATTGCCGGGGTGTATACGGCCGCAACGGGCGTCTTAACTTTGACCTCTGCAGGCGCCACGGCGACCACGGCTCAGTGGCAGGCAGCTTTGCGTGCCGTCACCTATGCCAACACCTCAGACGCGCCAAGCACCGCAACACGTACCATTATCTACACCGTCAATGACAGTGCTCTCAACTCCAATATAGTGACCTCGACGGTCAATATTACCGCCGTGAACGATGCACCCCTTGTCACAATGAGTGCGATTGCCCTGGAGTTTACTGAGCAAAATCCGGTGGGTCTGGACCTCGCTTTGCTCTTAAGCGATGTGGACTCTGCGAATTTGGTGTCGGCCCAGGTGCAAATTTTTGGCAACTACTGGACCGGTGATCAGCTTCAGTACACCGACATGTTAGGCATCTCCGGCACCTGGATTGCAGCCTCTGGCATTCTTAACCTGACCGGTACGGCAAGCGTCGCCGACTATCAAACGGCCCTGCGTAGCATCGCCTTCTATAACAGTGATGACAACCCCAATGCAGATCCCAGAATCGTAACAGTGACAGTCTCGGACGGCATCAACCCCAGCCTCGTGGCAAGCCGGACGGTCAATTTCACCCTGGTCAACGATGAGCAGGTGCTGACGAACAATCTCGGGCTCACGGTGGTCGAAGGTTCAGTAGATACCGTCATTGATGCCACGCGACTGCGCACGACCGACGTGGACAATAGCAGCGCTCAATTGGTGTACACCGTCACTGGCCTGCCTGCCAGCGGCCAATTGAAGCTCAGTGGCCTGACTCTGACGGTAGCAGGCACGTTTACCCAAGCGGACATCGATGCGGGCCAATTGACGTACAGCCATAACGGCAACGAAAGCACTTCGGACAACTTTACCTTTAGCGTCAATGATGGTGCTGGATCCGTCAGCATCGGGACGTTCACGGTCACGGTGACGCCTGTGAACGATGCGCCGGTCCTGCTGGCCTCGGCCGGCCTGAACAATATTCTTGAGGATCAATTCGTCACCACGGGTACCTTGGTGAGCGCGATGGTGGATACCGAAGTCAGCGATGCGGATGTGGGGGCAGTGAAGGGCATCGCCATCTACGCGGTGGACAACACCAATGGCACTTGGCAGTACACACTCGACGGCACGAGCTGGCAGTCGCTGGCGGGTGTCACGACAGGCGGCGCTCGGCTCCTCGCCTCCGATGCCAGTACCGCCATTCGCTTTGTTCCCAATGCCAACTTCAACGGCACCTCCGGCGTGGTCAACTACGTGGCCTGGGATCAAACCAGTGGCACGGCCGGAGCCACCGCCGACGTAAACACCCGTGGCACCACAACCGCCTTTAGCGCCATCACGGGTGGCTCCACCCTGGTGGTCACGAGCATCAATGACGCACCGAGCGGTGTGAATAGCAGTCGCACGATCTTTGAGAACACCGCAGGTAGCCCAACCAGCGTGATCTTTGGGCTGGCGGACTTTGGCTTTACCGATACTTCTGACACTCCCGCGAATACCTTAAATGGAGTGTTCATCACCACTTTACCGAGCGTAGGCAGCCTCACCCTCTCAGGAGTGGCGCTCACCGCTAACCAGTTCATCAGTGGGGCTGATCTTCTGGCGGGGAATCTGGTCTTCACGCCGGTCCTCAATGCCAATGGCTTGAACTATGCCTCCTTTGATTTCAGGGTCATGGACAACGGTGGAACCGCCAACGGCGGAATCGATACCGAACTCGCCACCCACACTTTCACCATTGACGTGACGGCGGTGAACACCGCCCCAGTCATCAATACCAATGCGCTCACTCTCAGCGAAGGTGCAACCATCGTCTTGAGTGCTGCCAACATCAGCATCAGCGATTTCGACAATACGGCCGCACAACTGAGCATCACCGTGTCGGGCCTCACCCGCGGTCAGTTCGAGTTCGTAGCCTCGCCTGGCGTGGCGATTGTTAACTTCAGCCAGGCCGACATCAATGCCGGGCTGGTGCAGTTCGTGCATGATGGCTCGCAGCTCGCTCCCGCCTATTCGTTGAGCGTCAACGATGGCGCTTTGAGCATGGGGCCTCAGGCGGCTACCATCAGTTATACGGCCATCAACAGCACGCCCGTGATTTCCTCTGGGGCTGGTGGCTTTACCCTCAACGAGGATACTGTCCGTACGTTCACGGTCGCAGGCGGCAACGGTCTCGTTCTGTCCGACCCTGATGCGGGTATGGCCCTGGTTGAGTTGAGCTTGAGTGCAGCCAACAGTACCCTGACGCTGGCGAACTTGACCGGCCTCACCATGATCAGCGGGGCCAATGGCACCAGCGCCCTGGTGGTGCGGGGAAGTTTACTTAATCTCAACGCGGCGCTCGATGGGCTCCTGCTCAGCCCCTTCGTGAATTTCAACGGTAGCACTTCTCTCAACCTCTCGATCAACGATCTGGGCAATAGCGGGGTCGGTGGTTCCTTGTCGACCAGTCTCTCGATTCCCGTGACTGTGACCGCCATCAACGATGCACCAGTGGCGAGTGGCGCTACGAGTGCCTTAGCCCCCATTCTTGAAGATGCCTTGAACCCTGCTGGCGCCTCGGTGGCGGCCTTGTTCAGCGGCTTGTTCACCGATCTCGCCGATGCAGGCAATCCTTCGATGAATGCCTTCGCAGGCGTGGTCGTGCGCGCCTACCCGCAGAACCCTGCCGAAGGCAATTGGCAGTATTCCTTGAACTCAGGTGCCTCCTGGAGCAGCTTCGGTAGCCTCTCCGATTCCGCTGCCCTGGCCCTTGGGGCATCTGATCTCATCCGCTTTGTGCCCGCCGCTGACTTTAACGGCACCCCGGCGGGTAATCTCACGCTGCGCCTCCTGGACAACTCCGCGGCTCTAAGCTCCGGTACCTTCATCGATGTCTCAGTCTTTACCAGCGCGGTCGCCTTTAGCTCAGGCCTGATCACCCTATCCACCTCCATCACCTCGGTCAATGATGCGCCCAACATCACGTCGAACGGGGGGGGTAGCAACCTCGGTGCCGGGGTGGCTAACCTCAGTCTGCCCGAGAATAGCATCGCCACCATCACCACCTTCTCCGCGAGCGATGTGGATCTGCCTGCTGATCCCCTGACCTACGCCATCTCAGGCGGGGCCGATGCCGCGCTATTCTCGATCAATGCGGGGACCGGTGCTCTAAGTCTCAAACTCGGCGCCTTGCCCACGGGCCTGAACTTCGAATCCCCCATCGACTCCGACGGTGACGGCCTCTACCTCGTTCAGGTGTCCGTCGCCGATGGCGCAGGCGGCTTCGATACGCAACTCGTCCGTCTTACCATTACCAATCTGCCCGAGGCTCCTACAGCGATCTCCGGGGGCTTGATCAGTATCGCTGAGAACACCAATACCGCGACCGGAATAACCGTCCTCGCCAGCCTCGGCTCAGGGGCCGCTACGGGTGCCTTGGGTACAACCCCCTTCTCCGTCGCCGATCAAGATACGGCCGATGCACACACGCTATCCATTGTGGGCGGTGCCGATGCCGCCCGCTTCTCCGTCGTGGGCAGTCCGGGCAACTATCAATTGCTGTTCAACGCAGGCATCCTCAACTTCGAAGCCCAGAACGCCTATTCAGTGACCCTAAGAGCCACCGACCCGACGGGATTGTTCGTCGATCGTGCCTTCACCCTCGCCGTTCTCGACGTTAACGAAGCCCCGACGCTGAACCCGCTCACGCTCTCGATCAACGAAAACCCGCTCGCCAACCAGTTGCTAGGCACCATGAGCTTTGCGGATCAGGACAGTGGCGACACCGTCACCGTGCGCATTCTGCCCCCCACCCCTGGCTCGGTCGATGCTGCGCTCCTCTCAGCCCTGAGCATCAATACATCCGGTCAAGTTTTCATCGCCGACCCGGCCCTCTTCGACTATGAATCCAACCTCGCAGGCCTCTCCACCCGCAGTCTCAACCTGAGCGTCGAGATCACCGACTCCCGCGGCCTCGTCAGTACCGCCACCCTGAACATTACCCTTCTGGACGTGAACGAAATCCCGAGCGATCTCAAGACCGTACTAAAACTGAACATCAACCAACCCAGCGAGCCGATTGCTACCCTGATCCCCGCTGATCAAGATGCGCCCGAACAGTTCTCCTATACCTTGCTCGACAACCCGAGCCAAGCCTTTAAGCTCGACAGCGCTACCGGCACCATCAGCCTCACCCCTCTCGGCGAAGGCCTCATCAACTCCGGCCGCACCGAATCCCTCACCGTACTCTTAACCGACAAGGGTGGACTCCAGATCACTCGCACCTTTGCACTGAAGATGCCGTCCTACTCCCCGCCTCAGGTGAGCCCGCTGCTAAATGGAGGGGGAAACCCAACACCTCTGCCCACCACACTAATCACCGAGGTGGTGGTCGTGACGGGAACCGCGCCACAGGCCCCTAGCCCTGAGCCTGCCCCTTCGACCCGGCCTAAACCAAGCAATAGCCCCGCCCTTGTTCTCGTTGAGGGCGACCTAGGCATTGCCGCCAACAATGCCTCGGGTGAGCAGGCCAACAACGGTCTGAGGGAGAAGACCCAGAAGTCACGAAACCAGCACTTTGAAGACAAGTCAACCACGCGCGTGACGAGCCAGGTCTTTGAGATCGCTCAAGGCGCTCTCGGTGCCGTCCGAGACTATGGTAGCTTCAGCGCTGGCCTCCCTCAATTCGAGTTCGGCCCAGAGCAGACCGACTCAGGCCTAAAGTTGCGCAGCTCTGTAACCTCGGCAATCAGCAAACCCGCCATCTCGGGCCAACTCACTAGCGCCTCGGAGTTCAGCGACGAGCGCATGGACCAAACGACCGATGGCCTGATCCACCAGATCGGCAAAGAGCCTCTCTATATCGCCAGCGCCTTGATCTCGGCCGGTGCCGTGTGGTGGGTCGCACGCGGGCTGGCTCTGGCCACGGCCGTCATGATGGGCGCTCCCGCTTGGAGGCAGATCGATATGCTGCCAGTCGTACTCGGCCCGTCTAAAGGCTTTGAGCCTGATGATCTCGACCGCGCCGCCAAACAAGACCGCGACACCCAACTCGAGACCATCGCAACGACTTCGTTCTTCAATGCCGAGGACGGCGACCTTGAAGAAGAAGCGATGGGTAGCTTGTTTGAAATACCAGAGAGCAAGCGCTAACGGGGCGCGAAATCACCGCTGCATGTGCCAAGGCCGCAATGGTTTGGCCAGCGGCGAGCCTTGGCAACCATTGGCTTTGCTGAGATGATGTTGCAAGCCTTCTAAATGCCATCACCGCTAGAGCGCTACTTGAGAGAAACGGGGCTGCGCTCAGTTGATGACCCATTTGTTCCATCAAAGCGCCGGCCTCAACAAAACCCAGGCCTAAGCCGCCATGCTCCTCGAGTACTAAGATGCCGGTGAAACCCAGGCTATAGAATTTAAGGGACTTTCTTTGCAGCTTATAGCCTACTTAGCCGACAAATTGATCATCAAATCTCGGCTCTCTAAAGTTACCCCGTTGGCGGCCAGTCCTGATCTTAGCCGCATTTCTTAGCCGCATTTCATCGCTTTGCGGCTTAGTGGGTGGCCTTGAGAACGGTTGACCGGTCACCGCCTGAGTCAGGCGCATCCGCCTGCCTGACCCCTGGCTCGCAAGTCACTTTGTTCGAAGGGGGATTGGATCTGGTACTTTCTGGTTCTGGGGTCAGAAGTCTTGAAGCGGCATCTGCCCACGGGCAGGCGCGCGCCGTGGGGGCCTCGCTTCCAGGCCAAGATGATCGAGAACCGCGAACTGATGCGACCGACCACCAAAGCGGACCAGATGTAAGCGTGGCCGTGGCACCAGCGCCGCTAAGGATATGTAATCCAAGGCTGCTCTCAACAAAACTTGGGATCGTTGAAGTTCGCGACACTTGCTTTTTTGGACGCTTAAATGAAAGGGCTGCATCTCGCGAGGGGTGCGGCCCTTTTTTTGTCGACAGTGATCGGTGAATTGGTTCTATCGATTCGTCCATGATGTTGGCAAAGCCAAAATGAAGTTAAAAAAATGGTTATGAAGAAATTTGCCCTATGTTTAAGCAATGATTTTGGAGATGGCTTCTCCGGCGATGATGCGCTGCCGGGTCTCGTCTACGAGACAACTGGTGTCGAGAAGGGTATGGTTAGAATCGTCGATGAAGACTGCTGCCTAAGTCTCCTAGCGGGTTACCGACGACAAGCTTTTCCACCGTCGGCCCGCAATGCGTCGCGGCCAGCAGTTGATCAAAATGGCCAGCTCGCTGGCCGAGGAGGCTTGCTTAATATCGCTTAAATCGGTAAATGCGTTCGGGGTTGCGTACGAAGAGCTTCTCACGCACCTCCTCCGAAGGCATCCACTCTTCGAGTTGATCGACCAGATCAATGTCGTTGGGCATATTGCTCGAGATGCTCGGGTGCGGCCAGTTGGTACCCCACACACACTGATCGGGGTTATTGCGCAAGAGCGTTTGCGCAAAGGGTTTCATATCGGCATAGCTTGGTGGGCCAACATCCGATAAGCGATACCAACTCGAAATCTTGGTGAAACAATCAGGCCTTTTATCCAACACGCGGCGAATCACTTGAAATCCAGGCGCGTTGACGCCCTCGCCGCCACGCGTTCGACCCATATGATCAAAACCAATCGGCACAGGGCAGTTCATTAGCTTAGGCTCAAGTGCGACCCAGTCTTCCGACTTGGCGATATTGATTTCAAGATGCCACCCAAAGGGGGCAACACGCGCGGCGATGGCGTCAAGATCTTTGGTGGTCAGGCCGGTCGCGAACTGATCCATCATGCGTGCAGCAACAAAGCCCGCCTCACTTAAGCGCTTGAGCGTCGCATCCGAGACGTCGAGCGCAATCGCGGCGACCGCTCTTAGGCGCGAAGGATGCTCGCGCAAGAAATCTTCGGTAATGCTGTTATCAAAGCCGTAAGGGCTGCCGTGCACCTGCACGCCACGGGCTACACCGAGGGCGTCATGGAGTGCAAACCATGCTTCACGGGTGGATAGCTGTGGGCGATATTGCGCGGACGGCGCCAGTGGATAGGCGTCGAAGCGATCAAAAATATGCGCGTGACAATCGATCGTGCCCAGCGGCATGGGCCTTTGAGGCTTTCGCAAGCGCGTGTCTGCGGGTAGGGCCTCGGTATGCGGGGGTTGAGTAGCGGTCATGATGAGCGTTGCGATCAGTGGTAATACTAAGTGGGGCTATTTTTTGGCGGGTACTATTCAAGCGAAATTTTCGCGTCACGTGCGACATTGCGCCAATTCTCAAAGTCACGTTTGACGAAGGCCTCGAAGCTTTTTCGGTCACTCTCGATCATGTCGACGCCGAGGTTCGCGAAACGCTCGCGCACGCCGGCTTGCGCCAAGGTTCTACGCAGAGCAGCCTCAAGCTTTTCCAGCACTGCGGCAGGCACACCTGCGGTGGTGAAGAGACCCGTAAAGGTGAGCACCTCGAAATCGGGCACACCCAGTTCCGCCAGGCTGGGCACGTTTGGCAAGAGGGGCGAGCGAGCACGGCTGGTCACCGCGAGCGCGCGCATGCGCCCATCTTTGATGTGAGGCAAGGAAGCAGTCAGCTGATCCATCATCAAGTTCACCTGTCCGCCAAGCAAGTCAGTGATTGCGGGGCCACTACCCTTGTAAGGCACATGCACCAGGGATAGGCCCGATTGTTTCATCCACAACTCAAGCGCCAGATGATTGGAACTACCCACGCCCGCCGACGCCACGGTGAGTTTGCCGGGCTGGGCCTTGGCCTGAGCCAACACGTCCGCAAACGAAGCGGCACCATTCTTCGCGTTGGTGGTCAACACGATGGGTACGGAATGCAGGGCACCGATCGCGACCAGGTCGCGCGTTGGGTCGTAGCTTGGCGTCTTACTGAGTGCCGGAGCGATGGTGATCGAACTGCTTGAACCCAGGACCAACATATAGCCGTCAGGCGTCGCCTTCGCGACTGCGTTGGTGCCGACCATCCCGCCACCTCCTGGCCTATTCTCCACCACCACCTGCTGGCCTAGGGCCTCACTTAAACCGGCCGAGAGGGCACGCGCGGTGATATCAACATTGCCGCCGGGCGCGAAGGGCACAATCAGGCGTAAAGGGCGAGAGGGGAAGTCCTGCGCCATGGCCGCAGTGGCAGAAAGAAGCACCGCACCGGCCCAGGCAGTACGAAATAAGAAACGAAAGAAGCAACGCAAGGAAATGAGTGTTTTCATAACTATTGACCACAAAGATTGTTGAGGCATTATGGACTGAAACAAAGGAAAAGCTCGGTCTGCGTTTCTCTGAATCAGGAGACAAGAGTTTTCGGAACAACGGAGTCGGCCTGGAAGGCGCTTGTTAGTTGATCCTCAAGCTACAATACCAATATGCAATCATGGGTCAACGAAATAGGACTACTCGCAGGTTGTTTAACAACCTTCGCTTTTGTACCCCAGCTCATTAAGATCTGGCGCTCCCGCAGTGCGCGCGATGTGTCCCTAAGTATGTTCACGATCGTCTTAACGGGAATCATTTTTTGGTTCGTATATGGCCTGTTACGTCAAGACATCGTAGTCATCTTGGCGAATGCCGTGACACTGGTATTAGCCCTCGCAATACTAGTATTGAAAATAAAATTTGACGGCTGGCACTAAAGGACTGTGATTTTCAAACACGAGTCATGTCCAACCTTCTAAGCCTATACTCTAGAAAACGACGCGACATCGTAAGCGGCTTGACGGCCTCGGCACTGTTGCACAGTGTACCCTCAAACGCAGTATCGCAGACGCTCAGCTCTGGCCCGCGCTTGGGCTATCGCATTCCAGGGGAGTTCGAACCTAGCCGCGTAGTTTGGCTAAGTTACGACATCGGTCATAAAAGCTTAACGGCTGCACTGGTGCAAGTGCTGTCGACCCATGTCAGACTCAAGTTTTTGGTGTCGAGCAAAGACGATGCAATGACACTCAGAGATTTGCTCAACGAGCGAAGCCTTGCCATCACTGATATTGAGATTTTTATTAGGTCGGCGACAAAGTATTTCCTGCGCGATGTCACTTCTCTCGCCGTCGCCCCCCGAGGTGCGCTTGGGGCAGTAAGTTTTCGTTGGAGCGACTACGGCCTGCCAGGTTGGTGCAAGCGACGCTACGCAGCTGAACCAGAGCAGGTTAATCAATGCTCGGGCGGCAGCACAAGAGGGCGCAACGAGGCTTCCCAAGAAGTCGCTCGCTTGACTCAGGCCGAGCTACTTGCGACCGACCTCTACATTGAAGGGGGCGCTCTTGAAGTCAATGGTCAAGGCCTCATCATTGCCAACGAAGCTTTGTTGAAGCAGCGCAACCCTGGGCTTACCCGTGCACAACTGGAAAGAACCCTCCTTGGCCTACCGGGGGTACGGAAAGTGATTTGGCTACCCCAAGGTCTGGCCGAAGACCCGCCAGGGCGTGCGACCATCGTCGGGAATTTTGTGGCTTGGGGTACCGGAGGGCACACCGATGAGTTCGTGCGTTTCGCCGACGCCTCAACGGTGCTACTCGCATGGCCTGATGACGCCGAGGCAGCCCGCCACCCCGTTGCTCGCCTGACTCGACAGCGCATGCAAACTAACTACGACATTCTTTCTCGGGCAACGGGGATGACCGGGGAGCGCCTGAAAGTAATTCGAGTCCCCATGCCGAAGCTTATCGAACGGCGAGTCTTTCTATCGGCTGCGGCTGATCGGGCCTGGTCTCACGAATGGACGGCGGATTTCTTCGCGCCCAATGAACGTCGACGCGAAGGCGACCCCGTCATGCAAATCGCTTGTGCGAGTTACTTGAATTTCGTGATTGCAAACGGTGTCGTGGTCGTACCCGAGTACACCGCACACGGGACCTCCAACGCGACGCAAGACCGTGTACGGCGAATTTTTGAAGCTGTATTTAAAGGTAAAGAAATCGTCTTTATCGACGCCATCACCGCCAACTGGGTCGGCGGCGGGCCGCACTGCGCCACGCTCAAAGAGCCAGCTCTCTACGTCTAGGAAAGCGTCAAACTATGTGCAGGGCGTCGCAATGAAGGTAACAATCCACTACCCATTAAATCAATAAAGTTGTCGGCATAAAACCGCTGAATCTCCTCCCGCGTGCAGCCCTGCAAGGTCTCATCAAACCGTTTCAAGGGGTTGCGCCCACCCTCCACATGAGGATAGTCCGAAGAAAACAAACTGACTTCCGGACCCGCATTGCGCACGATCCAACCAGCGTCTTCATGCGGGTACGGCGTGACACGAAGCTGACGACGAACAAACTCACTAGGTTTCATCGACAACTTTTGCAGACGTGTCTCGTTCCTCATAAAGGCATGCGCGGCAGAATCCATGGCTCGCATCCAGCCCGGTACCCAAGCCGCACCCAGCTCAATTGCGCCCCATTTGAGGTTTGGGAAGCGGTCAAACACGCCATCAAAAATAAGCGTGGCTAAAGTTTGCATCACGGAGTTTGGAATCGGCATATAACTGACCGAGGTAAAGTTATCGTCGCCGCCGTGAAAGTCTGGCACCGCTGGCAAACCATTCACCTTAAAAACCGGGTTGAGCTTTTCTTCGCCACCCACATGAAAGAGGATGGGGATGCCAGCCTCCTGGGCAAGCGCCCACACTGGATCAAGGCCGATGTGGCTCGGTGAGTGATTTTGTGGGCACCAGGACGGCACGAGCAAAGCATTCGCTCCTAATTTAATCGCTTCCATGGCACACGCCTTCGCTCGCTCGAAATCCTCGAGAGGCACATAGGCGGTGGCGAGCAGTCTCCGGTCCACAGCGCAAAACTCAGTCATCATGCGGTTATGTGCGCTGGCGGCCGCATAGCAAAGCGCCATATCGCTACCTTGATCGAAGCCAAAATTACCCAAGCAAAAGGTCGTAAATACGAGTTGGCTCGCAAAGCCTAATTGGTCCACCACATGCGGGCGGTCTGCCGCAATGAATGCGCCATGCGCCTCATAGTTTTTACGCAAGAGCAGGTTCGAGTCGACACCGGCGCGAAAAGTAGGATCGGCATGTGCGGCCCGGGATTTTCCCGGCCTGAGTTTGGCCACGTTACTCGATAGGCGACTTTGATAGTTGAGTGAGGCATGAAAGCGTTTGAGCAGGCTCGACTCGAAGTAATCGTCGAGGCAGTCATCAAGCTCCATGAGGTGACTATCTGCGTCGTGAATTAGACGTTCGTTTGCGTAGGTCATAATGTCTTATCTCCCCGGCTTAGTGTCTCTAAATTCTGCTCGCCAGTCGCTACTATGAACGAAAAAACCATCGCTGTCCTGCCCGTACTCGTCAAAAAGGATTTGCAAAGCCGCCTGCCCGCTTGGATCGAGGCGCGCTGGTTTGCCAATAAGAAAGAAGCGCTAGCCGCCGTCCCAGGTGCCGCAATAGGATGGCTCGATATGCGCACCAAGCCAGATATGGCCGAAGCCGTCCGAGCTGCCACCGACATGCGATGGCTCAATTCCATCTATGCCGGTGTAGACGGCATCCCCCTGTCGCTCCTCAAGGAGCGCGGTGTGGTGTACACCAATGGCGCAGGCATCAATGCCATCACCATTGCGGAATATGTGGTGATGGGCATGCTTTCAATTGCCAAGGGTTATCGCCAAGTGGTTCATGGTCAACAACGCCACGAATGGCTGGCCGAGGCTCCCGGCACACAAGAGCTGTTTGGCAGCAAGGCCTTGATCATTGGCTACGGTCCGATTGGGAAACTCGTCGAAGAACGATTGAAACCGTTTCAGGTGGAGGTCACGGTGGTGCGTCGCAAAGATGACGGCACGGGCAAAAGCCTGCGGCCTGATCAATGGCGCACACGACTTGGTGAATTTGACTGGGTCATTCTTGCCGTACCCGCAACGCCAGAGACTGAGCATATGATCGGACTGACCGAATTGCAAGCCATGAAAAAGTCGGCAGTGCTGCTCAATGTCGCTCGTGGCTCGGTGATAGATCAAGACGCTTTAGTCGAAGTACTGAAGGCTCAAGCGATTGGTGCGGCGTTTTTGGATGTCACCACACCAGAGCCACTCCCGCCAGAGCACCCACTATGGACACTCGAGAATGCGCATATCACCATGCACTTATCAGGCAGGTCGCAATCGCAAATGGTGCCACGAAGCAACCAACGTTTTCTTGAGAATCTCGAGCGCTTTCGGACAGGTCAAGTACTGGCGCATCAGGTGGATCTGCTGCTTGGTTACTAGGGCCAACCAAGGCCACTCACCTGTCCCTATTCAGGCACGAACTCTACCGAGGAATAAACGAAGGCACCGCTCGCATTCTTTTTGAAGCTGACCCGAACGGCAGCGTCTTTGGCATTGCCATTTTCTTGATCAAAAGTCTTACGCGGATAGACCAGTATCTTGGTATCAGGAGACGGTGTTTCGATCGATGCAGCTTTTCCGGCCGTATCCTCACCTTGCTCGATGGTTTTGTCTACAAACTTTCCATTAAAGGCCGTGCGTGAGAATCCGTAATCGCGTGAACAGGCGGCAATGAAAAACACCATGCCAAACAACGACAGGCGGATGACTAGTTTGGAAAATTGACTCATTGAGTGGCTTTCAAAAAATGGCGCAACACAACTCTAGGATAACAAGGCCCGCTTACTTCCAACTTACTATTTAAGACCCTAGGATCTGAATCAATCAGGTCGAATCTTAGCCGCCTCAACGCGCTCCTTCGATAGTTTGCCGTCAAGCACCGCGAAACTATGAAAAGCCGCCGATGAGGCAGACGTCGCCACCTCATTGCCGCTGGTCAGCAAGCGTTCCCGCACTTGAGGATCAAGTGAAGCTTTAATCGCCGCTGCATAAAGCTTATCGGCAATCTCCTTCGGTAAATTGGCAGGCGCAAAAAGACCAAACCAAAAGCTATCCGACAACCCTGGCAAGCCTCCTTCTATCAAGGTGGGTAGATCCGGGGCAACGGCGGAGCGTTTCTCGCTGCTCACCCCCAACATACGAACCAAGCCCTTACGTCCCATCGGCAGTACCGAGGGAGCCGTTCCAAATGAAAAATGAACATCGCCTTGAGCAACCGCAAATAACGCTGGCGCACCTCCCTTGAAAGGCACATGGGTCATGTCGACACCCACGGCCTTTTCAAACAAGCTTCCCATGGTGTGGGGCGAACCACCGGTGCCTGAGGAGGAATAATTGAGCTTGCCGGGATTAGCCTTGGCATAGGCGACAAACTCCGCAATGGTGCTCACACCAAGGTTCTTATTCACCGCCAAAATCAAGGGCGCCGTGGTGAGCTGGGTAATTGGAGTGAGATCGCCAGGGCTGTACTTCACCTTGTACAAATACTGGTCAATGCCATAAATCGTCGCCGTGCCCAAGCCGATGGTGTATCCGTCAGGGGCCGCACTTACAATCAGTTGTGAGGCGAGGGTGCTGCCAGCTCCTGGACGATTATCCACCACGATGTTCTGACCCAAATGTTTGCCCATCGCATCCGCATAGATGCGAGCAATGATATCGGCCGCACCGCCAGGTGAGTAGCCAACCAACATGCGAATTTGCGAGCTCGGCCAAGGTTTAACTTGCGCTGAAAGGCCGGCGCTCGCAAGCACCGCCAAGAGGGCTAAACCGCCAATGAATACTCGTCGCATCGTCAATGCCCTTTGAAGTTGGGTGCGCGCTTCTCCAACCAGGCGAGACGCCCTTCTTTCAAATCCTCAGAATCACCGGCGCGGGCCATGTCGACCTTTAAAGCAGCCAGATTAAGCTTGCCGGTTGCGATGTGATTGAGGTGTTTCTTCATGCCGGTAATCGCTAACGGCGCCATAGAGCAGAGCGTTTTGGTGAGCGCCTCGGTACGGGCGTCGAGCGCGTCGGCCGCGACCAGTTCGGTCAGGAAACCAATCGCCTTCATCTCCGTGGCATCGATACGCTCTGCTGTCAAGAAAAGACGTTTCGCCTGGTTGAGTCCTAAGCGGCTGACATAGCGCTCCATCCCCCTTGGGTAAAAATGCAGGCCCAACCGCGCAGCAGGCATAAACATGTCCGTGGCCGGCGTACCAATACGAAAATCGCAGGCGAGAGAAAGATCCGTGCCACCGCCATACACCCCGCCTTGAATGCGGGCAATGGTGACAGGCCGAGCATCCTCCACCGCGTTCACGACACTCTCGAAATCCACAACCCGGCTCATGCCGATGCGACCAATGTCATAGCCACTACAAAAATATTTTCCCTCGCCTCGTATCACCAATACTGAGACGGCAGCGTTCTGATTCACCGCATCAATGTGCTGAGCAAGCTCCTCGAGATCATCTGGCCCAAGCCGATTGGCTTGCGCGGCGCGACGAAACGTCACCGTCGCGACGGCGCCCTCTATCGCGAGGCTTGGCAGCGCACCTTCGGCGGCCTTAGGTTGTAGGGTTTGGTCGTTCAACTGGTAACTCCTGCGGCTTTTAATGCGTCGATCTGAGTCGCACTGTATCCCAACTCTTGTAAAAGCTCGGCGCTATGCTCGCCTGGATCTGGCCCGTGACGGGCAAACTGCTCGGGCTGTGGAAAGCCAGACAAATTGATGGGTGTGCGTAGTAAAGCAATCGGCCCAATCGCCGGGTGTTGCGCGACTCTTGTCATTCTCAAATGCTTGACCTGGACATCTTCAAATGCCTCGCCGATGGTATTGATCGGGCCACAAGGCACCCCGACCGGATTCAGCTTCGCCACTAACTCCTCAACGGTAAATTGCGTGGTGAGCGCCGTGACATCAGCATCCAACTGGGATCGATTAGCAATGCGGCTGGGCATGGTTTGATACAGAGGGTTGACTAGCATGGCTTCGCCACCAAGCGCCTTGCACAAGGCAGGCCACATGCGCGCCGTGCTGGCCCCAATATTGACCAAGCCATTCTTAGCTCGAAACGTGCCCATAGGAATTTGGGTGGGATGGTTATTGCCTTCCCGCTGTGGGACCTCGCCGTCCATCGTGTAGCGCGCCCCCTGGAAGTCGAGCTTGTTCAGCATCCCTTCGAGCAAGGAGGTGTACACCCATTGACCTTCACCGGTGCGCTCACGATGGAGTAGCGCCAACAAAATGCCTTGCCCAAGAAACATGCCTGCCGTGGTGTCAGAGATTGCGATACCAGCGCGAGACGGCCCGCCGTCTTTGGCGCCGGTCACGGACATCAAACCACACATGCCCTGCACCACCTGGTCAAACCCAGGGCGCTCGGCATACGGCCCATCCTGACCAAACCCAGAGATACTGGCCAGAATAATCCGTGGGTTGACGGCACGCAATTGCTCATAGGCCAAGCCTAAACGCTCCTTCACATCGGCCCGAAAATTCTCAACAACCACATCAGCGCGCGCGATCAGCTGGCGCAACACCTTGATGCCTTCCTCAGACTTAAGATCCAACACTAAGCTGCGCTTATTGCGGTGCAAGTTTTGCTCGTCCGAGCCTCGTCGTCGCCCGGTCACCGAGCCGCGATCACGTTCAGGCGGCGGCTCGATGCGGATGATCTCAGCCCCCCAGTCGGCGAGTAAACGCACGGCGGTGGGACCAGCGCGCGCGATGGTCAGATCCAACACTGTGTAAGCGGACAAAGGTAGTGCGGGGTGAGCCGTGCTTTGAGCACGGGTAGGTTGAGCGACAGGGTCGGTCATGAAGCCTCGAGAAAAACAAGTTTTAGGAATTAGCCCTGACCGTTGATGCAGAGCAGCGAAACACTTTGCCAATATGCCAGAAAGCGAACGGATTCAGGGTCCAGCCTTCCAAGACTTGATATCCTCGCCCCCTGCTCAAGGCATCGAGCAAGCCACTTTAGGAGTCTCATGTCCGCACTTGCCTGTGAAGCATTCATTATCCGTCGCAATGGCGGCCCCGAAGTCCTGGAAAGGATCGAATCCACTGTGCCAGCTCCTGGGCCAGGCGAGGTACGCATCGTTCAGCATGCGGTCGGGCTTAATTTCGCTGATATCTATCAGCGCCGTGGTGCGGCTGGTCCACACCACACCAGCCACTTCCCGACCATACTAGGCTCGCAAGGATCGGGCGTGATTGAGGCTCTTGGCGAAGGCGTGACAGGGTTTCAGCTTGGTCAAGAGGTGACCTATGTGCATCCCGGCGCCTATGCCAGCGCAAGGCTGGTTCCAGCGGAGCGCTTGGTGGCCTTACCCGATGGGCTGACCATGGAGACTGCGGCCGCGACCCTGCTTAGAGGGATGACGGCGGAATACTTGCTTCACCGTCTTTACTCAGTCAAACCGGGAGATAGCGTGCTGATCCATGCAGCAGCGGGCGGTATGGGCTTGATTTTGTCAGCTTGGGCCCGTGCCCTGGGCGCCAAAGTGATCGGCACCGTGGGCTCACCCACGAAAAAGTCACTCGCACTCGAACACGGCTGTCACTATGTGATTGACTACCGAAATGAGAACATGGTTGCGCAAGTGGCCGAGATCACCAAAGGCGAAGGCGTTCACGTGGTGTATGACGCTGTCGGTCGAGATCTATTTTTACCCTCGCTAGATTGCCTTAGAACGCGTGGCATGGCGATCAATTACGGCACCGCCTCGGGCGATGTCGAAGGCTTCGAGTTACAGCGTTTGCACGCGAAATCACTGATCGTTTGTCGGCCGACGTTGCGCACCTTTATTGCGAGCCGCGCCGAACTATTGATGTCCGTGCAAACCTTCGCTGCAGCCGTCAATCGGGGCGATGTTCGAGCGGAAGTCGCACGACGCTATGCTCTGAAAGATATTGTGCGTGCCCATACCGAGCTCGAAAGCAGGCAAACGACGGGTGCGCCGGTGCTCTTGCCACAGAGCGCTTAAGTACAGCACCAAACCAAGTCCGGCTCCAAACCAAGCATCCCGCCTAACCAAAATATCGAGCCAAACCAACAAAGATGGCGAACGCGGGGTCTAGCTGGTTAGATCGCTAAACGTGAGAAAATGCCGTATGACAAAACGCTCACACCTTGCCACGCACGCCCTACCAGCCTTTCAAAAGCGACGAAGTCTTTGGCTAGAGCACTGATGAAACCGGTGCGCAAAGCCTGTCTCGACGAAGCAGTCAAGATTTGGCAGGACCAGCCCAGCCTGGGCATGCTCGAAACGGTGAACGAGGTAAGAGTGGCGATTCGTGGTAGCCGCACAATTAGCACCAAGGACGTGCCGGGCATCGATGCGATCCGAAAATGGCTGGTTGAAGCCATCGAAAATGGCGAACTCGTCGGGCCTGCGGACGACGGACGACGTAATAAGGCAGCTCGCTCGCGTCGCTAGTCTCTTACGTCACAAGTATCTCGTGCCGACTGTCTCCCGCGGCGTCCATTTCCGCTCAAGCGTCGAGCTTAATGCCTGCGTCCTTAATCACCTTGGCGTTGCGCGCAACCTCGGAGGCTAAAAAGGCCGCAGCCTCTTCCGCACTTCCCCAGCCGGGGAGTACGCCGGTGCTTTCGAGTTTCTCGCGAATCGCGGGTGTGGCCAAGATCTTTTTGATCTCGGTATTCAAACGATTCACAATGTCTTTCGGCGTTTTCGCTGGTGCCAACACCATCGACCAAGTATTGGCGAGGAAGGGCACCCCACCTTCGTTAAACGTCGAGTACTCGGGATAGCCCGGCAGGCGTTTCTCACTCGCCATACCCAGGCTCTTAATCTTGCCCGCCTTAATATGGGGCACCATCGCCAAGGGCACATCAAACAGCAATTGAATTTGCCCACCAATGAGATCAGTCAATGCAGGCTGGGTACCCTTGTAAGGAATATGTTGCATCTTCAAGCCGTACTGCAGCTTGAAGGCCTCCATCGCAAGGTGGGCCGCTGCGCCATTGCCACTTGAGCCAAAATTGAATTGATCCGGGCGAGCCTTCACATAGGCTACCAACTCAGCGATATTGTTCACCGGAAGGCTTGCATTTGCCGCGAGAATTAAAGGCGCAACACCCGTTAAGGCTACCGTCACAATATCGGTTTGCGAGTCGAAAGGCATTTTTGGGTAGAGCGAGGGATTGGCTGAATGCGCCGCGATAACGGTGCTGAGCGTATAGCCATCCGGGGGCGACTTGACCATGAGATCAACACCAATCTGACTGTTCGCACCTGGCTTGTAGTCAAAGATCACCTGCTGACCGAGTGCTCGACCCAAGGGTTCGCCGACAATCCGAGCCATGTTATCGGTAAAACCGCCGGGGGTGTAACCAACGATCATACGTATTTGTTTATTCGGCCAGGCCGTGCCTTGTCCAAACGCATGAGGGGCCAAGGCCGCCGAGCCGAGAAAGGCGGACGCTCCGACAACAAGCTGTCGGCGCGCGACGTTGCTCGTAGGCTGCTGAGGTTTGAAAGCCATTTTAGTCTCCTTTTCGCTTGATCATTTTTGACTCAGTTTGCGCTGAGTTTTCATTAATTTTTTGCTAAATTCTCGCTGATTTTTAGCTAAGGTATCACCTTTGAGGCCGTTCTTGCCACTTCACGGCTCGAAACTGCAACACGAGTCAACTAACAACGCGCTTGGCCACTATCCGTCGACCCGCGACTAGCTGTATCCTCGATAACGTCTTGCATGACATTTAAATCGCCTACAATTTCCAACCTACCTAAGAACACTATCGCACCTGGAGCACACGATGAAGAAGTTACCCCTCGCCGAAGATCGTCAATTGAACATTCTTTCAATTCAGCAAGCGCCTGCGCTCACACGTCGACGGGTGATCACCGCAGGTGGCGCCCTCGCTCTAGGCTCGACGCTTCCCCTCAGCGCAAGCGCACAAACCGAATGGCCAAGCAAGCCGGTCCGGCTCATCGTCCCCTTCCCGGCTGGTGGTGGCGCCGATCTTGGCGCGCGCACCGTGGCGGTGCACCTCGGCAACGCCTTCGGCAAGCCGGTGGTGGTTGAAAACCGTGCAGGCGCTGACGGCGCAGTCGCCGCCCTGGAGGTGGTTAAAGCGCCAGCCGATGGCCACACCTTGTTTTTTGGCACGGCAACCTCAATGTCCTACGTCCCGTCGCTTAAACGTGTCCCGCCGTACGACCCGATTGCCGACTTCACACCCATCTCGACCTTTTGTATTTTCACTTTCTATCTCATGGTGTCGCCGACCTTAAAGACGCGCAACATGGCTGAGTTTTTAGCGTACGTGAAGGCAAATCCTGGTAAGGTCGCCTACGCCACTGGGAACAGCACCGGCATCATGGCGATGGGGCAACTCGTCAACACCAACAAGCTTGACATGACTGCCGTACCCTATAAAGGTGAAGCTCAGGCAGTGATCGACCTGGTCGGTGGTCGCGTTCCCGTGATGTTCGCAACACCAGCCATCATGCCGCAATTGCTGAAAGAAAAATTTGTGCCCATTGCCGTATTGCTGCCCAAGCGCACGAACGCGATGCCTGAGGTGCCCACTATGATCGAAGCGGGTCAACCGCTGGTCAATATCCTGCCCTGGGGAGGCCTACTCGGGCCCGCCAAGATGGCCCCCGATTTGGTGGAGCGCATCTCGCGCGATTTCGGCACCGTGATGCGGCGCAGCGATGTCGGCGAACAGTACGAAAAGCTCGGGCTTTTCCCGCTACCCTCTACGCCACTCGTGCTCGCTGATCAAATTAAAGACCAGTTAAGTGTCTGGGGCAAAACGATGCGGGGTCTCGGCATACCCCTCGAGTAAACGGATCTCAGCCTAGGAGTAAAATCGGCCCCCCGTGTCTCGTTGCCTTTGAGTGCCGGTGGTGCTTGTGCGATTCTCCACAAGGCCGTATTAACTCCAGGATTTCAGTGTTCAAGAATCTCGTTATTTTTCGTCTATCACCCACTTGGTCAGCGACCCTTGCCGCGATTGAAAAAAATCTGGAGCCTATGCGCTTCGTTGAATGCTCAACCTCGCAAGACAAATCAGTGGGCTGGGTCGCCCCGCGCGGCCAGGAAGAAGGCCCATTAATTGAAGCGGTCGCGGGGCAATGGATGTTACGAATGATGATCGAGATCAAAGCGGTTCCCTCGAATGTCGTACGCCGCATGGCCGACGAGCGTGCAGCGCGCATCGAGCAAGCCGAAGGCCGAAAGCCCGGCCGCAAAGAGATGAAAGACTTGCGCGAAGAAACCCGTATTAGCCTGCTGCCCCAGGCCTTTAGTAAACGCGGCACCATTTGGGTATGGATCGATCAAAAAGCCAAGCGTTTGGTCATGGATGCGGGCAGCGATTCACGTGCCGACGAAGTGGTCAGCGCGCTCAACAAATGCATCGAAGGCCTTGGCATGGTGCGGGTGCAAACCACACTGTCGCCTGCCGTATGTATGTCAACTTGGCTCACCGAGCAGGAAGCGCCTTCAGGCTTTACCGTGGACCGTGAAACTGAGCTCAAAGCGCATGATGACACCCAAGCGGTGGTTCGCTATAGCAAACATGCCCTCGATATCGATGAGGTCAGAGGCCATGTGCAAAGTGGCAAGGTGCCTACTCGTTTGGCGCTCACTTGGGACGAGCGAGTCTCCTTGGTGTTGACCGACAAAATGCAAATTAAGAAACTTAAATTTCTTGAAGGGGTGTTCGATTGCGACCGCACTCAGGACAAAGACGAGCAGTTCGATAGTGATGTGGCCATCACCACCGCCGAGCTTGGCCGCTTAATTCCAGAATTAGCCGACGCACTCGGCGGGGAAATGATTTAAAAATGAGCACAGCATTTTCTGCCGAGGCAGCAGCACACTGGCTATACCAACGCACGCGATCGAGAGAGCCTTTCGCGGCACTCAGTGGCCCTCACTTACCGCAGTCTATGGGGCAAGCCTATGATATCGCCGACCAGTTCGTCGGCTTACGCGCCGCCCAGGAGAAAGCCAGTGCCCTAGGATACAAAATTGCCCTCACCACACCACAAATGCGCGCCTTCGTCGGCTACAGTGACTCCATCGCAGGCGTCGTGCTTTCCAGTGCTACCTATCCTTCGGGTGCCACGTTAAGCGCTAACCAATTCGTACGCATGGCCTTCGAATGTGAGATTGCATTTTTAGTTTCCCGCGAAGTCACCGCCCAAGATGCCGCCTCGCCGACAAGTATTGCTCATTGCATCGCCGCCGCCGCACCGGCCTTTGAACTCGTTGATGACCTTAACGCCGACTATTCCAGTTTTGGAAAAGACGGCGGTGCAACCCTTAAAACCCTCGCTGCGGGCAATGCCTGGAACCATGGCGTCGTGCTCGGAACGTGGCGGCATGATTGGCAAAGCATCGATCTTGGGGCGCTTCACGGTCAGGCGTTGATCAACGGGCTGGTGCAAGGCGAAGGCTATGGCCGCGATGTCCTCGGGCACCCGCTAGAAGCCATGTGTTGGATTGCCAAGCATCTATTGTCGCGTGGCAAATCTCTCAAGCCCGGTGAATTTGTGATCACCGGGAGCCTGATCACGACGAAGTTCCCAGTGCCCGGGGATGCCGTGCACTACACCGCCGAAGGACTCGGCGAGGTGACGATGTCTATCAAAGCTTAAGGCGATAAAAACTTACGCCGGGACCAACATGCCGCGTTGAACGGCCTCGCGCTCGCCAATGGTTTCAAACCAACGCTTGACGTTGGGAAAATCATTTAAATCAACCTTGTGCCATTCATGCCTCGCCACCCAAGGATAGGTCGCAATATCTGCAATGGAGTACTCACCGGCAAAGAATGGTACCTGACCGAGTTTTTTGTCCATCACGCCGTAAAGTCGCTTGGTTTCATTGTGATAGCGCGCAATGGCATACGGCACCTCAGAAGGGGCCGCTCGCATGAAATGGTGCGTTTGTCCAAACATCGGGCCTACCCCGCCCATTTGGAACATCAGCCATTGCGTAGCATCAAATTTGCCACGGACTTTCTTCGGTAAAAACTTGCCGGTTTTACCTGCCAGATACATGAGAATCGCGCCTGATTCAAACAGGGAAATCGACTCTCCCTCCGGCCCGGCAGGATCCATGATTGCAGGGATTTTGCCATTCGGACTATGGGCCAAAAATTGCGGGGAAAACTGCTCGTTTTGGCCAATGTTGATTTTATGGACTCGGTACGGCAGAGCACATTCTTCCAACATAATTGAAACCTTGCGGCCATTGGGTGTGCCCCAGGTGTAAAGATCAATCATTCCAACGTTCTCAAAAAATGGGTAGTTACTTAGGGGTTGCTCAAGGAATTGAGCTGCTCACTGTGCAGGGAAAAGCTTACAACAACGCAAAAATAGTTCCGCCGGCCGATACTCAAGGTGGTGTCTCAGTCCACTTCTAGCAATCCAGGAGACTTCAAGAGTCCTTGCGAGCACACTCATGTCACAAGCATGTGCTTGGGTCATTAGGAATTGTATGAAGTTTATCACCACAACTTATTCTGGTGCTCGCCGAATTTTCAGGAGTACTTCCTTGCTCGGCGTGGCGTTCGCCAGTGCAACCATGCTCAGCGCCTGCTACGTGGTCCCAATCAACGCACCCTACGGATCAGGCCCAGTCGTACATGTCCCTGCTCCGCAACCCCCAAGCCCGCTCACCTTCGTGGCACGCTTGTACCCGTCCAACGAGCTTGCCACGACCTATGGCGTGGTGAGCGCCATAGTGACCAACGATCTAAACGGTCGAGGTACATTCAGCACCAATATCAATGGCGAAAGTTTTTCGGGAGAAGCGACTCGAGTCGCCAACTCAGGTCGCGAGGGAATCGCCAATGGTGCTGGCAATCGCGGTAGCTACATCAATTGCCGCTACCAAATGAACACGGCCACCGTGGGCACCGGCCAGTGCAAGCTGTCAAACGGCGCGCAGTTCAGCATGCATGTTGGCGGCTAAGCAGCCAAGTCTTAAGGACTGCCACCCTAACGAAAAGGGGCGGCAGTCTTTGGATCTCCGAACCTCAGGGAGTCATCTTGTTCGCGGCCAATGGCTCTGGCGGCACCTTCATGTGTCCCACATAAAGAAGCGCTTGATGAATCTTGACCGAGGGCACATCACCTTCACGCATGTGGAGCAAATCGGCGGGGCTGATCAAGCGAGGATCAGCATTGGTGAGCGCCAGGCCCGCTAAGCGATAGGCTTCCAGTACAAATTGCGAGCAAAAAAACTGATCACTGCGACCCAAGCCCAGCTGAACGGCAGCTATGCCACGAATACAAAAATCCCGGACTAAGGACGGGATCAGGGGCAATTCGCACACCCGCCGCTCGATGACGAAAGGTGACTGCAACATAATCCCTGTGTAGTTGTATTTTTGCCCCAAATGTTTCGCCACAAAGGCCTGCATTCTGACCAAGTGCTCAGGAGCGATATTGGGATGGCGAAAGGCCACGACAGTCACCTCTTCCGCGAGTAAATCGGGGATACTTCTGCGACGAACACCCTCACCCACGGCTTCCGCCACTTCCTGTTCACCCACGTACAGCACGGCGTGACTGACCGGAGACTGAGTAATCAGGCGAATACCGGCCGAATTCAGACCATTGTCCGCAGTCAACAAGATATCTCCAGGCCGCAAGGCCTCTGCTGTGATCAGTTGGCCCCCGTTCGATGGGTTCAACTCATTGCTTTGAAATTGAATAGATGGCCTCAGCGTACCGTCACCAGGCTTGACACTCGTTGCACACGCCACCAAAAAGACTGTGAAGCCCAATATACCAAGACAAATACTGTGTTGAAGCTGAATCATGAGAGTGCCAACGCTTGGAACGAGTGGGATGAAAAGGACAATTTTCGAAAAGTAGAGCTTATGTTAACAGGCGCTTCCGCTAAACTGCATGGCTCAAAACGCCTGACTTCAGAGCGATGCTTAGTTGTTTCAAATATAGCCGGTTCTCCATACTCCGAAACCCACTCAATAGGTAAGCCAATGTCTTTATTTGATCTCACCGGCAAGGTTTGTATTGTCACTGGTTCAAGCCGCGGTATCGGTCGTGCCATCGCATTGCGCATGGCGGAGCACGGTGCCAAAGTGGTCGTATCGAGTCGCAAGGCAGAAGCCTGCGAAGGCGTCGCGCAAGAAATTCGTGCGGCCGGTGGCCAAGCGATCGTGATCGCTTGCAACATCGCCAACAAGCCCGAGTTGCAGTCCTTGGTAGATAAAACACTTGCATTCTGGGGAAGCATCGATGTCCTCGTCTGCAATGCCGCCGTCAACCCTTATTTTGGACCCGCCGCAGGCATTAGCGACGAAGCCTACGACCGCATCATGGGCTCCAATGTGCGCAGCAACTTTTGGCTGTGCAATATGGCGATTCCACATATGGTCGACAAGGGTGATGCTTCAATCATCGTGGTGTCATCCATTGGCGGCCTGCGGGGCTCGCCAACCTTAGGCGTGTATGGCCTGTCGAAAGCGGCGGACATGCAACTGGTTCGTAATCTCGCCGTCGAGTGGGGGCCACGTGGCGTACGTGCCAATTGCATTGCCCCAGGACTTGTGAAAACTGATTTCGCAAAAGCACTATGGAGTAATCCCGCGCTCCTGAAAAAACGCACCAAAGACTCCCCTTTGCAACGCATCGGCGAACCCGACGAAATCGCTGGAACGGCGATCTACATGGCCTCGAAGGCCAGCACCTTTTTGACCGGGCAAACCATCGTTGTCGATGGCGGCGTTACGGTGGGTATCCCAGCAAAAGCACTGGAAGAGGATTGAGTCCAACAATGTATCAATTTGACCGAGAGACGCTTCTTCAAGCTCAAAGCAACGGCCGCTTTACCGGCCAAATGGTTTCAAACTGGAACATCGGCGCCAATCCTAATGGCGGCTACTTGATGGCTCTTGCTGCCTCGGCGCTGCGCCAATTACATCCCAATCACCCGGACCCGCTGAGTGTCACCGCACATTACCTACGGCCCGGCGAGGGCGACACGGCATGCGCCGTTGACACTTCTCTGCTGCGCACCGGAAAAACCATCAGCACCACGCGTGCGACACTCTTGCAAGAGGGCAAAGAAAGGCTGGAAATTCTGGCCGCCTTTGGCGATCTAGGAGATGCGACGGACGTACCCCTCACCATCAAGCCCCCAGCGATTCCTTCGCCTGAGGACTGCATCGCTCGCTCAGGCGAAGCCCAAGGCGTGTCGCTTGGCATTTTGGATCGGCTGGAGATTCGCCTTCACCCGGACGAAGCCAAACCAGGCGAAATCGGTCGCGGGCAGATTTCCGGCTGGGTGCGTTTTCGAGACGGTCGCCCACCCGACGCAATGTCCGCCTTGCTTTTTGCAGATGCGCTACCGCCTGCCATCTTTGGCCTGCTTGGCTTGGTGGGCTGGGTACCCACGATTGAGCTCACCGTCAATGTGCGGCGTCGCCCTGCTCCTGGCTGGATTCAGGCGCAATTTCAAACTCACGACATGGCCGACGGGCGCATGATCGAAGATGGACTGCTTTGGGATTCGCAAGGCCACCTCGTCGCGCAATCGCGGCAATTAGCCCTGCTCCTCAAAAAGGCCTAAGTTTCGACTTGAGC
The DNA here is from genome assembly GCA_043767985.1 of Betaproteobacteria bacterium. GTDB lineage: Bacteria > Pseudomonadota > Gammaproteobacteria > Burkholderiales > Burkholderiaceae_E > JAPOKJ01. The sequence continues at coordinate 27,365 of JAYVKZ010000424.1, forward strand.
AAACGGTAGGGCGCTCATTTGCCGACGTACCAGCTCTAGATCACCTGGCTAACAGTCGTTGAATCGCAGCGAAGGACAAATCACTTTGCTGGCGTTCGTTCTCGATTTGATCCGCCACCTTCTGACAGAGTTTCGCAGGGATCGTTCGTAGTTTTCTCTTACCCGCTAGCTGCTGCGCCAGCGCTTGATGCATGCAAGCGCGCTCAAGGTAATACAGATCATCAAAGGCCCAGGCGATGGTTTTGCCCACCACGGTCACGCCGTGGCTGGCCATCAACATCACCTCCTTGCCCGCGAGTTGGCGAGCAATGCGCTCACCTTCGGCATCATCCAGGGCCACGCCGTTGTAATGATCTTCGTAGGCAATACGACCGTAAAAGCGCAGCGCATTCTGGTTGCACCATTCGAGTCGCCCGCCCTCAACAAGCGCTAATGCCGTGGTGTAAGGCATATGGGTATGCAAGACACATTTCGCATGGCTGTTCAAGCGATGGATCCAGCTATGAATGAAAAAAGCGGTCGGCTCCAGAGTATGCTTGCCTTCGAGCACCTGACCTTGACCGTCAATCAGCAAAATATCATCCGGCATCACCTCACTCCAGTGCAGGCCCTGGGGATTGATGAGATATAGCTCGGGCGCCACCTCGAATGAAAAGTGATTGCAGACCCCTTCGTTCAAGCCTAAATGCGCCGCCCAACGTAGCGCTGTCGACAGGTCAACGCGTGACTCCAAAAAGCGCCGAGTTATAGTTTTTTTGGCCATAGTGATCCTGAAAATTAAGTAGTGCTTCGAGGAAAAAACAAACTAGCTGATAATGAACTTCCGTCCTGCCTCCTCGGGATCACTTTATTTTACCCACAATATGTCCCAGCACCCGCTTTCCGTTCTGTCTCTCCTAGAAACCCGTGTCATCAGCGTGCTGCTCGAGAAAAAGCATACGGTGCCAGACACCTACCCCTTATCCCTGAACGCTCTGGTGGCTGGCTGCAATCAAAAAACAAGCCGTGACCCAGTGATTAACGCGAGCGAAGCGGAAGTTCAGGCCGCCATCGACCATCTCAAGAGTCTTTCTTTGGTGATGGAAGTGAGCGGCAATCGCGTCACACGCTTCGAGCAAAACATCGCGCGGGTGCTGCAAGTGCCTTCGCAGTCGGTGGCGATTCTCACCACCTTGATGTTGCGCGGCCCGCAAACACCGGGCGAATTACGCATTAATTGCGAACGACTCCATAAATTTCTAGATATTTCGTCAGTCGAAGCGTTTTTGCATGAGCTAAGGGATCGCACCCTCGGGTCGCTGGTGATCGAACTTCCGCGCCGACCGGGGGCACGCGAAAATCGTTGGGCGCACTTGCTCTCTGGCGATGTTGCCATGGATACCTCCTCGAACTCACAGAATAGTTCGCAGACTGGGGATGAGGTGAGTGTCGGTGAACTCGCCGCACTGCGTGCTACCGTAACGAACCTGGAAAACGAAATGGCGACCCTTAAGGCTGCGGTGTCCAAGATTTGTTCTGAGCTTGGAATTAGCTCGACACTCTGAGCGGTAAGCGAGTTCTAAAATACACCCGATCTCGGGCCAGATGTCTAGGCTTCCAGTAAGATCAAAGCAACCACCACCGTAAACCGTGTGTTAGCTTACAAAATGCCTCTAGATTTTCCAATTGTCGATGCCCATCAGCACTTTTGGGACCCAAGGGTCAATTACTATCCTTGGCTCTGCGATGAGCATCCAATTGCCTTTCGTTATGGCAACTACGCAGCGATCCGCAAGCCCTATTTGCCCAAAGACTACTTGGATTCGGCCAGGCCCATAGAGATTGCCAAAACCGTATACATCGAGGCCGAATGGAACCCTCAGGATCCTTTAGGTGAAATGAACTACATTGAAACCCTTCGCCGCGAGTCAGGGTTTCCCAGCGTTGCGATTGCACAGGCATGGCTTGACCGAGAAGACTGCCCGGTTACTTTGGAAGCCCTGGCCGCGAAGTCCTTTGTGCGAGGCATACGCCACAAGCCGAGAGCCAATAAGCTGCCGAGCACCGGCGGGCCGAGTGGTATGAGTGATTCAAATTGGCGTCAAGGCTATGCGCAACTGGCCTCTCACGGCCTGCATTTTGAATTGCAAACACCGTGGTGGCATCTCCATGAAGCCTCTCGCCTCGCCAGCGACTTTCCAAACACGCTCATCGTTCTCAATCACACTGGCTTACCTTCAGACCGAAGCGATCAGGGCCTAACGCTCTGGAAACAGGCCATGAAAACCTTGGCGGCCCAACCGAATGTTGCGGTAAAGATATCCGGTCTTGGGCAAGCCAATGTGCCCTGGAGCATCAGCGCGAACCGAGACATCGTCCTCACCACGATCGAGATCTTTGGAGTGGAACGGGCGATGTTCGCCAGTAATTTTCCGGTGGACAGCCTGTGCGGATCGTTTGCAACTATCTTTAATGGATTCGATGCCATCGTCAGCGAGCTGTGCGATGCGGATCGTCGAGCCTTGTTTCACGATAATGCCCTCAGGATCTACCGGATTTCTGAGGGCCATTTGAACAGGGATCAAATGAGCACGCCATGACCAAGCCATGAACAAACCAAAGCTCGCCTATATCGGCATCGGTTTAATGGGCTTGCCGATGACCCTGCGCCTACTCTCTCTGGGATACCGAGTACGCGTGTTTGACATCGCGTCAGCACAATGCACAAAAGCTCATGCCGCTGGCGCAACGGTTGCAATCTCGCCAGCCGATGCGGCCCTCGGTGCTGACTTCATCCTCACCAATCTTCCAACCGGCGATGCTGTTGAACAGGCCGTGTTCGGTGCTCAATATGGGCGCACTCTCGCCAGCGCCATGACAGCGCCTCAGCTTCTTATTGACTTCTCCACGCTCCAAGTGGCCCAGGGGAAATCTTTTGCCGGGCGTCTGAGAAAACACAGCGCCTGCGCCTGGATCGATGCGCCGGTCTCTGGCGGCCCACCTGCAAGCGCCGAGGGGAGATTGACGATCATGGCAGGGGGTTCGGTCGACGACATTGCACGGGTGACGCCGCTCATGCAAGACATCGCCGGCCAATTTACCCACATGGGCCCTCTGGGCAGCGGTCTTGCGACCAAAATGCTGAACCAGCTCATCGTCGGTTGCATTCATACGGTGATGGCCGAGGCGGCATCGTTGGCCGAAGTCGCTGGTATTGATGCAGCGCTGCTTCCTCAGGCGCTCCTGGGCGGACATGCCGACGGCACCCTCTTACAACGTTTGTATCCACGCATGATCGCTCGCGACTTTAAGCCTCAGGGCTATGCGCGCCAGTTGCTAAAAGACTTGGAGATGGTCCATGACTATGCGACTATTCTCAAGACTCCTTCGCCGATGTTGAACCATGCACTCGCCCTGTATCGGCAACTCATCAGCGAAGGCCACAGCGAACTCGATACCGGCGCGATTTATAAGCTTTACCAGGACCGAAGTATTTAAACCAATAGTTCAAGGAGACCCCAGTGAAAGACCTGATCGAAAAGACCGTCACACCGAAGCCTCGTGCTACGCAAGGTGTCTTGGCCAACGCACTGTTTGCGGCAGTGTTTGTCCTTGGAGCTAGCATTGCGTCCCTATCCCAGGCACAGATCAAACTGCGCTACGCCCATGTCGGCGTCGCCAACGCACCGCAAACACTCTATGCCGACGAACTGGCGAAGCTGGTCAAGGAGCGCACCGCCGGTCGCATCGAGATTCAGGTCTTTGCCAACTCCCAGCTCGGCGGGGTCGGAGAGATGGTCGACGGCATCAAGTCGGGCGCAATCGCCATGGGTCATCACGACTTCGCCTCGCTCGGCAAAATTCTGCCCGCCACTGCTGTGTTCAATACACCCTTTGTCTACCGTGATGCTGCTCATAGCCTAAGGGCAACAGATGCGCGTACCTCCCCCGCCCTTCAAGAAATCAATAAACAGCTGGTTGAAAAAGGCGGTATGCGTATCGTGGGCAGTTTCTTTCAAGGCACTCGCCAACTCACCTCCAAGGAAAAAGTACTCAGCCCTAAAGATATGGCCGGTAAAAAGTATCGCGGCGTCCCGGTCAAGCTTTGGTCCTCCATGCTCACGGGTATGGGGGCTGTGGCGACCCCAGTTGAAGTCTCCGAGCTGGCCACGGCGCTCGCCACCGGCCTAGTGGTGGGCCAAGAAAATCCTTTGCCCAACATCTTCAACCTCAAGCTTTATGAGGTGCAAAAGTATGTGATGATGACCGATCATATGCAGTCGGTACTGTCTGTCTTTGTGAATGAAAAAGCCTGGCAAGGCATTCCCGCAGCCGATCGTAAAATTTTGGAAGACACCATGGCCGAGGTGGGTCGCAAAACGCTCGATTGGGACCGTGATACTGCTAGTAAATATCGCAAAGATCTCGAAGCCAAAGGCATGGTCTTCGTCGAGGCGAAAGACGGCCTCGATTTGGACGCGTTCCGCAAAGCCGTGCTGGCTCAAGTGGCGAAGGATTTCCCTGATTGGACTGGGCTGATCGATCAGATTCGCTCGGTCAAATAAATTAAAGAGTGAGGACCCTTCTTGAAAGCCTGCGAAGGCTCACCCGATGGGCGAGCTTGGCCTTGCTCTTGTTGCTCATCGCCACGCCTTTGGCGCAAATCGTCATGCGCTCCGTGTTCAACGTTCCCATGTCAGGCGCCGAGGAGCTCGCCCGCTACTTTCTCATTTGCATGACCTTTCTGGCCGCTCCGCTGGTGACCTTCCATGGCGGGCAAATCCGCATGGAAGAGTTTCAAGCCTTGATTCCTGCAAAGCCGCGCTGGCTCGTTCAGTTGGCCATCGAGATCACGGCCGTCGCCGTGTTTGTACTCTTCACGATTGCGGCGGTCGTGACCATCAGCAACAACTTGCAGAATCAAACCGCAACCTTGGAAATGCCCTTCTGGCTATTCATGGCCCCGCTCGCGATAGGCTCTCTTTTACTGGTGATCGAAACGCTCGCCGTGCTGAGCCATACTTGGCAACGCAAGCGCCCTGAAGAAAAGCGTACGACACTCACATGAACGGTTTTTTAGTCATCGTCGCGTTCCTGGGCCTCTTCATGCTCGGTTTTCCAGTGGTCATTGCCATCGCCCTTCCCTGCATGGTCTACTTGCTTGGAAACGGCTTGCCTTTGGATATGATCGCCCAACGCACCCTTTACGCACTCGACTCATTTCCGCTCGTGGCCGTGCCGGTCTTCTTATTTGTCGGCAGCATCATGAATGCGGCAGGTATTTCAAAGCACATCTACAAATTTGCGGACACGGCCGTGGGTAGGCTTCCTGGCGGCTTGGCCCAGGTCAACATCTTCGGAAGTTTGGTTTTTGCGGGCATGTCTGGATCGGCGCTCGCCGATATTGGCGGCTTAGGTCGAATTGAGATCGATGCCATGCGCGCCAAAGGTTTCAACGCGGGCTTTGCCAGCGCGGTGACCTGCTCTTCGGCCATCGTGGGTCCGATTTTTCCGCCCAGCATTCCTTTAATTATCTATGGCACGGTGACTGGGGTCTCGGTCATTCAACTACTTTTGGGTGGCATCCTGCCCGGACTGCTATGCGTCGTGATGTTAATGATCATGACCGGCTACTTGGCGTTGGTTCGCAAGTACCCACGCTCAGAAAGATGGCCTACTTTTGCGGAGCTTTGGCGCGATTTCAAGCCTGCTCTACCGGCTATTCTTGCACCCGTTATTCTGATCGCAGGCATGCTGGCAGGCTTCTTCACACCTACGGAAATTGCCTCGGTCACTGTCGCCTATGCGCTCATCATCAGCGCACTTTTTTACCGGGAACTCACCTGGAAAGGCGTTCGCGATGCCGCCTTCGAAACGATTGGAGCCTCGGCAGGTATTTTACTTATTGTGGCCGTCGCAGCCCTCTTCGGCTGGATTCTCTCAGTGGAAGGGGTTCCTCAAAAATTGACCCAAGCCATGCTCTCGGTATCGAGCAATCCCACGGTGTTGCTACTGATGGTGAATATCCTGTTGCTCATCGTGGGCATGTTTCTCGACAGCACCACGGCAATCCTGGTCATTGCGCCTATTCTTGCGAAACCGCTCGTCGCGGCCGGGGTCGACCCCGTACATCTGGGCATGGTGGTCGTATTCAATTTAATGATCGGTCTACTCACGCCACCGATGGGTTTGGCACTTTTTCTAGTCGCCGACATTGCCAAAGTCACCATGAAAGACGTGTTACGAGAAATGCGGCCTTATTACGTCCCATTGATCGTGACCCTTCTGTTGATTACCTATTTCCCGGCCATCACCACTTGGCTACCACGGCTCGCCATGGGCGGCCCTTAATTTTTGAAGAACTTCACTATGCCAAAAAAGATCATTCTGCTTCTAGCCACAACGCTCCAGCTCGCCCCAAGTCTTGTGTTTGCACAGAATTATCCGACGAAGCCAGTGCGATTAATGGTGGGCGCATCTCCGGGCGGAGGCACCGATATTATTGCGCGCATGCTTGCAGAGAAAATGAGCGAAGGATTCAAAGCAACGTTTGTCGTAGAGAACCGACCTGGCGCCTCCAATACCATTGCCGCCGACATCACTGCCAAGGCGCCACCCGATGGCCACACCCTCCTCGTGGCCACCAATACCGGCCAGGCCATTGCACCCCATCTCCTCAAGCTGAGCTTCGACCCCATCAAAGATCTTGTGCCGATCGCCTTGATCGTGACGGTTCCGAATGTCCTCGTCATCAATTCGGACGTACCTGCCAAAAACGTCAAAGAACTCGTCGCCCTCATGAAAGCCAAACCCGACGAGTTCAAATATGCCTCGTCCGGCATAGGCAGCACCCAACACATTGCAGGCGAAGGATTCAAATACGCAGCAGGGGTGAAGATGATTCACATTCCCTACAAAGGATCAAGTCAGGCCCATTTGGATTTGATCGGCGGGAATGTGCAAGTCATGTTCGACACCACATCAAGCGCCTTGAGTCACATCAAATCGGGCAAGTTAAAGGCTCTTGCCGTCACCACAGGTCAGCGCTCCGCTGAACTTCCTCAAGTACCGACGCTCACCGAGGCCGGTGTGCCAGGATTTGAGATGAGCACCTGGTATGGGCTCTACGTGACTGCTGGAACTCCGAAAGAAACGATCAGTAAACTGCAACTCGAAGCGACTCGAATACTTAAGCTAGCCGATGTACAGGCCAAGCTCAAAGGCTTAGGGGGTGAACCCGGAAGTGTCAGCGTCGAGCAATTTGCGACCATCAACCAGACCGAGTTCGAACGATTTGGCAAATTAATCAAAGAAGCCAACATCAAGATGGATAGTCAGTGAGCAAAAAGCCATGAACATGCCCAACAACAGAAACCCGAACACCAAACCCACCATTGCCCTATTCGTTGGCGACCCAGCAGGTGTTGGCCCCGAGCTCGTGAGCAAGTTGCTTGCCGACCCACTCACCTACGAGAAAGCAGACATTATTTTGCTTGGTAATCGCGCCAGTTTCAGCAACACAGGCCACGCGAAAATACACCACTGGGCAGGTCTTGATCAGCCCGAATTTAAGCGCGCTGAGGTGAGTGAGAAGAATGGTCGCTTCATGTTGGATGCGCTCAAGGAAGGCACTCGTTTGGTGACCGAGGGTCAAGCCGACGCATTGTGTTTTGCACCCCTCAACAAGGGCGCGCTGCGCGCTGGAGGCATGCACCATGAAGACGAGATGCGCTGGTTCGCCGAGTTACTCCAGCACCAAGGCAGCTGCGGAGAGTTAAACGTACTCGAGAGCCTTTGGACGTCCCGAGTGACCTCACACATTCCCCTCAACGATGTGAGCAGTCTCTTGAGCTCAGAGAAGGTCGCCGAGGCCATTCGAATGATCACGAGTGCCTTGAAAGATTCCGGCAAGGCGGCTCCACGCATCGCCGTATGCGGCCTCAATCCGCACAATGGCGACAACGGCAATTATGGGGACGAGGAAGGCCGAATCATCGCACCTGGCGTTAGACTCGCAGCCGCGCAAGGCTACCCCGCCGACGGCCCATTCTCAGCAGATACCGCCTTCGTGCGCGCCATCAAAAAAGATGGCACAGGTTACGACGGAGTGGTCACGATGTACCACGATCAAGGCCAAATTGCCATGAAGTTAATGGGCTTTGAGCGAGGAGTCACGGTGCAAGGTGGGTTACCCATCCCCATCACCACACCCGCTCACGGCACGGCCTACGACATTGCAGGAAAGGGGCTGGCCAATCCTCAGGCTATGTTCAATGCCTTTGATTTAGCCTGCAAAATGGGCGCGAGTCGCAAAGCAGCAATGGTTAACGCCTAGTTCAAGAGCGCTTCGCCTTTTTAGCACCCATCAAAACCTTCTATGATCGACCTACGCAGCGACACTGTTACACGCCCCACCGATGCCATGCGAGCCGTCATGGCGAGCGCGCCAGTAGGTGATATGCAGTATGGTGACGATCCTTCCTTGAATGCCTTGGAGGCGAGAGTTGCTGAACTTCTGGGCAAAAAAGCCGCCCTCTGGCTGCCGTCCGGGACCATGGCCAATCAAGTGGCACTTCGGGTGCTCACCCGGCCCGGTGACGACGTCTTAGTGGGCACCGAGGCACATTCGGTATGGCATGAAGCCGGCGGCTCAGCAGCCAATGCGGGGGTTCAATTTACCGAGATTGGAAGTCAGGGCCTGTTCACGGCTGATGACGTTCGGCGACACGTCAAACCGCGTCATTCTCCCGTGCTACCCATTCCAGGAACAAGCTTGGTTCAAATTGAGAACACCCATAACCGACACGGCGGTTTGGTCTGGGCGATCCAAGATATCGAAGAGATCGGCGCGACCGTCCGAGAGCTTGGGCTAGCCTATTACTTGGATGGCGCCAGACTCTGGAATGCCTGTATCGCCACTGGCCTCGCTCCAAGCCGTATTGCAGCGCCCTTTGACCTGGTCTCAGTCGCTTTTTCCAAGGGCCTTGGCGCACCGGCAGGATCGGTCCTGGCTGGGTCAAAAGATTTGATTCATGCAGCCATGCGGCATCGGCGTATGCTCGGCGGAGCGATGCGCCAAGTGGGGATGTTTGCAGCCGCCTGCGACTATGCGCTCACCCATCATTTTGCAAGACTTGCCGACGATCATGACAACGCGCGATTGATCGCGAGCCGCATTGCCCAAGCACCTGGCGTGCGAATGGCCAGTGCAGTCGTCGCAACCAATATCGTGGTGTTCGAGTTGGAGAATGCAAAACTGAGCGCCTCCGAGTTGGTGGACCTTGCCAAGCAAAAGTCGGTTCTGATCAATGCGCTGGGACCTAGCAAAGTCCGTTTACTGACTCATCTGGATGTGTCACGCAGCCAATGCATTGAGGCAGCTCATGGCATCGTAAACTTACTGAGCGTCTAGCTAGTTTGTCGGTGCAGGCACCCGAACCACCCTGTCTTGCGGTGCGCTAATTTCAAGTTCAACCCAATGCCCGCCAATACCTACCGGCACCATGGAAAGCGTCTTCACACTTAGGGGTTCCGAACCAGCAGAGACGGCTGGAACCAGCGCACCAGATTCACTCTTCGCACCAGGCTTATCTCGATGGCATGTGACGAGTAAGGTGGGAGCATTGACACGCACCTGCTTGACCGTCGCCAAAGCTTCACTAGATTCATCAAAGACTTGCTGCCCTTTGTCATCGACGAGTTCTATATGGACGAGGCGTGGCCCCCACTTCCCAAAGCCACTGATGCGTCCCGCCAAGATGCATTGGCCGATCTCCGGTTGCGTGGTTTGCGCAAGGGCGGTGGTCTGAAGGCCAAAAAAAAGTATGAGTGAGCCCCACAAAACCAACCAACCACGGGAAAATATATTGCTCAAACTAAGCCTCCTTTTTTTGTCAACGGAATCTGGGTTTCAAATGCCTTGGTGCGTACAATGATACCTACCTTACCTGCACATCCCCGCGCAACATAGATCTACCCAGACGAGAACAATGCAGCCCGACGATTTGTTAAAACTTGTTTCTATTGAGATGCCGTTTGGCAAATACAAGGGCAGGCTGATTGCCGATCTTCCCGGCAATTACTTGCATTGGTTTGCGCGCGAGGGGTTTCCTAAAGGCGAGATCGGAAGATTACTGGCCCTGATGGCCGAGATAGATCACAACGGGCTCAAGGAGCTTCTGCAACCTTTGCGGGGTCACAAGCCGGTCGACTTCGGGCGATCATAAAGCGGTGTGGCTTTGCCCTCCATCCGCGCCTTGATCTGAAGGCCAAGATAGAGCGAGTAACTTCGCGATTGCTGCAGGTTTCCGCCATGAAACCACAGCCCCGGTTGCGCGGTAGGCTTCCACATATTGCGAAGCTCACCCTCCCACGGGCCAGGGTCATGCGAGGTGGCGGAGCCGATGCCCCAACACTTACCAACTCGCTCAGCAACTTCGCGGGAGATAATCTTGGCGGCCCAGCCCTCCATCGAACCGTAGCCGGTGGCGTAAACAATCAGATCAGCGGGGAGCTCGGTGCCATCGTCGAGGACTACAGCCTTCGGTTTAATGGACTTCACGCCCGTGCCGCTTTTAAGTTTGATGTCGCCACTCGCGACAAGTTCAGAGCCTCCGACATCAATGTAGTAGCCCGCACCACGACGTAAATAGAGAAGGCCGATACCGGTGCCGTCCTCACCAAAATTCAAACGAAAACCCGCCTGCCTTAAACGATCGTAAAACGCGGCATCACGCACTGCAGCTTTGGTCCAGACCTCACGTGAAGCTTCAGTAATTACCCGGTAGGGGGCCGCTGCCAAGGCCAGGTCAGCTCGCTCCGGGGTATAGCCGTTCTGGACGGCATTCTCAGAGAAATAACGTCCCCAGCCCACCTCCAGCAAGGTCTCACTGCGGGCTACCATGGTTGACGAGCGCTGCACCATGGTCACGTCGGCTTCGTTCTCCCATAGGTTCACACAAATGTCGTGCGCTGAATTATTGGCGCCAATCACCACACATTGCTTTCCACGAAAAGCCTCGCCACTTGCAAAGGCACTCGAATGCAATTGCTCGCCTTGGAAGTTCTCAACGCCTGGAAACTTGGGGATCTGCGGCAGGCCTGACATACCTGTCGCCAGTACTAGCTGGGTCGGCTGTAATACCTGCTCGACGCCATCACGCTTCACTTTGACGGTCCATAGCCCTGCGCCGCCATTGGCTTGCGGGTCGTGACTTGCACCAAGACACTCCGTACGACTCCAGTAATTGAGCTCCATCACCTTGACATACATTTCGAGCCAATCGCCCATTTTGTCTTTAGGCGTAAACACGGGCCAGTGGTCTGGGAAAGGTAGGTAGGGAAGATGGTCATACCAAACCGGGTCATGCAGGCACAGCGTCTTGTAGCGACGTCGCCAGGCATCGCCAGGTTTGTCGAGACGGTCGATCACAAGCGTCGGGACACCTAAGCGTTTGAGCCGAGCAGCCAGACCAATGCCACCCTGCCCTCCGCCCACAATCAAGCAATAAGGTTGTCGAGTGACTCCCAGATCAGCCTCCTCGCGGGCACGCTCCTCAAGCCAGGTCGTTCGTCCACGTACCACCTTGTGGTCAACCCCTGGATTACGCCGCACGCCGGCGGGCTCTTCAAAGCCTTTGAGTTCTTGCAAGGTCGTGAGAAGAGTCCAAGCTCGACCGTTCTTAAAGCGAACAATTCCTCGCCCTCGACCCTCGGCCGTTTCAAACTTAAACCAGGCCTCGCCGACACCGTTGACTTCGCTGGCATCTCCGTCCAAGATCCACCCACGGGGTTGAATACGAGGGAGGGTTTGGCTCAGCATCTCACTGATTGCAGCGGCTCCCTCCATGGTTCGAATGGTCCAGGTGAAGGACACAATGTCGCGCCAAAAACAATCCTCGGCAAATAGCTCGAGCACAGCGGGGATGTTTTTTTCGAACAAGGCGGCATCAAATTTTTTGAGCCAATTGCGAGCGAAGGTATTGAAAGGAGTTTCAGAGAGTGTCATTCTCGTGCTTCCATAAGAAATGCTGAGCAAAGAAAAGTGATGGGTCCCAAGCGATTGGCCGAGTATCGGTCCCCAATCACTCAATCGTAGGCGGTAAGAACCTCATCCAAGGCTCGCTCAAGATCGAGTGCGGTCGCGCAATAGGACAAGCTGGTACAAAACGGTTTGTACTCCAACACGCAACTATCTCCCGAACCCCAACGCCCCGGCGGCTCCGGACAGAGCCAGACCACCCGCTTCGCGCGAGCGGCTGCTTCTTGAAAAATATCGAGCCGTGGATCGGCTTGATTAGAACGTCCATCGCCGAGAATCAACACGGTGGTGCGACGATCAATCGATTCCCAGTGATGGTCCTGCAAGTCCTGCAAGGCCTGGCCATAGTCGGTGCCGCCACTGCCCATCTCATGAACGATGTGGTCCATTGCGGCTTCGAAAGACATGCTATCGAGCTCGCGGCCCACATCCTTTAAGCGCGCAGAGAACGCAAAAGCAGAGAGGTCGGCCACTTCGTCTTTTAACGCATAAAGAAAAAGTAGCAGGAAGCGGACATACCGAGATACGGATCCTGAGACATCGCAAATCGCCACGATCTTGGGTCGATCTTTGCGACGGTACCTCCACACCAAGTCGAACGGTACGCCGTCATGACCGGCATTCGCACGCATGGTGCGACGCATATCGAGCTGACCACGGTTACGGACCTTCCGACGACGGGAATGCCTGACGGCCAGACGTTTAGCCATGCGCGCGACCATAGCCTTCATCCGCTCCATATCACGTAGCCCGAGCTGAGCGATTTCGCGATTGGCCACCACGTCGTTCATGAAGTTGTCCGTTGCGCTTCGCCCAAAGAGCTCAAAGCGTTGTTCAACATATTCGCGGGCTTGCTTTTGCAACCCGGCGCGCGCTTCAATAAGTTTCTTCGCCTCAGCCTGTGCCTTACGAGAGGGGTCCCCCATCTTCGCGCTGAGAGCCTGATCGAAAGGCTCAACCCCCAGTCGATCAAGCATTTGCCGAACGAAGAAAGACTGTTGCGTCGAGAAACGGATATCGTCGACGCCAGCCTCAGCGCCCGCCCGTTCCATGGCCGCCGCAATGCGGTCCGAGTCACCGCTCAGTGCCAGGTCTCTAAACTCTTGCTCCGGATTTTCTGTCGAGCCTCCATTTTCAGAGTCCTGAGACTCGGCGTTCTTTTTGGTGTTCGTGGCGTTCTCGGTCGACTCCGAAGACTTGCGTCGAAAGAAGGTTTCGAACATCTGATCATGGATGATCTTTTCTTCCTCGGTCTTGGCGAGCACGAGACCGAAAGCATCCTTCATACGCTGACGATCGTCGTAACCGATCAAGGCCAAGGTGCGGGCAGCATCGATCGCCTCGGCGCTCGACACCGGTGCACCAGCAGCCCGTAGCGCGCGAATAAAGTCAGTGAGGGTTCGCTCCATGCCTTCAGCTATGTTTTAGAGTCGGACTTCACGACTGCAATTGCTTCTTCAATTTCAGGCACAAGATCATTTCGCGGTCAGCGCCGACTGCGTCAGCTCTTCAACCTTTCCAGCGATTTCAGCAATATCACTTTGTCGTTTCAAAATGACGTTCAAGGTGTTTCTCACCATGTCTTCGTCAAGCACCGGTGCATGCAACAGCAGCAAGGCGCGTGCCCAATCAATCGTTTCGCTGATGGAAGGAAGCTTACGGATATTTTCGTCACGCACGATTTGAATGAAGGCGACCAACTGACGCAATAACTTAGCGGAAATTTCGGGCACTCGCGCACGCACAATATCGCGCTCACGCTCGGCATCCGGAAAGCCAATATGCAAGTGCAGGCAGCGGCGCTTGAGGGCATCACCCAACTCACGGGTGTTATTCGAGGTGAGAATCACCAGCGGCGGCACCTGGGCCTGGATGGTGCCAATCTCGGGGATCGTAATTTGATAGTCCGCCAAAATTTCCAACAATAGCGCCTCGAACTCCTCGTCCGATTTATCGATCTCATCAATCAACAGCACCGACCCCGCCGCCTGCTCCATGGATTTTAGAAGCGGCCGAGGCTCAAGAAATTCACGTGAAAAAAACAGATCTTGGAAGTTGGCAAGTTTTTTAAACGAAGCGTCGAGCGAGTCCGCCGTGCCAATCAGCTCATGGATTTTTTCTTTGAGAATTTGGGTGTAGAGCAATTGCTTGCCATACTTCCATTCGTACAAGGCCTTGCTTTCGTCCAAGCCCTCATAGCATTGCATGCGAATGAGCGGAAAATCTAAGGACTTACCTAAAGACACGGCCAAATCAGTTTTGCCCACCCCCGCAGGCCCTTCAATTAGGACAGGCTTGCGTAAATGATGGGCAAGGTAAACAGCAGTGGAAATGGCTCGGTTTGAAATGTAGCCCACCGACGCCAGCGCTTTGGTGACTGCATCAATCGACTTTAGGCCGGTCGTCGCAGACGTTTTGGATGCTTTACTCATGGTTCTCCTCGCCGGAAGTATCGCATGGGGCCATGAAGCGACGCCCTCCCATCGCCATTTTTCGAATCAACCCTCTGGCCTCGAAACTCAATCCGAGCTAAAGTCACTGCATGAATACGACAACGCCCAATACGCCGCCCGAGATAGCCAAGCCTACCGCCGGTAACGCCACCCCCGGATATGACACCGCACGAGTGGAGTCCTGGATCAGCGACAATGTCAGCGCCATCAAGCCACCCTTGCGCTGGACTCGGCTCGAAGGTGGTCACTCGAACCTGACGTACATGATTGAAGACGCGGCGGGCACTCAGGCCGTGATCCGGCGGCCTCCGATGGGAGAGCTGCTTCCTAAAGCTCATGATATGGCCAGGGAATGGGCGCTGATCAGCGCACTTGGCAAGACCAAGGTACCGGTACCCAGCGCCCTAGGTTTTTGCGAAGACCCAACAATCACAGGAGCGCACTTTTACTTGATGGGCCTGATTGACGGCCACCCACTCTACAAGGTAGAAGATACTGATCGCTGGGTCCCCATGGCGCTACGCACGCGAATGGCCCACTCGTTTATTGACGTGCTCGCCGAGCTGCATTCGATTGACCCGGATGAGGTCGGTCTGTCGGATCTTGGCAAGAAGGATGACTACATCGGCCGCCAACTCAAGACCTGGTACCGCTCCTGGAACGCCTCCATCCAAGGCGCCCAATTAGATGACCCACGGGCTCACGCCCTACAACAGTTTTTTCTGAACAATATTCCAGTTCAAGGTC
Source organism: Betaproteobacteria bacterium (assembly GCA_043767985.1). Lineage (GTDB taxonomy): Bacteria > Pseudomonadota > Gammaproteobacteria > Burkholderiales > Burkholderiaceae_E > JAPOKJ01. The sequence goes on from JAYVKZ010000424.1 coordinate 42,584, forward strand.
CAGCCCGTATCGTGCACGGCGACTATGGCATGCATAATTGCTTGGTGGGTCCTGATGGCGCTATTGCCGCCGTGGTGGACTGGGAAATCTCGACACTTGGCGATCCTCTGGCCGACCTTGCCTATGCCTTGAATCAATGGGCCGAACCCAGCGATCCGCCCGCACCTCGTGGCGTGAGACCAACCGCAGTACCAGGCTTTCCCACGCGCCTCGATTTAACTCAGCGCTATGCGGCGCGCACCGGTCGTGACCTCGCCAAGCTCGACTACTACATCGGCTTTAATCACTGGAAATCGGCCGCCATTGTGCATGGCGTGTACGCGCGCTATCTGGAAGGCAAAAAGAGCACGGTGGGAGTCGATCTGCCTGGGCTCAAGCAATCGATTGACCGCTCACTTACTGAGGCATCCAAGGCAGTTGCTAGGCTCAACAAAGCCGTGCTTGAGTAAAGTAGCCAAGCGTGAACAAGAAATTGCCAAATAAAGTTCCTAAGAGTAAAGATTTCTCGATCATTCGTTCCTCGGCAGCAGAATACTTGACCTTCGTTGCCGCAGCGGGTCAGAGCGGAGTCGAAGCGGCCTATGCCGATGAAAACGTGTGGCTCACCCAAAAAATGATGGGGCTGCTTTACGACGTTGGGGTAAGAACCATCAATTACCATCTAAAAAAGGTGTTCTTCGACAGCGAGTTGGAAGAGGATGCAGTTATCCGAAATTTTCGGATAACTGCATCCGACGGCAAAATTTACGATACCAAGCACTACAACTTAGCCGCGATCATCGCTGTCGGCTACAAAGTAAACTCCGAACGCGCAGTACAGTTCCGAAAATGGGCGAATACCATCATTGAGTCGTTCACCATCAAGGGCTTTGCCATGGATGATGAGCGTCTCAAGAACGACGGCTCGGTACTCACCAAGCAGTATTTTGAAGAGCAACTGCAGCGCATTCGCGAAATCCGCCTGTCGGAGCGTAAGTTTTACCAAAAGATCACCGATATCTATGCAACGTCTATCGACTACGACGTCACAGCGCAAGCAACCAAACGCTTTTTCGCGACAGTGCAGAACAAACTACATTGGGCGATTCATGGCCACACCGCCGCTGAGGTGATCTACGGTCGCGCGGACGCGGATAAAGTCTCAATGGGCCTCACCTCCTGGAACGATGCGCCGACCGGGAAAATTCAAAAATTCGATGTCGTCATTGCTAAAAACTATTTGACCGAAGGGGAAATGGCGCAAATGCAACGCTTAGTTTCTGCCTATTTGGACGTGGCCGAAGACATGGCTTTGCGGCAGATTCCGATGACTATGCAAGACTGGGAAGGTCGCTTGAATAAGTTTATCGAGGCCACTGATCGCTCGGTGTTGCAGGATGACGGGAAAGTCACTGCTGAAATTGCTAAGGCTCATGCCGTTAGCGAATTTGAGAAGTACCGTATCGTGCAAGATCGGCTGTTTGAAAGCGATTTTGATAAAGTGCTCCAAAAGCTTGAGGCAAACCGTAGTTTGGACCAATACGATGAGTGACGCTCATTGTAAGAGCCCAGTTTTGCTTGGGCTACCCTTACATAGTCGCGACGCATAACATCTAAAGTTGCGCGTCGCGGCCTGGCCTTAACTGCGGAATACCACCGGCATGCTGGCATCGTCGCTATTACCCTCATGCATACGCACTTCGTTGCGACCCACGACTAAATGATGCACTTCATCTGGGCCATCGGCTAGGCGCAGGGTACGTTGAGTGGCATACATTTTGGCAAGTGGCGTTTTCTGAGAAACACCTAGCGCACCATGCATCTGAATGGCTTGATCGATGATGACGCAGACCCGTTCAGGCACCAGCGCCTTGACCATGTGAACCCAAATACGCGCTTCACGATTGCCGAGCACATCCATCGCCTTGGCAGCTTTCAAGACCATCAAGCGCATGGATTCAATTTCGATCCGAGCACGGGAGATGATTTCAATATTGCCACCCAGCCAGACCAGCTTTTTGCCAAAGGCCTCACGTGACAGGCCGCGCTCAACCAGTAAATCCAGAGCCTTTTCAGCCTGGCCGATGGAGCGCATGCAGTGGTGAATACGGCCAGGTCCTAGGCGAAGCTGGGAAATCTCAAAGCCACGGCCCTCACCCAGGAGCATGTTCTCTTTAGGTACTTTGACATTATCAAAAATAATGTGCATATGGCCATGAGGCGCATGATCTTCGCCAAACACATGCATGCCACCGATAATTTTTACGCCCGGCGTGTCCTTGGGCACCAAGATCATTGACTGTTGCTTATGGGGTGCAGCATTCGGGCTGGTACGTACCATCGTGATGAGAATCTTGCAGCGCGGGCTACCGGCACCCGAAATGTAGTGCTTCTCGCCATTGATGACCCAGTGGTTACCCTTGAGAACAGCCGTCGTGGCAACGTTCTTGGCATCGGACGACGCGTGATGTACTTCGGTCATGGCATAGGCCGAGCGAATTTCGCCATTCAACAAAGGCTTGAGCCACATTTCCTTTTGCGCGTGCGTACCGACGCGCTCGATGACTTCCATGTTGCCGGTATCAGGTGCGGAGCAATTCATAGACTCCGAGGCCAGAGGATTCTTCCCTAACTCGGCGGCAATGTAGGCGTAATCCAGGTTCGATAAACCTTCACCTGTTTCAGCATCCGGCAAGAAGAAGTTCCAAAGACCTTCCTTCTTCGCTTTGTCCTTAGCCGCGTTGAGCAAATCCAACTGGCCTGGTACGTAGTTCCAGCGGTCCTTGCCGTCGCGCTTTTCGTCCAGAGCGAAATACTTGACGCTCATCGGCTCGACGGTTTCCTTGATGAAGCGCTTGACGTGCTCGTACAAAGGCTGAACTTTTTCCGACATGCGCAAATCATGCAAATCGTCAGTGGGGCTCAGGCCGAAAGCAGACGTTACCGACTTACTAGCTTTGACAGCGGATTTACCCGTGGGTTTTGTGGCTGCTTTGGGCTTGGCTTTGGTTTTCGCTTCAGCCTTCTTGGCGACCGGTTTAGCAACGGCCTTCTTCGCGGTCGCTGCACTTGGTCTAGCAGAACTAGACGCGATCTTCTTGGTGGTGACTTTTTTGGCGGCAGGTTTTGCAGCGGCTTTGATGCTCATGGCTCGGTCTCTCCTCGATGGATTGGATGAATGGGGGAACGCCCTGGGTGCCCAGAATACGCACCTGTAATAACGTAATAGTGCCATTAATGGCAAAGGCGGGTGATCGCATGACCGTTTTTTACAAATCAGCCCAAGTCTGGAGTGTCAAAATTCAATCGACTCGCGGTCCGTTTTATATTCCGGACGCATAAACTACTTGCTTCGCTCGCGGGGCTCAACCTTGGGAAGGCCACGGGGTAATCATCGACAGGAAAAAGCAATCATGAAGCCAACCCAGCACTTCCAATACGCCCAAGGCAGGCGAGGCCTAATTCTTTCATTGGCGAGCTTGCTGGCGATGGGTTCATTGTCAAGCGTCGGTGCCGTGGCCCAAGCTCAGACCTACCCCAGCAAACCGATTAAGATCATCGTACCCTTTCCTCCCGGGGGCACCACCGACGTCGTAGCCCGCCTCGTTGCTCAAAGAATGAGCGAGTCCATGGGTCAAGCCATTACGGTTGAAAACCGAGCGGGCGCGGGCGGCTCTATTGGCGCCGATGCCGTGGCCAAGTCCGCACCCGATGGCTACACCTTACTGATGCACAACATTACTTTCCCGCTGGCCTCGCTCTCTTTAGCTCTGGCCGGACGCTCTCCCTACAACATCGACAGTGATTTTGCGGCGATCTCGAACGTCGTCAATGTGCCTTTGATCTTCACGGCCCATCCTTCTGTACCCGCCAAGGATTTACGTGAGTTCGTCACCCTGCTCTCGAATAACCGCAGTCTTCAATACAACTACGGCTCCACTGGCCCGGGTTCCTTTATGAATGTGGTCGGAGAAGCCCTCAAGCGCGACGGCAAGATCGAGATGGCCCATATCCCTTTCCGCGGAGCGGCGCCCATGAAGTTGGAGCTACTCGCGGGTCGAATCCAGCTAGGCGGCGATCAAGTGTCTTCGTCCCTCGCCGAGGTGCGCAAAGGATCGCTGAAGGCATTGGCGACGGTCTCAAGCACCCGGATACCGGCGTTGCCCGACGTGCCGACCGTGCGGGAACTAGGTTTTCCGAATATTGAGGCGAATGGATGGAACGGTTTATTCGCACCCGCCAAGACACCAAAAGAGATCATTGACCGGCTACAAAAGGAAGTGGGACTAGCCCTACGCAACCCAGAGCTCGCCAAACGATTGGTCGACCTTGCAGCCGAACCGGTGGGTTCCACGCCTAGTGAGCTCGATGCCGTGTTAAAGGGGCAATTGAATCAGTTCCGACCGATCATTACCGAGCTGAAGCCGGTGGTTGAGTAGGTCTTCGAAAGGTCCGCGCCCCGCCTCCTAGTTCTTTCCGCCCTCGCCTAGCCACCACACCAGAAGCTGAGTACAGTCCGAGCCATCCAAGCCTTTCGCAGCGGCTTGGTCGAAAGACTTGAGCGTTTGAGCGGTGAGTGGTAGGTTCACATGCTGGGCCGCCGCTTGATCCAGCATCGAGCGAACATCTTTGCGCATGGTTGCAACATCCACGGTCACTTGCCCAGTACCGGTACCAGACAGCGCCTGGGCGATCATGCCACCACGAACCTTGAGCATATTGGGTCCGCCCGAGGTTTCGGAAAAAATATCGATGACTCGCTTTGGATCTAAACCAAGGGGTTGGATGAGGGACAGCGCTTCACCAAGCGTCTGCCAATAAACCATCAAGGGCAGGTTGATCGCCAGCTTCATGGTGGCACCTGCGCCAAGCGGGCCGACATGCTCAAGCCGACGGCAAAGCTGCTCGAGAACCGGCCGCGCGCGCTCAAGATCAGCAGCGGCACCGCCAACGAAACCGAGTAACTTACCTTCGAGTGCGGGTCCAACGCTGCCGCCGACCGGACATTCCAGATAGCTCGCCTGTGCGGCTGCGACCTTTGCACCCACGTCCTTGGCCATTGCCGGCTTCACCGTGCTCATGTCGATAAAGAGCTGACCCGTAACCTGCTGAGCTAAGAGACCTTCCGCGCCGAAGTAAACGGCTTCAAGTGCTTTCTCATCGGTCAGCATGGTGATGACTAGCTCGGCTTGAGTTGCCAGCTCACCCAGAGAGGCGGTTTGCCTGGCGCCAAGTTCAAGTAGTGGCTGCGCGCGTGCAGCGGAACGATTCCAAACAAAAACTTGGTGATTCAAAGAGAGCAATCGCTTGGCCATCGCGCTCCCCATTTTTCCAGTGCCAACGATACCAATCTTCATCACGCTTGCCTTTAGTGAATTTCTATACCGAGCAACTAAGCAATCAAATACTTCTTAACGGCCGCTTCATCCCACTCCACGCCGGAACCTGGTCGCTCAGAAGTCAGGACATGGCCATTTTTGACGAGCAAGGGCTGCTGCAAGATCGGGTTGGCCCAATCGACATATTCAAGGAAGTGAGCCGTCGGCGTCACGGTCATCAAGTGTGCACTGATCTCAGAGAAAAGATGGGTGGACATTTCAATCCCTTGGGATTGCGCCAGTGCGGCCGCCCGCAACCATCCGGTGACACCACCGATACGCTGCGCATCAGGCATGACCAAGTCACAAGCGCCAGCTTTGAGCGCTGCATGCATTTCATGGCTACTCGCAAAGTTCTCACCGATTTGAATCGGTGTTTTAATCTCGCTGGCCACCTTTGCACAGCCCTCGTAATCGTCTTGGCGCACCGGCTCTTCGATCCAGACCAAGCCTTCGCCGTCCAGCATATGCCCGCGACGAATGGCCTCGTGAACCGTGAGCGCCTGATTGAAGTCACTCATCACCTCAACCGAGTCACCCACGGCTTTTCGCACTGCCCGTACGGCATGGAGATCGTCCATCGCATTGGGGCGGCCTAGGCGCATTTTGATCGCCGAGAATCCCTCATCCAACAAGGCTTGCGCCTCGTCAATCAACTTAGGGACTGGCATGATGCCCAGGCCCTTAGAATTGTAGGCACGAATCGGCTTTGGTGATGAACCCAATAACGTCGCCAGAGGAAGCCCTTGCGAACGGGCCAGTGCATCCCAGGCCGCCATATCAATGCCAGATTGGGCCAAGCGTAGCAGGCCCGCCATCCCGAGTAGGGTGAACTTCTGAGTGAGCTTACGTTCAATCTCGAAAGGGGCCAGTAAGTCCCCTGCCAGGAGCTCAGAAAATGATTGCACCAAGCTCACGAGAGGTTTCAAGCTCACCGGTGAAATACCGAGCAAGTAGGCGTGACCCACGACCCCTTGGTCGGTTTCACAATCGATCAGAACGAGAGGTGCCTGGGTGATTGCGCCGGTGCTCACGTAGAGA
>JAYVKZ010000425.1:0-20051 GCA_043767985.1 Betaproteobacteria bacterium
CTACGTTGAGCGCCACACCGCCCTGATCGTGCGCCAGCGAAGATTTGTCTTGAAATTCAAGTTTTGACGTCACTGGACTGTGAAAACTTTAGTCGAGTTTCGATAGGGTTTTACCTGGCGTGCTACGGTGATCAGCGACGATGGCCATGGTAATTCTTGCGATACAGACCAACTTTTGCGCCTCATCTTTGATCTCAATCGCCCATACTTGGGTTGTGCGGCCAACATGTACGGGGGTACACCTGCCGGTGACCCAGCCACTGGTCACGGCCCTTAGATGATTGGCATTGATGTCCAGGCCCACGGCAGCAAAGCCAGGTTCACTTGCGAAAATCGCAGCGACTGAACCCAGGGTTTCCGCGAGCAGAATGGATGAGCCGCCATGCAAGATGCCCATGGGTTGAATAGTTCTTGCGTCGACGGGCATGCGAGCGGTGAGAAAGTCTGGGCCGACTTCTAGAAACTCGATGCCCAGACGTGACACGACCGAATTCGCGTGGATGGCATTGATCTTGTCGATATCGACTGGGCGTTTGAAAATAGAGGCGGTCATGAGGATTGGGAACGGGCTTTCGGGATTGAATGGGTAGCGACAGGCCACTTGGTGGGCTGGCGGCTTCGGCTTATTATCACCCATTTGACGATGGAGAATCTCGATGAATATTGCGGCTGCTCTCGTCGCCAGTGCTGCCAAGTACTCGGAGCGCACGCTGATTCGATTTGAAGGCAAGTCGTACAGCTATGGGCAAGTCGATCAGCTCTCCGATCAACTTGCCTCCGGTTTGATCGAGGCGGGTTTGCAGGCCGGCGACAGAATCGCGCTGTATCTGCCGAATGTCCCTGAGTTCGTCATTGCTTATTACGCCATTCAAAAGATCGGTGCGATCACCGTCACGATCAATGCGACTTTGAAGAAGGAAGAGGTGCGCTACCTCTTGGATGATTCTGGCAGCAAGTTGGTGTTCACCGAAGCCGGACTTTTGCCCAATATACCCATGGATTGTCCTGCACTTCTCTACCGAGTGGCCATAGACGGTCTTGGCCAGGGAAGTCTGGCCGATTGGCTGGGTGTTGGTCGGGTGCGTTTGGCTAAACGGCCCGTCGTTCTGGCAGTTTGTGCTGCAGAAGATACTGCCGCCATTCTTTACTCCTCGGGCACCACGGGCTTTCCAAAGGGGGTGGAGCTGACTCAATACAACATTGATAGCAACGTGGCCACCTGCGCAAAGTATGCGGCTTACTCAGCCACTGACAAGATCGCATTATTCTTGCCACTTTTCCATGTGTACGGTCAAAACTTCATCATGAATGCCTGTGTCCGATCAGGATCGTGCTTGGTAATTTTCCGCCGCTTTGTCCCGGAGGTGGTCTTGAAAGCGATCGGAGAGGAAGGCATCACTATGTTCTTCGGCGTGCCGACGATTTTCATTACCTTGCTGTCGATGGACTTGAGCCCTTATAACTTGTCGACGATTCGCATTGAAATGTCGGCCGCTGCCACCATGCCGGAGGAGATCTCCAAGCGCTGGACCGAGAGGTTTGGTCGACCGATTTATGAGGGGTATGGTTTGACCGAATGCTCACCCTTTGCCTGTTATAACGATTTGGAGTCGCATCGCTTTTGCTCGGTGGGGCGAGCGGTGGAAAATTTCGAATTGGCGATTCACGACGAGGAAGGTCGAGAGCTTGCGCGCGGCGCCTGGGGGGAGATTGTCATTAAGGGCCCTGGCGTGATGAAGGGTTATTGGCATCGGCCTGAGGAGACGCGACTTGCCCTGCGAGAGGGCTGGCTCCATTCGGGTGATATTGGTCGTATGGACGAAGACGGCTACGTCTTTATCGTCGACCGTGTCAAGGACATGATCAATGTGTCTGGCTTCAAGGTCTGGCCAGCGGAAGTGGAGCAATACCTTTACAAAATGGACGCAATTCAAGAAGTGGCTGTCTACGGGCTCGCCCATCCGGAGAAGGGCGAACAAGTGGCCATCGCTGCGGTCGCTAAGGCTGGGCGTAAGCTGCTGGCCGAGGACGTTCTGGCCTATTGTCGAGAAAATCTTGCAGCCTATAAGTATCCAGCGCGAGTCGATATTGTTGATGCGCTTCCCAAGAGCGCCAGTGGCAAAATTCTCAAGCGAGTGCTAAGACAAGCCTAAGCTGACGTGACTGTTCGGGGCGGAGTCGGAGGAGGTGCCCGCTTGATTGGTTAAAGAATCTAAATTCTCCTGTGCAAATTGTTAAGTTCGAACCTGCCGGACAATCGTTGACAGTTTGAGTGCATACAAACTCTGCATTAAATGCGTTAATCCGCAGATGCAAGGGGAATGACTGTGACGACGTGTACACGCTGCGAACAATTTGAAGGCCGAGTCGAGACGCAAGCCAGCGGCAATGTAGGGTTGAGTAACCATGGCGAACCAGCACAACCATGCGAGCGGTGTGATCAACTGCCAACCCTTAGGCGCTTGAGTGAGGAAGCATTGGTTGCGTCCTTGGCGGAGCAAGCACGGGCGAAGCTGTCAGCCAATTGGGTTTTGGCGATACTGGCAGTGAGCTGCATTTTTACCGTGCTGAGCGCCACGTCTCAAAGCTCGAAAGAGGTTCCCCCGATATTCTCCAGCCTCCTGAAGGACTCTCGTCCGGACACCGGTACCCAGTAGGGCTTCATTAATTTAGAGGGCTCCGCTTCATCTGTCTTTGACCTGTGCTTTTTGAAGCGTTCTACGTGGTTAAGTCGCCCTGAACTGTAAACTTCTGCAACGTCGCAGCCGACGAAGCTTGAGCGAGGCCCGTTCATCTGAAAACCGTCTAACGCTAATTCGTTCCTCATGGACTTAGGTATTGAGATCGGTTCGAACACGGGTGTGCAAAATTTCATTTCCAACGTCTCTACGACAATGCGAGACCGCCTAGCCTGGATAGTCGCGCTCTCGTCCTGGGTTTCCAATGTTTTGAGTGGTTACACCCTGGGCTTATCCGTCTTTAGTGTCCACTTGGGCTTGGCGCTAGGTTTGACGATTCGTTTCGGGCCAGCCTTTGCGGTGGCAGGCGGTTTGGGATGCGCTGTGGTTTCCTTGATGTCGGGCGCTGGAATCGTTGCCAGATTGGCTTGATTCTCTGGGATTTGCTTGGGCGCGCTTGGTGCTGCAAGTTTGTTGACGAGATTGAAGCCGAGTTTTAAGTCTAAGGCCGCTAAGCGTTCTCTTTTGATCGGCCTCACTTGTTTTGTGTTTGCGCCGATTGCGGCGGTTCCAGTGGCGTTGTTGGCGCCTCTGGCTTCGGGAAGTGCCGATGCGCAGTTCGTACGGTTTGCAACGCAGTGGACGAGTTTCTTGGCGAGATTGCGATTCCAGATCTTGAGCATTGGGCAGAATTCTCCGGGCGAGAAGCCGCTCATCAGTTTGATGCGCGGATTGCCGAGAGAATTGATTTTGCGCTGAAGGACAGTGCGTATTTTGTCTCGCACGTCGGGTTAGGCAGTTATTTTCTGCACTTGCTACGTACAAGGCTATGCGGTCAGTAAGCCACGGCCTTTGGACGATTTGGTTGCAGCGCTGCGCGAACAGTCCGATGACAAAGTGTCCAAGCAAATGGATGAGCAAATGGATGAGCAAATAGCCGACCCACTAGGCTCCCGCTCGAACTATTCGATGGACCCACGAAGTCCCGTTTCAAACGTTAAGCACCTTCCCTGGGTTGAAGAGACATTTGGGGTCTAGCGCCGCCTTAATCGAGCGCATCATTGCCATTTCAATCTCCGACTTGTAGCGCTGCGATTCATCGCGCCGCAACTGGCCCAGGCCATGCTCGGCCGAGATACTCCCTTGAAAAGCATGCACAGCATCATGGGTGATACGGTTAATGTCGGGTTGCAAGGCGAGAAACGCGTCCTCATGTTGTGCCCCTGTCTTGGCTTGGGACGGTGACACGTTGTAATGAAGATTGCCATCGCCCAAATGACCAAAGACAACCATGCGGATGTCGGGGAAGGCATTTTGAAGTGCGGCGTTGGTTGCGCGAATGAAATGAGCGATCGAGGAAATCGGCACCGAGATGTCGTGCTTGATATTCTTGCCTTCGGCGGCTTGGGCTTCCGAAATGTTTTCGCGTAAAGCCCATAAGTCTTTGGATTGCTGCGTGGAGGTGGCAACGGCTGCATCGCGAATGAGACTGGCTTCTAGCGCGCTTTCCAGTAGTTGCTGCATTTGCGCTTGGGCATTTGCTTCACTGAGGGAGTCTGAGCACTCCAGCAATACATAATGCGGCGATGCTAATGACACTGGACGCTTACAACTTGGATAGTGCTTGAGCACGAGCTCTAGGCAGAACTCGCTAAACAGTTCGAACGCTGTCAAACGTGCGTCAAGCTGGGATTGGGCAAGGCCCAATAACTGCAAGGCCAATTCCGGGCTGTCCACTGCAACGACCGCCGTGGCTTGGCCTTTGGGCCTGGGGTAGAGCTTGAGCGTAGCGGCGGTGATGATTCCAAGGGTGCCCTCTGCGCCAACAAATAAATCGCGTAAATCGTAACCGGTATTGTCTTTGCGTAAGCCCCGCAGGCCGTTCCATACCTCGCCCTTGGCATTGATCACTTCTAGCCCCAGGCAGAGTTCGCGTGCATTGCCGTAGCGAAGCACCTGCACGCCGCCCGCATTGGTCGAAAGATTACCGCCAATCGTGCAGGTGCCCTCGGCAGCGAGGCTTAAAGGGAACAAACGATCTGATTTCTCGGCCGCTTCTTGAACGTGTTGGAGAATGCAGCCCGCCTCAACCGTGATGGTGTTATTCACGGTGTCGATGGCACGCACCTGGTTCATACGCGTGAGACTCACCACGAGGGTTCGACCCTGCATGTCGGGCGTGGCACCCCCGGCGAGGCCGGTGTTGCCGCCTTGAGCAACCATGGCAACGTCGTTGGCATAGGCCCAGGCAACAGCGGGCGCAAGCTCCTGCGTGTTTTGCGGGAGAAGCACCGCGAGTGCTTGACCATGGTAGCGCTTGCGCCAATCGGTGAGAAACGGAGCTTTGTCCGCTTGCTCAGTTAAGAGCTTGCCCGAATAAACGGAACGAAGGGAGTGGATGAGTGCTTCTTGCATGATCAATTTATCGCATACCAGGCATCATGCCCTTCATGCCGCGCATCATTTTTGCGAGGCCGCCCTTTTGCATTTTCTTCATCATCGACTGCATTTGTTCGAATTGGCTCAGCATGCGATTAAGGTCTTGTACCGAGACACCTGCCCCGGTAGCAATACGTCGCTTGCGGGTGGCTTTGATGATCTCAGGCTTCGAGCGTTCTTTGGCGGTCATCGAATGAATCATGCCCTGCATGCGGCGTACCTGTTTTTCAGCTTGCCCCATGTCTGCGCCCGCAGCCGCTTGTTGAAACTGGGCGGGCAATTTGTCGAGCATCGAGGAAAAGCCTCCCATCTTCTTCATCTGGCTAATTTGCTCGAGAAAATCGTTTAAATCAAACTTACTACCACCCTTTAACTTATCGGCCAGGGCTTTTGCGGAGTCGACATCGACCGAACGTTGGGCGTCTTCAACGAGGGATAAAATATCGCCCATGCCGAGAATACGACTGGCCATGCGGTCGGGATGAAAAACATCCAAACCCGTGAGCTTTTCCCCAATACCTACGAACTTGATCGGTGCTCCGGTGACTGCTTTAACGGATAAAGCTGCGCCACCCCGGGAGTCGCCATCGAGCTTCGTCAAGATGACGCCGGTGATCGGTATGGTGTCCTTAAAAGCTTTCGCTGTGTTGACCGCATCCTGGCCTTGCATCGCATCGACCACGAATAAGGTTTCGATCGGGTTCAGCTCGGCATGCAAGGCCTTGATCTCGGCCATCAAGGCCTCATCAATGGCTAGGCGACCTGCGGTATCCACCAGGAGCACATCAAAATAGTGGGTCTTCGCCCACTGCAAGGCTGCGCGAGCGATCTCGACTGGCTTTTGATCCGGGCTTGACGGGAAACATTCGGCGCCCGCTTGTGCGCTCACCGTTTTGAGCTGCTCGATCGCTGCCGGGCGATACACGTCACAAGAAACCGTGAGGACCTTTTTCTTTTTATTTTCTTTGAGCCACTTACTTAATTTACCGACGGTGGTGGTTTTACCTGCGCCTTGTAGGCCCGCCATAAGAATCACGGCAGGGGGCTGGGTGGCAAAACTTAGCTCGGCCGTCGCCCCGCCCATCAACTGGGTAAGCTCAGTGTTGACCGCGCCGACCAAGGCTTGGCCGGGGGTCAAGCTCTGCAACACTTCCTGGCCGAGTGCTTTTTCTTTGACTTTTGCGATAAAGTCGCGCACCACCGGCAAGGCCACGTCCGCCTCAAGTAGGGCGATACGGACCTCGCGAAGCATTTCTTGGGTGTTGGCTTCGGTCAGCCGGGCTTCGCCCTTGATGGTCTTGACGACCTTGGCGAGTCTTTGAGAAAGGTTTTCGAGCATGGCTGTATTAAACTGGAAGGATGCTCATTCTAAGCTTCTCCCGCAAGCTGGCAGAAAGCTCCCGTTATTTTGCAAGGTACTTTGAACATTCCTTTACTGAAATTTATGCGTCACGATGCTGGGTCGAACCTCACCCAGGGGCGGCGCTATGGATAAGCTCAGCGTGGGGTTGCTCGGGCTTGCCTGCCTGCTTTACTTATTGAGTGTCGCCCGCTTGGCGAAGGTGGGGAGTCGTCTCATTGTATGGGCCTTTGTACTCCATTTATTGGGTTTGCTGATCCAGTTGTTTGTTCAGCCTGCTCGCTTTGGCTTCGCTCAGGCGTTATGCGCGACACTTTGGGTGTCGCTCGCGGTATTGCTCTATGAATCCAAAACCATGGATGTTCGATCTCTGCTGCGGGTGCTCGCACCTGTGGCTGCGCTGACTTGCGCACTGGCCTTGCTCTTCCCGGGCCAATTATTGCCGCTCCATGCGGCCCGACCGAGCTTTGTGGCGCATTTGCTGATGGGAACCGCCGCCTACGGTGTGCTATTGATGGCGGCCCTGCATGCCTTGTTGATGGTGAGCGCGCAGCGAGCCCTGCAAGCCTCCGGGGACGAGGGGCAGCACTTGGGGCCCTTGCGATTGATCGGAGAGCTTCCCCCGCTGATGGCGCTTGAGAAGATTTTATTTAGCTTGATCGGTTTGGGTTTTGTGCTGCTCTCTTTCACTTTGTTAAGTGGCATATTGTTTTCCGGGGAGGTGTTCGGGCGCGCGTTTCGGTTTGATCATAAGACTTTGTTCACGCTCTTGGCTTGGTTGGTTTTTGCAGTGCTGTTGGTCGGTCGCAAGCTGCGCGGCTGGCGAGGGCGCACTGCTTTACGCTTTACCCTGGTGGGTTTCGCCTGTCTTTTGCTGGGCTATGTTGGAAGTCGATTCGTGCTTGAGGTGTTGCTTGGCCGATAAATTTTTTGCCGCAATCATGAATAGGGGGCTACATGGGTAAATTGTTGAGCTGGCTAGCGATTGCCTTTGCGGTGTATATTGCCTACAAAATTGTCATCGCCCTACAACGCAAGTCGCATTTGCGAGAATCAGGGCTTCGTGACCCGGCCTCCGGTGAGGGTCCGCGTCCATCGTCCAAGGTGCCAGAAAAGCAGCTCACGACGCTGATTGCCTGCGCACATTGCGGCCTGCAATTACCCAAAGATGAAGCGCTCAACGAGAAGGGCATCTTCTTTTGTGGCGAGCCTCATGCGCGATTGGGTGTGAAACCCCCGGGTGAGGCTTGAGTCATCCACAATGGCGCGCCATGCGCTGGCTTGGGGTCATGCGCATGGGCGTGTCCTTGGTGTTGATCTGGATTGTCTTTGCGAATTGGTCATCATCACTTGTCCCGATTGATCAGAGGGCTTGGCTTCGACCTTTGGTTTGGAGCTATGGCTTAGGCGCCGCAGTATTGTTTTGCGCGCACTGGAAGTGGCCCAAGGGCTTCTACTGGCAGTGGGCCGCTGGCAGTTTGTTTGATGTGGTGGTGCTCACCTTGCTGGTCTTTGCAACCGGCGTTAAAGCTGGCCTGGCTCCGCTCATTCCCATCATGGTGGCCGGTGCGTCGGTGCCCGTACGACCGCGTTGGGCCATTAGTTTGGCTGCGGGTGCATCGCTTGCGCTGCTGGGTGTGACCGTCGTTCAGACCCTGTACTTTGAAGAGTCTGATAGTGCTAACTTTTTAATTGCTGGCTTGGTAGGTGCAGCGAGTTTCCTCGCCGCGACGACCGTGAGCTGGTTAGCAACCCGGCTCCAGGCCCAGGAGCAACTCGCAGAAGCGCGCGGGCAGAACTTGCGAACCCAGTTGTCGGTCACGCGTCGGGTGATCTTGGAGCTTGAGCAAGGCGTGGTGCTTCTTGATGGCGAGTCGCAAATAAAACTGCTCAACCCGGCTGCAGAACGAATGCTTGGCGCGGCCCAGCTCGGCGGCACGATGAATAATGCGATGCTTGGGCAGGCCTGGGTTTCTCTGCGAAAAATGATCCGCGACTTGCCTCAGCAAAGCGATCAAAGCTTCGATCTCGCTTTGCCTGCCCCAGACAGTGTGCCGTCCAGTGTGTTGCGCCAAGTGCGGGTGCGGGTCCTGCAAATACAAGGGTCGACCCCACCGGAGGGAGCGGGTGATGAATTTGCCCACGAGCTGGGCAAAGTAGAAGGCACCTCGGATACGCTCATTTTGCTCGAAGACGTGCAGTCATTGCAAGATCGAGCCCAGCAACTCAAGCTAGCCGCCATGGGGCGCCTCTCGGCCTCCATTGCCCACGAAATTCGTAACCCCTTAGGTGCGATTCGACATGCCAACAGCCTACTGGCTGAGCATCTACAAGACGAGCCCGCCCACCTGGCCGCGCTGCCTGTGAGGGCTAAACAGCAGGCGCGCTTGGCCAAGATCATTGAGGACAATACGGTCCGTATCAACACGATTGTCGAAGACGTACTTGCGATTGCCCGCCGCGACCGGGTGCAGGTTGAACCCATACAGCTTGCGGCCTACCTACCGGCCTTGCTTGAGGAGCACTTGGCGCACAAACAAATCGCAGCCGACCAAGTCCGCCTCGCCGTGTTGGTTGACGATGTTTGTTGGTTTGATGCCGGGCATCTGCGGCAGGTGTTGATCAATTTGCTGGATAATGCCTTGCGCTTTGCACCTCCTTGTGAGGGGGCGGTGAAGATAGAGTGGGCGCGATCCTCCTCTGGGCGTTTGCAGCTCTCGGTGGCCGACGCCGGGCCAGGTATTGATGCAGCACAAATTGAACATGTCTTTGAGCCGTTCTACACCACCCATACTCAGGGGACCGGATTGGGGCTTTTCCTGGTGAGAGAGTGGTGTCTTGCGAATCAAGCCGAGATTGGCTACCAACGTTTAGCGGATGCGTCCATGTATTCTGGGGCGTTTATCATTGAGCCAGATTTAAAGGTAGGTTAATGTTGAAGTCTTTGTTGTGGATTAAAAGTTTCAGATGAGCAGCGTGCCTCGCGTATTAGTGGTCGATGATGAAGCGGATCTGCGTGAGCTTCTAGAGCTCACCTTGGTGGGCATGGGCTTGGATGTTGACTGCGCGGCGAACGTCACTCAGGCCAAGCAATATTTATCCTTGCACACTTATGGCTTGTGTCTTACTGATATGCGTCTGCCGGACGGCAATGGCCTAGAGCTGGTGGAGTATCTGAACGGGAAGTTTGCAAACCTTCCGGTGGCTGTCCTGACCGCCTACGGCAGCGCTGAGAATGCCGTAGCTGCCTTGAAAGCAGGCGCCTTTGATTATTTGAGTAAGCCGATTGCCTTGGATGCTTTGCGTAATTTGGTACGTGGAGCGCTGGGTCAGCAGGGCGCCAGTGGGGCTCCTGGGGCGAGTTCCAGCTCAGTCACCACGCAAAGCGGTCGACCTGCAACTCGCTTATTGGGCGATTCTTCCGCGATGGCTTCAGTGCGTGAGCAAATAGCGCGTTTGGCACGTAGTATGGCGCCGGTGGCGATTCACGGTGAATCGGGTTCCGGCAAGGAACTTGCTGCTCGGTTAATTCATGAGTCTGGTGCACGGCAAGGCAAACCGTTTGTGGCGGTCAATTGCGGCGCCATTCCTGAAAACCTCATGGAGTCTGAATTTTTCGGTCATCGCAAGGGGGCGTTTACAGGGGCCGATCAAGAGCGAGAAGGTTTTTTTCAAGCAGCGCATGGTGGCACATTGTTCTTGGACGAAGTGGCCGATCTGCCTTTGGTGATGCAGGTCAAATTGCTGCGGGCGATTCAAGAGAAAAAAGTTCGTAAGGTGGGAGCGACTTCGGAAGAGCCGGTGGATGTACGCATCATTAGCGCCACCCATCAAGACCTTGCGAAGTGCGTCGCCGTGGGTCGCTTCCGGCAAGATTTATTTTATCGATTGGATGTCATTCGGCTCGAGTTGCCATCGTTACGCGAACGGCCCGAGGATCTCTCGGTACTGTGTGATGCGATTCTCGTCAAATTGGGCGAGCGCGCGGGTATGTCGCCGATTCCGCGCCTCTCCACAATGTGCCTAAGATTTTTGGTGACTTATCATTTCCCAGGCAACGTTCGTGAGCTCGAAAATATTCTCGAGCGTGCCTTGGCTTTTTCGAACGGTGAAGTGGTCAATGTGGAGGACTTGGGCCTCAAGCCTTTGACCACTGAAGCCTTGGCGAGCGAGCCCGCGGAGGCTGATCTTTTCCCGGAGGGCGACTTTCCGGGCACGGCGGGTTCTCATTCCATTGCCGCGGCGCCTCCTACAGGATCGGCGAGTGCTCGAGCACTGTTGTCGGTGGACGGGGTGCCGGAAAGCTTGCCCGATTATCTCGACCAAATTGAGCGCGAGGCCATCGGCAAAGCGCTTGAGAAGACCAAGTACAACCGTACGGCGGCCTCGAAACTGCTCGGCATTAGCTTTCGGGCGCTGCGCTATCGCATGCAACGCTTGGATATGAACTAGTCGCTGAAGGTTAAGTGGCAAAGCAAGCTGTTTACAACGATTGCACCCGTGCCTCCCGATGGCGCGAGGGCGGATGGTTAGCGCGCACTAAGATCATTGCCTCGCCAAATTTTGATCAACGACCGAGCGATATGCCCATCGAGCTCCTGGTCATACACTATATTAGTCTGCCCGCCGGGAAGTTTTCCGGACCTGCCGTGGTGGATTTATTTATGAATCGTCTCGACCCCGCGAGCCACCCTAGTTTTATGAGCCTACAAGGCTTGAGGGTGTCTGCGCACTTCTTTATTAGAAGAAACGGGCAACTGATCCAGTTCGTCGCTTGTGATCAGCGCGCGTGGCATGCGGGCCGCTCTGAATTTAAGGCTCGCACGGCTTGCAACGATTTCTCGATTGGCGTGGAGCTGGAAGGCGATGGGGAGCATCCTTTTACCGCGCGGCAATATGCGCGACTTTTAGCGCTGATGCAAAGTTTGTTGCAGCGCTATCCTTCGCTGCAGCATGTGCGTGGTCATAGTGATATTGCGCCTGGAAGAAAGCAAGACCCGGGACCATTCTTTGACTGGCGCAAACTCGGTGAGGCCGCATTGTGCTTGTCAAGAGATTTAAAAGGAAATTTATTTTTATCTTCCAGGCTTGCCGCAATTGGCCGCTCAGCCTTGGAGCGCTAATCGCGACGTCTGACAATCTGCGGCTTGCGATATTTTTTCAGTTTTGAGGAATGCCTTGTGGCGTAAGGGTTTGAGCGGAATTTCACCCGCTAAACCGCGCCAAGCTTGATAAATTTGTCGGCCATACAGCGTTCTAAGGGCTTTGCGGTAGGTGAGGAGATGCTCGCTTTTGCAACTTCCTGGTGCGATCAGACTAAATGCTTTTTTGCAACACGAAGGACTAGTCGTAACTCTCTGTTTTTATTCGAAGAGTTCGGCTTGCAAGCCTAGGCCGAAGGCACTAGAATTAGGGTTGTGACGATGACAATACCCCACATCTAGTGGTGCCAGCTGCTTCGCGCAAACAAAAACAAACAGTAATTACAACCTAATTTCCACAAGTTCGACAGTCTGGAGGCGATACAATGCAAAGGGTAGTTTCACAAACCCAGGGTAGTTCTTTCCATCCGAGTGCAACAGGCGTTCCCCATCTGGCCAACAGCGCCGCGGTGGCTGGCAGCACAGATTTTTCCGATTTCAAAATTATTCGCCGTAACGGCTCGGTCGTGGGGTTTGAGCCGAGTAAGATCGCGATTGCCTTAACCAAGGCTTTCCTGGCGATCGCAGGTGGCCAGGGCGCAGCGTCCGCGCGTATTCGCGAGCTGGTCGAGCGTATGACACAAACCGTGGTGCATGCACTCACTCGCGCAAAACCTGCCGGCGCTACTTTTCATATTGAAGATATTCAAGATCAGGTTGAGCTCACCTTAATGCGCTCGGGCGAGCATGAGGTGGCTCGAGCCTATGTGTTGTACCGCGAGCGTCGCTCGCAAGAGCGTGCTGCGAAGCGCCAAGAGGCTGCCGTGGAGCAGCCCAGCATTAGCGTTCTCGACAACGGTATGCGTAAGCCTTTAGATCATGCGGCCCTGACTCATTTAGTGGAATCAGCGTGTAGCAATTTAGGCGACTATGTCACCGCTGAGCCGATCATTGCCGACACGGTGAAGAATCTCTATGACGGTGTGCCGATCGAAGAGGTCTATAAATCGGCCATTCTTGCGGCCCGCTCGCTCATCGAGAAAGACCCTGCCTATAGTCAGGTCACCGCCCGCATCTTGTTACATACGGTGCGCCGTGAAGTGCTGGGTGAAGACCTTACCCAAGAGCAGATGAAAGAGCACTACGCTCACTACTTCCCCAAGTTTATTAAGCGCGGGGTGGAAGGTGGTTTGCTGAACGAGTCCCTTTTGCAGTTTGATATGCAAAAGATCGGCGCAGCTTTGGTGGCCGACCGCGATTATCAATTTACCTATCTCGGTCTACAAACCCTGTATGACCGTTATTTCTTGCATATTGATGAAGTTCGCATTGAAATGCCGCAGGCGTTCTTTATGCGGGTGGCGATGGGCTTGGCGCTGAACGAAGTGCATCGTGAAGAGCGTGCCATTGAGTTCTATGAGTTGCTCTCGAAGTTTGACTTCATGAGTTCCACGCCTACCCTGTTTAACTCGGGTTCCTTGCGCTCCCAACTTTCTTCCTGCTATCTCACAACAGTCAGCGATGATCTTGATGGTATTTACGAGGCCATCAAGGAAAACGCCTTGCTTGCCAAGTATGCCGGTGGCTTGGGGAACGACTGGACGCCCGTGCGTGCGCTCGGCTCGCATATCAAAGGGACCAATGGCAAGAGCCAAGGTGTGGTGCCCTTCCTGAAGGTAGTGAACGACACCGCTGTGGCGGTGAATCAGGGCGGTAAGCGCAAAGGTGCGGTATGTGCCTATCTCGAAACCTGGCACTTGGATGTGGAAGAGTTTTTCGAGTTGCGCAAGAACACCGGCGATGATCGTCGCCGCACGCACGACATGAACACGGCGAACTGGATTCCCGATTTATTCATGCGCCGTGTAAAAGAAAATGCCGAGTGGACACTGTTCTCGCCGGCCAATGTACCCGATTTGCATGACAAGTTTGGCAAGGCTTTCGAAGCGGCCTATGTTGGTTATGAGCAGATGACCGAAACGGGGCACATCAAGCTGTTCAAGAAAGTGCCTGCGGTGCAACTGTGGCGCAAGATGCTGTCGATGCTGTTTGAAACCGGCCATCCTTGGATTACCTTCAAGGACCCGTGCAACCTGCGCTCACCGCAACAGCATGCTGGCACCGTCCATAGTTCCAACCTGTGTACCGAGATTACCCTCAACACTAATGAGAGTGAAATTGCGGTCTGTAACTTGGGTTCGGTCAACCTCGTGAACCATATGGTTGAGCGCAATGGCGTGCAAGAGCTAGATCTGGAGAAGTTGAAAGCGACCGTCAAGGTAGCGATGCGCATGCTCGACAATGTGATCGACATCAATTACTACGCGGTAGCGAAGGCTCGCAATTCCAATTTGAAGCATCGCCCGGTGGGTCTCGGCATTATGGGTTTCCAAGACTGCTTACATATGATGCGCACACCTTATGCTAGCCAAGGCGCGGTCGAGTTTGCTGATCGTTCGATGGAAGCGGTGTGTTACTACGCCTATTGGGCCTCCAGCGATTTGGCGGCCGAGCGTGGCCGCTATTCAAGCTATCCGGGCTCCCTGTGGGATCGCGGCATTATGCCGAAGGACACTTTGGACTTACTGCGTGAGCAACGTGGTGGCTATGTCGAGGTCGACAATTCGGAGTCCATGGATTGGGCAGCGCTTCGCCAGAAAATTAAGATGCACGGCATGCGTAACTCCAACTGTGTGGCGATTGCACCCACAGCGACGATCTCCAATATTATTGGGGTCTCCGCCTGTATTGAGCCGACCTATCAGAACCTGTATGTCAAGTCCAACTTGTCGGGTGAATTCACCGTCGTCAATGATTACTTGGTGCGTGATCTGAAGGCGCAAGGCCTGTGGGATGAGGTGATGGTCTCAGACCTGAAGTTCTTTGATGGCACGCTGTCCCGAATCGATCGTATTCCAACCGAGTTGCGAGAGGTCTATGCCACGGCTTTTGAGGTGGACCCTTCATGGTTAGTCGAGGCGGCCTCGCGTCGTCAGAAGTGGATTGATCAAGCGCAATCGCTCAACATTTATATGGCGGGCGCCTCCGGTAAACGTTTGCACGACACCTATATGTTGGCGTGGGAGCGCGGCTTGAAGACCACGTACTATCTTCGTACGATGGGTGCGACGAGCGCAGAGAAGTCGACCAGTGATCGTATCGGTCAACTGAACTCTGTCTCGGTGGATGGTGCATCGAATGGTAGTTTTTCGTATGCAACAACACAGCCGGGCGCGCCTCCTATTGTGGCTAGCGGCATCATGGCTTCAGCTGTGGCGGCAACGGTTGCGACGGAGGGTGCGTACGCAGATATTTCTGCGGATGAAGGCGTGAAGTTTTGTGCGCTCGATGATCCCGATTGCGAAGCTTGTCAGTAAGCGTTGATGCTTGCTTGCAAGCATCGATGGCCTTTGCAAACGGCATCGTTGATCCTGGGTTCTGCTACCTGCATCACCTGTAAATAAAGTGTTTCGAGGATGGCATTTTAAAAAGTGTTGTTGTCTCAACAACACTGTTGTCAAGAGAAATCACAAAGCTGTTGCAACTCGTTAACGCTCGGCGTACTATCTGCCTGTGTATAACTACATAATCTCGCAGTAGTACAAAGAGTTACGAGTTTATTTTGAAGTTAAAGTGTTTAAGTTAATGTGAATGGTTGGCTAGAAGTTACTGAGTAATCACTAAGTTTGAATTGTCCTTATAAACCATCCATATAAATTAGCCGCTAGAAAAGAATTTAACCGTCAAAAAATTATTCGTCACCAAGTTATTCGTTACTAAGTATTACTGAGCGAGAGAAATATGTTGTCCTGGGAAGAGCCAAATCAACCAACACCTTCGAGGCCCGTGCCTGTGAGAGTGCCCATGCCAGCCGCAGGCCTGATGGCTGCGGCGGTGAGCCATGCTTCGCAATCGGCGATCACTGCACAAGCTGGCAGCGAGCGTCGTGTCCGGGTCGAAGATAAGCGCATCATTAACGGTGCCTCCGACGTGAATCAATTGGTTCCGTTCAAGTACAAATGGGCCTGGGAAAAATACCTGGCGACCTGTGCCAATCACTGGATGCCGCAAGAGATCAACATGAGCCGAGATATTGCGCTCTGGAAAGACCCTAATGGGTTGACGGATGACGAGCGTCGTTTGGTCAAACGTAATCTTGGGTTTTTTGTGACCGCCGATTCTTTGGCCGCCAACAACATTGTGCTTGGCACCTATCGTCATATCACGGCGCCGGAATGTCGTCAGTTCTTGCTTCGTCAAGGTTTTGAAGAGGCCATTCACACCCATGCCTATCAGTACATCACTGAGTCACTTGGGCTGGATGAGGGCGAGATCTTTAATGCCTATCATGAAGTGAAGTCGATACGTGACAAGGATGAGTTTCTCATTCCTTTCATCGATACCTTGACCGATCCACATTTCAAGACGGGGACGCATGAGAACGATCAGAAGCTGCTTCGCTCTCTCATTGTCTTTGCTTGTCTCATGGAAGGTCTGTTCTTCTACGTCGGCTTCACGCAAATTCTTGCTCTGGGTCGCTCCAACAAAATGACCGGTGCCGCTGAGCAGTACCAGTACATTTTGCGTGATGAGTCGATGCACTGTAATTTTGGTATTGATCTGATCAACACCATCAAGCTTGAGAACCCCAACTTGTGGACACCAGAATTCCGCGAAGAAATGCGTGGTCTGTTCAGGCAAGCTGTTGATCTTGAATATGCCTATGCAGAAGACACGATGCCACGTGGTGTCTTGGGTTTGAATGCGTCGATGTTTAAAGGTTATCTGCGTTACATCGCGAACCGTCGCGCTCAGCAGATTGGCCTAGATATATTGTTCCCCAACGAAGAGAACCCCTTCCCCTGGATGAGCGAGATGATCGATTTGAAGAAAGAAAGAAATTTCTTCGAAACCCGTGTCATTGAGTATCAGACGGGAGGCGCTCTCAGTTGGGAGTAGTGAGTTTGCGGCCATTGTGGTCGTTACGGAATTGAATTGAGGTCGAAGACAGTCGTTGTTGCCCATCGTCAAGTGAACCGAACGGTATGGAAATTGCTTCCGTTGTTTGGTGGCCAACTGCCCTCTTCGATTTTGAAAGCGTCAGCGCTATGCGCCCGACGCTTTTTTTGCGCCTGGCGCAAGCCCTCAGCCCCATTCATTAGCGTAGGTCAGATCTCTCGAGGTTTAGTCCTCGGGTTGGGACCTGCGCCGATGAATAGCTCGTACGGTCGTGGTCGAGAAATCGGTCACCCGAACGGGTTTCTTTTTCACTTATCCGTCTAAGGAGTTTCATATGGCCACTGCCAAAAAACCCGCAGCGAAGAAAGCTGCTGCAAAGAAGCCTGCTGCAAAAAAAGTAGCTGCAAAAAAGCCAGCCGCTAAAAAAGCTGCTGCTAAGAAGCCTGCTGCCAAAAAAGTAGCTGCTAAGAAGCCAGCCGCGAAGAAAGCTGCTGCTAAGAAGCCTGCTGCAAAGAAGCCCGCTGCTAAAAAGGCTGCTGCTAAGAAGCCAGCCAAGAAAGCTGCTGCTGCTAAAAAGCCTGCTGCTAAAAAGGCCGCCAAGAAAGCTGCCAAAAAGCCAGCGGCTAAGAAAGCTGCGAAAGCACCTGCTGCCGCTGCACCCGCAGCAGTAGCGAAGCCTTTAAATCCTGCCGCTGCATGGCCTTTCCCGACGGGCAATAAGCCCTAATCGGAAAAACGTCTGCTGTTCAAGCAAGAAAATGTCGTGTAAAGACCGCTCTCTAGGGAGCGGCTCTCTCCTAGAAAGCGACACTTGCCCGGGTTACGCGAGTATCCCGGGTTTTTTATGTCAAAATTTTGGCAATGCAGTCATTTCCATAGGAATCGCGCCATGCAGGCACTCTGGTTTTTAATCGATACCCTTGCTAGTTTCTTAGCGGGAAGTTTAATGTTACGTGGCTATATGAATTGGCTAGGCCTGCGCGGACGGGACCCTCTCAGCCAATTTATTTTTGCGATCACCGATTGGTGCGTCTTGCCCTTGCGCAAGGCGATGCCCGCAAAGGGCCGCTGGGATATGGCAAGCTTCGTTGCCGCTGCTCTCGTCGCTTTGTTGGCTGCCATTGCCTTCAATCTTATTGTGGGCCGAGGCATGATTCCGATGCTTGGGAGTTCCCTGCTGCTGGCTCTCACCTGGCTCATCAAATGGGCCCTCTACACCGCAATGATGATTCTTCTCATGTCGGCAGTGTTGTCGTGGGTGAACCCGCAGGCACCGATGGCCCCTTTGCTCAATGCTTTGACCCGCCCCGTCTTGGAGCCGATTCGTCGCCTGATCCCGTTAGTGGGTGGCGTCGATCTCTCACCCATGGTGGCAATTATCGCCATTCAGTTTTTGCTGATGCTCAGCAGCAACTTGCTCTCCATGGCTTGGTTCAAATAGACGGCTTATTCGAACCAACTTACACTGGACAGGCGCAACCGTAGGTGGATTGAAAACGGTGTCGAATGTTCGTCCAATCCAGTGCATGATTTTGTGCACCAGATTTTTCGATCTTAATGCCACCTAAGACGCTTCCCAGGCGCGCACTGTCCAGCCATGACCAGCCTTTGGCCAGGCCATAGAGAAGTCCGCCGCGATAGGCGTCACCGCACCCTGTAGGGTCCACTGCTTTCTCGATAGTGATATTCGGAATAACAACAGGCGCTTGCCCTTGCAAATAGAGCAGCGAACCCTCGCCACCCTTCGTCACAATGAGCGCGTCAACCTGCTCTGCCAGTTGCAGCTCGCTCCAGCCGGTACGATCGCAGAACAGTTGCGCTTCGTAGTCATTGAGGGTAATGGCATCGGCCAGTGCCGTAAGTGCTCGTAACTCAGAGCCGTCAAACATGGGTAGGCCCTGGCCTGGATCAAAGATCAATTTGGCACCCGCAGCCTTAAACTCCTGGCTATGGCTGAGCATCGCCTCCTTGCCATTCGGTGACACAATTCCCCAGCTCACTGGGCCCGCATCGGCGACATGGACCTGATGCGCAAACGACATTGAACCTGGGTGGAATGCCGTAATTTGGTTGTCGGCCAGGTCGGTGGTGATGAAGCATTGCGGTGTGTAGGAATCATCGAAACACTTGATGGCCGAGACATCGATCTGTTGCGTCTTCATGCGTTCAACATAGTGCACACCATCCATGCCTATGGCCGCTAACACGACGGGTGAGCCCCCTAGACCTGCCAAAGTGTAGGCAATGTTTGCTGCGCAACCACCGTACTCTCTCTTCAAGCTCGGCGTTAAAAAGGAGACATTGAGCATATGCACTTTGTCGGGCAAGATATGGTCTTTGAAATGCCCATCAAACACCATAATGTTGTCGAAGGCGACCGAGCCACTAATGCCAACGCGTTGCGTCATGAAAAATCCTAAGGGTAGAAAAGAACAGCTGAATAACCGTTTGGGTTGAGCTGGTTAAGGGTGAGCTTAATGCGAATGTTTTTCTCAGAGCGTGCGGCAAAGCCCTGATTTTTAGAGTCCGATGCCGGGAGGTAGTCCTTCGCCAGCAAAACCTTGCGCGCTAAAAGTTGGCCTGACGGGTCGGTCAAACTCAACTCAATGGCGGGCCATTGCACGGCATGACCCGCTTGATTGCGGAGCAGCGCAAGTGCAAGGTAAGTTTGTACTTCGCCGCTCGTTACTTCGCTCGCCTGTAGTTCAAACGATTCAATGGTCAGTGCATCGAAGCGGCGCGGCAACTCAACCCGCAGCCCAAAAGGTTCACTCACTTGGCTCAAAAAAGCTTGAAGCGCCGGAAATTGAATCGCGAGCTCATTTCTAGCAACTATGATGCCCTGAGCAAGCGCGAGCAGCAGCAAGAGAGTGCAGGCCACAAACCATCTCTTTGCAAGTGGTTTGGGCTTGACACGGTAGTCAATCGCCGAGATCTCCCCGTGGGCTGCGATCTGGCGATCGTCCTCCGATTTGGCCGCATCGTCGGCTTTGACCACTGGCGCTTGCTTCTCATCGACCGTCTCAATCTCGAGGCCTTGCGGAATTCGACTCAGCTTTAGCGCGGCCGCTTCAACCGCACTAAAAGCGTCCAGCGGCGAATTGCTTGAAGCTTGGGAGGAATCGGACTCGGCTAAGGCGCTGGCTGCTTGGTTAGTCTCCGTCGTCACTGAGGCACTTGAGGCTGCTGACGGTGCAACCTCTGGGCTAGGAATATAAACAGGCACAGGTGCCTGGATGGTCATCGGGTCGATCTGCATCGATGCGTTAAAGATCGTCTCGGGCAAAAAAAATGCGGTCTTTAAATCGTCAAGATCCTGGGTCGACTCCGTCGGCGTTACAGGTATCGGTGCTTTGGGTTTGGGTTCGTCTATGTAACGAAGATAGTCGACACCCGAGAAAACTTCTTGACACTTGCCACAGCGCACCAAGCCACGCCTCAACTTAAGTTGATCAGCGACTACTTTGAAGCTTG
>JAYVKZ010000426.1:0-5325 GCA_043767985.1 Betaproteobacteria bacterium
CTGATTCACAATTTTACTAATCACAAAAGGATCGATACGAAAGCCGCCGTTGGCGAACACTGAGAAGGCGCCGACCATTTGCCAAGGGGTCACGCTACCGGCGCCTAAAGCCATTGTAAGGTAAGGCGGATTCTTTTCCGGGTCGAAACCAAAACGGGTGATGTAGTCCTGCGCATACTTCGGGCCAATGTTCTGCAAAATACGAATCGACACCATGTTCTTTGATTTTGCCAAGCCCGTGCGCATTTGCATGGGACCCGAAAAACTCCCGTCATAGTTTTTAGGTTCCCACAGTTGGCCGCCCGTCAGTGCCGGGTCGATCGAGACCGGGGCATCATTAATGATCGTGGTCGTCATGAAGCCCTTCTCCAGCGCCGCGGAGTAGATAAAGGGTTTGAAACTTGAGCCCGGCTGGCGAATCGACTGAATGACGCGGTTGAATTTGTTTTGGGTAAAGTTGAACCCACCAACGAGTGCTCTTACTGAGCCGTCTTCAGTATTGCAGGCCACGAAAGCTGATTCAACTTCTGGAAGCTGGGACATTTCAAATTGGCCGGGCTTGCTTTCAACGATCCGGACGATGGCCCCGGGCCGGAGTTTACGATCGCCTTCGGCTTTCGGTGAGAGCGAATTGCCTACAAAACGTAGGGCTGTGCCGGTCATCTCAATGATGTTGCCTTTGCCCCGGCTAACGCGCACCTTCGTCGGCGAGGCTTCAAGCACGACGGCGACCAGAAACTCTTCCAAATCACCCGCTTCCCCAATGGCTGACTCGACTTGCTCTTCGAGTTTGACGGCATTGGTGGCTAAGTCGATAAAACCTTCTGGCCCACGGTATCCGTATTTTCGGTCGTAGTCGAGGACGCCTTGCTTCACGGCTGCATTGGCAGCGGTTTGATCCTCGGAGAGGATAGTGGTGTACACCTTAATGCCCGCTGTGTAGCTGTCCTCTTTATAGAGATCGTAAGCAGCCTGACGGGCAATCTCTGCGACATAAGGGGCGCTTAAAATGAAATCGGTCGTGCTCGAGGCGTATTTCAGTGTTTCATTCAAGGCCGCCTGATAGGCGGGTTCATCAATAAAATTGACCTCCAGCATCCTACGCAAAATATAGCGTTGACGTTCAGTGGCTCGTTTGGGGTTGACCAAGGGATTGAAACGCGAGGGTGCTTTGGGTAGACCGGCCAACATCGCCGCTTCTGCCGCCGAGATATCGCTCAAAGGCTTACCGAAGTAGGTTTGAGAGGCGGCGGCAAAGCCGTAAGCACGTTTCCCAAGGAAAATTTGATTCATGTAGAGTTCAAGAATCTGCTCTTTGCTGAGTTGTTCCTCAATACGTAAGGCTAGCAAAATTTCAATAATCTTGCGGGTGTAAGTCTTTTCTGCCGACAAAAAGAACTCGCGGGCGATCTGCATGGTGATCGTGCTCGCACCTTGTTCCTTTCCTGACGATAGTAAATTAACCCCTGCCGAGCGAATAATCCCGATGAAATCAACGCCGCCATGTTCGAAAAAGCGCGCGTCTTCTGCCGCCAGTACCGCATTTTTCATGAGATCAGGCACATCGCCAATCCTGACATAGGTACGTCTTTCCTCGCCGAACTCCCCGATCAGAACATTGTCTGCGGTGTAGACCCGTAGCGGAATCCGAGGCTTGTAATCGATCAAGGCATCGAGGGGCGGCAGTCGATCATTCGCAAGTAGCAGGGCGAGGGCGACCACGAGAGTGCCACAAAGCGCGCCCGTCACAGGGAGCGCAACGATTAAACCCAGGGCGCTTAACCAGGAGAATCCGTCCTGACGGAGCTGTCCGAAGGTGCGACGGCCAGAGTGATGAGGATTCGAGGCTGAGGGAGGAGAAGCTTGGGTCACATTGTCTCGGCCGGGGGCCGTGCAGCTGCCGTTTGGCATAAGCCTAAATTATATGCCTGTGCGGCTTTTCCCTTCGATTCTTGGAAATACCCTGGTCTGGCATGTTTTGACACTTCAGTTGCGTCATTTCCGCACTTTTTTGAGGTTTGGCGCCCAACGGTCGTTTGCCCGCGACAAGTGGAGGTGGGGCGAGCGACTAAAAACGTCGAAAAGCTTTACAGTGAGGTGTATGCCTTGGTACGATCTCATGTAGATTCACCAAAAAGCTCATAAATCACTAATTCTTAAGAAAATTTTGCCAAAATGAAGCTCTCAATGCCGGCTTTTTTGAGTCGCAAAACAGCCCCTTTGATTGGGGTGGATCTGAGCTCGTCCTCCGTCAAGGTGGTCGAGCTGTCTCAGGGAGCGAAGGGCGAAATCCGCCTAGAACGCTATGCCATCGAGTTCTTGGAGCGCGGCGCCATTAGCGACGGGTCGATTGAAAAGCCGGAAATTGTGGCGGCAGCGCTCGGACGTGCACTAAAGCGCAGTGGTTCTAAAGCCAAGGAAGCTGCGCTAGCCCTCCCATCGGCTTCGGTCATCACCAAGAAAATCATGCTGCCTAGCGGCTTGCGTGACAATGAGTACGAAATTCAGGTCGAATCTGAAGCCAGTCAATACATTCCTTTCCCGATTGAAGAGGTCAACCTCGACTTTCAGGTCTTAGGGCCTGCGGCTAACTCGCCCGAGGAAGTTGATGTGTTGTTGGCGGCCTCCCGCAAAGAAAAAGTTGAAGATCGGGTTGCCATTGCAGAAATGGCAGGTTTGAAAGCGATTGTCATGGACGTTGAGCCCTACGTGGTTCGCACCGTGCTCGATCATGTCGCGAGCTACATGCCGAACCAAGGGCAGGGACAAATTATTGCCATCGTCTCGATTGGCCAATCAGTGACTTCCGTCACGATTTCTCTGAATGGCCAGACTGTCTTTGAGCGCGATCAAGTGTTTGGCGGTGGTCAACTGACTCAAGATATCGTCCGCCTCTACGGACTGACCTATGAAGAGGCTGAGCTGAAAAAGCGTAGTGCCGAGCTACCCGATAGCTATCAAAGCGATTTACTCGGACCATTTATTGATCAAGCAGCGGCCGATATCGGACGTGCTTTGCAGTTTTTCTTCACTTCCACGCCATATACACGAGTCGATAAAATTATTCTGGCCGGCGGTTCGTCAATACTGCCCGGGCTGGCGGAGGCCGTCGGCCAGAAGACCCAGGTCGCCTGTGAGGTGGTCAATCCTTTTCAAGGCATGGAGTTCGGTGAAACGGTACGGGAACGCCAAGTGCGGCTAGATGGCCCTGCATTACTGATCGCTTCGGGATTGGCGATGAGGAGATTTGACGCATGATTCGCCTAAATTTGCTCCCCCACCGGGAAATGCGCCGAGAAAGACGCAAACGTGATTTCTATGGGGTCATCGGCCTGACCGCCATTTTGGCATTGGCAGGCATTGGCGCAGTGTGGCTATTGTTCACCAAGCAATTGGATACCCAGGTCGCTCGAAACCAGTACATTGAGATCAAAAACGCTGAGCTCGACAAACAGATTGCTGAAATCAAGACTCTGGAATCTGAGGTCGCCGCTCTCAAAGCACGCCAAAAGGCCGTCGAAGATCTTCAGGCCGATCGCACCATTCCCGTACATTTGCTTGACGAATTGGTGAAGCACACGCCAGAGGGAATTTTCGTCAAGAGTTATCGTCAGGAAGCAGGCAAGATCACGCTTGCGGGTATCGCTCAAACCAATGAAAAGGTATCGGAGTATTTGCGAAACTTAGCCTATCAGACCGCCTGGTTGGAGAAACCTCAGCTGATTGAAACCAAGGCGACGCCGCTCGACCCCAAAAACGTCAAAGATCCGCGCAAGATTTTCGAGTTTGGAATTACTGCTCTGATTAAAGGCCGAGCACCCGTTGGAGCAGAGCCCGGAGCTCCTGGCGCACCCGGTGCACCGGCCAAGCCAAAGCAGGGGGCTTGAAGATGGCGAAGAAAGAAGGGGCGACAAAGCTGGCGTTGCCCAAGTTAAAGTTTGATCTGGATGCGGTCAAGGAACAATTTCAAGGCTTAAACGGGCAACATCCGGGCCTGTGGCCAGCAGTTCCAAGATTCTCTTTGCTGCTCGGCTTGATTGCGGTCTTGTGCGTCGTCGCCTATTTTTTGGTTTGGGGCAGTCAACTAGACGAGATTGAAGCCAGTCGAAAGAAAGAAGAGCTCCTGAAGGGGCAATTTCAAGACAAGGTCAAGAAGGCCGTAAACCTGCAGGTACTCTTGAAGCAAAAAGAGCAGGTGCTGCAATACGTGGGCCAACTTGAAAAGCAGTTGCCCAGTAAGGCTGAAATGGACGCGCTGTTGACCGAGATTAACAATGCTGGCGTAGGCCGTGGCCTACAGTTTGAACTGTTCAAACCAAACCAAGTGATCGTGCATGATTACTATGCCGAGCTTCCCATTCAAATTAAGCTTGCTGGCGCGTATCACGACTTCGGATCGTTTACTAGCGACATTTCGAACCTGTCGCGGATTGTCACCCTCAATGACATGAAGATCGATAGCGTGGATCGCGGCGGGTTGATGCTCGAAGCGACGGCCAAGACTTTCCGGTATTTGGACGCCAGCGAAATTGCTCAGAGACGTAAAGAGAAATATGACGAGGCCAAGAAGGCTGGAGGTGCAAAATGATTCTCCCACTTCACTTAGTCCTCTCGATCGCGGCGTGTTTGATGCTTGCGGGTTGCGATAGCCACAAAGACGATTTGGACCAGTGGATGAAAGAGGCCACCGCGAGCGCTCAGCC
Source organism: Betaproteobacteria bacterium (assembly GCA_043767985.1). Lineage (GTDB taxonomy): Bacteria > Pseudomonadota > Gammaproteobacteria > Burkholderiales > Burkholderiaceae_E > JAPOKJ01. The sequence goes on from JAYVKZ010000426.1 coordinate 4,704, forward strand.
GATCAAAAATACCGTTGAAGCGCCTCGGAAAGTCGAGCCCTTTATTTACGACAATAAAACCCAGGTGGACCCTTTCTCGACGGCTAAACTCGCCGTCGCGATAGATCGTGCCGCGAAAGCAAAATCTGGTAATGGCAATCTAGCTCCGGATACAAAGCGTTCCCGTGAGGTGCTCGAAAGCTTCCCGCTGGAGAGCATCAAAATGGTGGGCCATATCGCCGACGCCAAAGTTTCAACGGCCTTGCTACAGGTCGATACGCTTGTGTACCAAGCGAAGGTTGGCAGCTATGCGGGTCAAAATTTCGGCAAGATCGTGAAGATCAACGATGCTGAAGTATTCATTAAAGAACTCGTTCAAGATGCGACGGGGGATTGGGTTGAAAGAGAAACTTCCTTGAGAATAAGGGAGGGCGTAAAACAATGAGTCAGGTCGCTATGAACCAGTTTCCGTACACAACCGGCGCCAGTCGAGCTTTACCCTTCAATGGGTTTGGGCGAGTCGGGGTGCTGCTCTGCCTCCTGTGCTTGCCCGCGTGGAGTGTTGCGCAAAGTCAAGCTGTCACCGAGGCGACCGGTGCATCTAAGCCCTCTGCGCAAAGTACTGCACAAGTGGCGGCGCAAG
>JAYVKZ010000427.1:0-7523 GCA_043767985.1 Betaproteobacteria bacterium
AATGGGTAGGTTTATCACAATGATGGCGCCAATGACGCTCAATATCAGCATGGTTAACAAAATCAAAAAAGGCTGTCGGACCACTGCGCTCATGAATCCTGAGCTTGGCGTGGGGGTATTGCTCATCGGGAGGCGATCTCGCTGTCCAAAAGCAGTGCGCCTTGTGTGACTACTTTCGCGCCCGCTGCGACGGTCCTGCCGGCCAAAGGCTCAACCCAAGCGCGTTCAGGATGTTGCGCCAAAATCTCGACTGGAACTCTTTGGTATTGGCCTGGTTCGCGTTCGATGAAAACAGCCGACTCAGAGCCGCGAGCGGCGAGTGAGGTCACGGACAACTCCAGCGCAGTCTTCTGTCGGGCATCGGTGCTAAACGCTCTTACAAACATTTCTGGGCGAAATAGGCCTGACTCATTATTGACACTTGCCCGAACTTGGACGCGGCGCGTCAGGGGATCAACCGAGGGCCCGATGCGGCTGATCAAAGCTTGCACTCTTGGGCTGGCGTTGTTCCCGTCTACGATGGAAGCGCTGCTCTTGTCGTCTAAAGAAAGTTGAATGGATTGTCCGATTGCAAACTGGGACACCTGTGCCTCCGGGGCGTCAACAATCAGGTTAAGATGCCTCAAATCGGAAATTACAAAGAGGTTAAGCGATTCTTCGGCTCTGACTTGCTGACCAACTGTGACCGAGCGCTCGGTAATGCTGCCAGCGATGGGGCTCAGCAACTGATATGTGGCGGATTGTCCTCCCACGCTATTGAGCTGACGCAGGCGGTTGCGGGTGCGCTCAAGTTCGGTTCGCGCCTCCGCAGCCTCTGCTTGGGCGGCTTGCAGCTCTTTGAGCGCAACAGCACCCACCGAGTAGAGCTCCTGCATTCTTTGGGCGCCAGAGGTTTTCAGAGCCACTTCAACTTGGGCTTTGCTGGCCTCTGCTTGCACGCCGGCAAGTTCAGGCGTGTCGATCGTGGCCAATACATCGCCGACGCCAACCCGATCACCTGGTTCCTTGAACAGTTTTAAAACACGTCCGGTGACCGGGGCAGATAGGCGAGCAGTTCTATTCTCATCGAGGACGATTTTTCCAGGCAAGGCCCCCGATTGCGGTATGGCGGTCATCTTGAGTACTTCGGTTTGAATTCTCCCGCTGCGACTCGCTTCACTGAGGCTCACCACGTCACGCGCAAGCTTTTGTTCAGCAGGCGTGGAAGAGCCGGCCACCGAAAGGATGGGTGTCGCGACTGTGGCTGCGATGGCGGGGGAAGGACTTCCCCTCAGTGCAAACCAGGTGGCGGCGACGCCCATGACGAATGCGCCAGTCGTGAGCGCGATGAGTGTGTAGCGTTTAGCAAGGATCATGGTTAGTTTTCAAGGAATCTGAAGGTCCTGGCCGAGCAGGCTAGGATCGAGAATGAGCGCAAATGCTGTCGCTGTCCGAAGTCGGTCGGCTCGAGCGTTGATCACTTCGATTTGGACAGTGCGAAGCGTACGTTCCGCGTCTAGCACTTCCAGTACCGAGGCAGCACCTCGCTGGAATGAAAATTCGACCGCCTTGGCGTTGCGTACTGCGACCGGCAGCGCCTGATCGCGTAAACGGGCTTCGCGCTCGGTGGCCAGCCGTAAACCGTAGCGTAGACGAGTTTGTTCCGATTGAATTTGAGACTCAAGCCTGTTTGTCTCAATCTCAGCCGACATTTGATCGCTGTTGGCCCGTCGAATCTCGGCGGCATAGTCGTTAAAGATCAAGAGTGGCAGCGACAGCGAAACGCCAAGGAAGGCGCCTCCCGTATAGGACTGCTTTTCAACTTGCACGCCAACACTGACATCTCTCTTACGCTGCGAGTTCGCCAGCTCAACACCGGCCCGAGCGGCGGCCTCTCGTCGCTTTGCAGCCAGGAGCTCAGGTGTTCGCGGATCAACTTTGATCGAGACTCCGTCAGCGCGGAGGGATGCCTCGGCCGATGGTGGCGAAGGCAAGGTGCAAACATCAATACTCTGCATGTCTCGCGCAGAAAGCCGGTCGGCGCCCACCAGAAGTTTTAAGGATAGCTCAGCATCCAGCAAGTCGCCCTGAGCAACCGTAATATCGTTAAGCGCCCTGATGGCATCTGTACTCACCCGGTCCGCCGCGACTTCGGAGAGATCTCCTGCACCGAGCCGTTGGCGTGCAATAGCAGCGGCTCGCTCCAAGGTTAAGGAAATTTCCCTTGAGGCCTTAAGCTTCAGGCGAGCGCTTTCCAAATCTACAATCGCTGATCCCAGCCTGGCCATCACTAGTCGCTCTGTTCGAAGTACATCAAGCTGCGCCGCCTCAAGCAGCGCCGTGCTTTGTTTTTGACGAAGCTTGAGCTTCCCCCCTCGTTCAAGCGTTTGATCGATGCGTGCACTGATGTCCGCGCCATAGCCGAGTGGGCTACGGTTAAGCTTCCATGATGAGTCCGACAATGTAAGGGTGGGATTGGGTTTGAGGCCAGCGCGTTCGAGATCGGCCTGAGCGGTCGCGATCAATTGCCGAGCAAGTTGAATCTCCAGATTGCTTTTGCCAGTCATCACCCGCAATTGCTCCCAAGTGATCGGCGCTAGAAGCTCTTCCGCGTGCCCAATCATCGGGCCTGCAAAGATAAGAGATAGGCAAACGCGAAGAAGAGCAAAGAACGGATTAGCGGCGTAAAGACGCAAGGAGTCACACCAGAGCTTGTTTGTCATGGGCCTGACGTTAACACCCGACGATTGCACCAATCTGTCGCGAATCTGTCGTGAAACTGTCAAACTCTTTTTGCGCGACCACTGACAGCAGCAGGGTTTTGAGCGCCAGTTGCGCAGGAACCGGTCGACGGCTGCCGCATCAACTGATAGGGTCTCGATTTGAAAACTCTTAGCCTGCCAACTTCGCCGCTCGATCAAGTCGGGGCGGCACTCTACGTAGGGGCATAAGGAGGAGGACGAAGGTTAGGGGACAGCCACTACGTCGCGTGCCGCGCCGACCTGATCCTCCTCGGTCAATATTAGTTACCGCTTAAAGTCCGAAAACTTTTTACCTTCGGTAGCCAAGCGTTCCAACAAAGGCGACATTTTAAAGCTAGGCCCCATCAACGACCCAAACTCCTTCAGCTTAGCAACGACAGTAGCAAGCCCTACAGTATCTCCGTAGAACATCGGCCCGCCGCGGTACACCGGAAAACCGTACCCATTGATCCAGGCAATGTCGATATCGGAGGAGCGAATCGCAATACCTTCATCCAAGATCTTGGCACCTTCATTGATCATGGCGTAGATGCAGCGCTCAAGGATTTCGGTATCGCTGATCTTGCGCGGCGTGACGCCCTTGGCGGCCATGAAGTCGGCGATGATCTTGCGGGTGACCTCCGAGGGCTTGGCGTTGCGTTGCTCGTCATAATCATAGTAACCGGCGCTGGTTTTCTGACCGCGTCTATCCATCTCGCAAAGCACCTCGCGAATGGTTGAACTCTTGGTCGTTTCCTTGGACCAGCCAATGTCGAGGCCGGCAAGGTCAGACATCGCAAACGGACCCATCGGTAAGCCAAAGTCGTAGAGCACCTTATCGACATCCCAGGGCATGGCACCTTCCAGCACCATCGCCTGAGCTTGCGCCGAACGTGCCGCCAAAATTCGGTTACCGATGAAGCCAGGGCAAACACCCGACACGACACCGATCTTACCGATCTTCTTGCCAATTTGCATGGCGGTTTGCAAGACCTCTTTCGAGGTCTTGTCGCCTCGCACCACTTCAAGCAAGCGCATGACGTTGGCAGGCGAGAAGAAATGCATACCCACGACGGCTTCGGGGCGGCTTACGGCAGAGGCGATCTCATTGACATCCAACGCGGAGGTATTCGTAGCTAGAATCGCTCCGGGTTTGCAGATCTTATCGAGCTTGGCAAAAATTTCTTTCTTGATCGCCATATTCTCGAAAACCGCTTCGATGACCAGATCGCAATCCGCCAACACCGATAGATCTAGCGAACCCGTCAATAGCGACATGCGCTTTTCAACATCCTCAGGTTTGATGCGACCACGTTTGGCGGTGTTCTCATAGTTTTTGCGTACCACCGACAGGCCACGCTCCAGCGCCTCAGCCTTGGTCTCGACCAAGACCACCGGTATGCCCACATTGGCAAAATTCATTGCAATGCCGCCACCCATGGTGCCTGCACCGATCATTCCCACCTTCTTGACCGGAATCAACGCGATGTCTTCCGGCACATCAGGGATCTTCCAGACTTGGCGTTCGGCAAAGAACACATGGCGCTGCGCGGCAGACTGCGTGCCACTCACCAATTCAAGGAACAAGGTGCGCTCGGTTTTCATGCCCTCGTCGAAGGGTTGATTGACGGCCGCTTCAATACATTTGATATTGGATTCAGGCGCTTGAAAACCACGAAACTTGCGGGCGTTAGCCTTACGAAACTCAGAGAATATTTCTGGGCGACTGCGCGCCGCTTCAACCTTCTCGTTGGAGTCGCGCACTTTGCGTAAGGGTCGGTTTTCGGCCAGCACTTTACGAGCGAAAGCCAGTGCACCTTCACGCAACTTGCCTTCTTCGACCAGCTCGTCGACCAGGCCCATTTCAAGACTCGCTTTGGCGCCCACATGGGTGCCGCCAGTGACCATTTCGAGTGCCTTCTCTGGCCCAACAATGCGAGGCAGTCGCTGAGTGCCACCCGCACCGGGCAACAACCCGAGATGAACCTCGGGCAGACCACACTTGGCGCTCGGTACGGCAACCCGATAGTGGCAGCACAGAGCGACCTCGAAGCCACCACCGAGCGAAGTACCGTGAATAGCGGCAATGACTGGCTTACTCGAATTCTCAATCTCATTCTGAGCATCGGAAAGTGATGGTAAGGTGGGCGGCTTGCCAAAGCTGGTAATGTCCGCACCCGCGATAAAGGTGCGTCCATCACAGATCAGGACAATGGCCTTGATCGCAGCATTGGCATTGGCTGCCTTCATGCCATCAAGCAAGCCCGCGCGTACCGGTTGAGAAAGCGCATTGACCGGCGGTGAATTTAAAGTAAGCACCCCGATTTCGCCTTCAATCGCAAGGGTGGTGACGTCGTTAATGATTTGCATGAGTTAAAACCTCCTCTTATCTAATTCAATCGTAAAATTTACTCAAACCGTGAAGAAAGCTCCGCAATGCAAGCCGTTGCGTCTTCATTAGCCTTCATGAACAGCTGTAGTTAGCCGCCAGCTTCGACGAGCCAGTACCGCTCCACTTTGCCTTCAAGGGATAGACACAGAGCGGATAGCTCACCGAATTGTCTCTTGATGTCACCGTGATATTACCCGGTGCAGCGCCCTGCTCCACCCACGCGAGCAAGGCCGTAAACATTTGATCTTGCTCTGCGCTAGGTGTTTGGTTGGCCGCGCCCGGCAGTTTAGGAAGAGGCACGGTGTTGTTTTTCGAGGCATCAGCAACACTGGCAACGGTATAGCCGCGACCTTGCGAGCTATGTGCTTTACCCGGCACGAGATACAGACGCACAAACTTCTGAACCTCGGCGAGCCCTCCCATCCTGGTCGCAAGGCGCTCATAGTGATTGACCGAGGTTGCAGGTGGAATGGCGTCTTCCGCCAAGCCGGTATAGGTGATGACTTTAAGCCCGAGCTTGCGAAGCTTGCTTAAGTCATCACTATCGGTATTGAGTTGACCGATCGCTGTTTGTAGCGCGAGCCCTTTCTGGAACGTGTCATTGAGTGCCGGATAATCAATCTCACGCCACTTGTCGCGTTCCGTGATCGAACCGTGCACAAAGTAAGCGGCGGGATTTAAAGCAGCCGAGGTCGCATACCGAATATCTTGCCGATAATGCGCGATCGCCTCCGCGCCGCCGACCCGACTGATCAAGCTGCCCCAATCAGCGCCTCGGGGAAAGCTCCACCACAATTGCTTCTCACCCAAGAACTTGCCGCTACGGCCTGCCGCAGATTCGTTTGCCACGTAGCTGCCGTCTTTCGTGATGCCATACCAGAGCTTATTGATCACTCGCGCTTCGGCCAGTGTTAAGCAGGTTTTAGCATCACCATTGCTACCCGTCACACCACTTCCCCCCACGCCAGCACATAGGGCCCCGGCATCTTTGCTCGGGTCGTAATGACAAGCGAAGGGATCGAGCAAAAACCCCAAGCCCTCTTTGTCGCAAGCCTGCACAGCGCGCCGATTGGCGTCGACCACTTTTTGCCTAAAGTTGTTGGCTACAAAGTCAGGGTCAGAAGAGGTGTAGCCCAAGTCCGACTTCATCACCACCTGTGGGTAAAAAGAGTTCAAGGCAAACTTGCTGGTACTGATCGCTGGTGCAGCAATCAGGTAACCGTCGTAGAGTTCGGGAAAGTCCTGTGCCACTTTCCAGCCTTGGCGGCCACCCGTCGAATGCCCGTCAAAGTAGGCGTATTGCTGCGCTTTTCCGTAGTAAAGCTTCACCAAGGACCTGGTTTTGAGCGCCTGTTCGACCATACTCCGATAGGAAAAATCCTTAAACAGAGCCTCGTTCAATTTGCCATCGGGCAAGAAAGTAAATGAGCCGTTTTGAGACCAGCGCTGTCCTGCGTCCGTGGTGCCGCTGGCATAACCCATGCCAGCAATGACCGGGGCAGGAAATTTACTTCCTACCGCCGTTTGCAATGTCGCGCCATTGCTCTCAGCGTAGATATGCCCGCCGCCCACATAGCCACCACCACCGTAGTTGCGAATTCTCTGGTTCCAACTCGCATGGCTCGGTAGCCAAACTTCTATGCCAATACCCGCCGAGGTTGAGCGCGCCTCAGCGGGCCCAGGGTTGCCAGGACCCACCAAAATTTTGACCAAACAAAGGTCCGCCGCGAGCGTGACTGGTGAGCCGGAGTCGGACACATAGACCTTGTCGCCCTGCTTATAGGCAAGCACGGCGATGACCGACGTCATCGCGTCAGGTTTGAACGCAGTTTTTAGGCCGTCATCGCAAGTCAAGGGCTGACTGGGGGTAGAAGTACCCGGCGAGGGAGACAGGTTATTGCACGCAGACAGGAGCAAGCCAAAGATCAGGACCGTTGATAAACTCAAAGCGATGCGTGCACAGCTGGCGTAGGCCGCGGAACGGACAGTCAAGAGGGAATGGGGCAAATCACGCAAAATGAAGGACTCCGAGGCTGGCGTGTTGGAGGTGTACACGCACGAGCGAGATGAACTATGCGCGTAAATGTTTTATTGCGAGTGGGATCACGGGCACATTTGGAACAGGATCGGATTAGAATTTACGCCAACCTCAGAGAAACAGACCGACTGAGGCAGATCGCCTAAAGGAGTGCCAACCTCATGACCGTGACCATCCGACCGCTCCACCCCTTGTTCGTTGGAGAGGTTTCAGGCATTGATCTCACCCAGCCTCTGCCCGCCGAACAAATCGCGGCCATTCATGCTGCCATGGACCAATACGCCGTCCTGGTGTTTCACGAGCAAAACTTGAGCAACGAGGAACAGATTGCCTTCACCCGCAGCCTGGGCAATCTCGAAAACAAGCGTGGCGG
>JAYVKZ010000428.1:0-6166 GCA_043767985.1 Betaproteobacteria bacterium
TCAAAATAATGATCATGCTCGGCCGGGTTCAAAAGATCAGGATCAAGCTCACCCGCCAGGGCAAGATCAACCCGCGAGAAGTCGACCAAGGCCTGCACCTCGGCACGCTCTTGGTCACTGAGGTATTTGCTTTCGAGGCCTTGGAGGTGGGTCTCGACCGCTTCAATGGCATAGAAGTGTTTACTACGCCCGGTCACTTTGGCGATGTGCTCTAAACGGGCTTCAATTTCAGTGCTCAGACGAAGGGCAAGCATGGCAAACTCCAGTTGATATACAAATATAGCATCAAAAGCGGGGCGATGCTACATGCCCAATAAAATGGAGTCCTTGACTACTATGATCAGGAACGCCAAGGTCGTCCACCCTCTTTTTAAAATCTCCCGCCCCGAATCCATGCCTCTCGCCAGAAAGCCCACCATGACCCCGTTGCTCACGGTCCTAAGCAATGTCATTCGTCGAGACAACGTGTCGTCCGTCTCCTGCCCACTCACCGACCCAGCAATTTGGAAAATACTCATCGCCGAGCAACGACGACGGGCCGATTCGACCGGCCTTCCGCTTCAGCAGGCGTTTGGTTTAAGCGGCCCAGACGGAGGCCTGGACGAAATACCGATCTCCGAATGGGGAGGTCAGGTCCATATCCCTTTCGAAGGCGCTTGTGAAGCTGATCTATTTATCCAACCAGTCTGGCATAGCTTTCTGGTCGATAAAGTCCGGGACGGTGGCAAACTGCGCTGGGCGGTTCGCCGCCGGTGCCACAATATTTTGGCAAGTCAAGACTACGGTGAACTTGCCTGCGCAACCCGAACGATTGTCGGCGAGCGAGTCTTGTACGAATCAACCGGACCCTACGAGCCGATCAATATTTTTCTGCCAGAGGCACAACCCAAGTAACCGGTCCCCAAGCCGTCTTTGCACTCGCCCCCGCAAACCGCATGACCAAAACATGAACTGACCGACCTGCAACCGCTGATCCAAGCCCACAATCATAATCAGTGCGCCGCAAAAGCAGCCTCATCACCATGCACCGGGCCAATCCGACATGCCGAGCGCTCAAGAAGCGCCCGCCGACCATTGATCAAGCTCAACGCGCTCTCCAGATTGGCCCACTCATGCGAGTGCTCACCCAAATTCAAAGATAACCGAGCCAACTCCACAACCTCCTGAAAAGCATCACGAGCCAAGGTCTCCGCCGCCGCTTTAGCAAAGGCCTCCAAACCCGCAACATAAGTCATGTTCCCCATCCTCCACCTCCGTCGAAATAGGACATCACCACAGTAAAACGGACACAACCCTAAAACGCAAAGCATCGTTAGCCCGCGCGACTTAGGCCAAATGGTCTATTGAAAACCCCCACCGCCTGATCGATATTGAAATCCCGACCCGACCATCGCCCAAGAGACGCTCATGTCAGTATTTTCGATCAAGACCCTTTCAGTGACCTTTGCGCTCGCGCTCACCAATAGCGCCTGTGGGGGAGGGGGCAGCAGTACCGCCGCCACAACCCAAACAACACAAACCCAAACCACCGCCGCGACAACTACGCCAGGGGCAAGCGACACGACGTCAACGGCGAACGCAATCTCCAACGTCAGCGCCACAACCCTACCCACCATCGATCCGACCACCATGTTGTCCGCCAAAGATTCCCTGAACGGTCACCCCATCACCGATCCAACGATCATTGCCAAGTTCGCAGCCTTTCGGGGCAAAGTGACCCAACTCACGAAAGATGGCGAGGCCGCGAGATACCCACTTCGCGCGGGAGACTCTTTTCAGTCGTATGTGGCCTTTGCAGCGGGCGACCCTATTCTGGCCACCCTGGGTGAAGTCGGACCCAACGCCAGCAAAGTGGTCTTCGGAATCTTTGCCTCGTTCGCAGCAGCGAGAATTTTCCCATGCATCTTCGATCCCGGCCTCAGTCCATCAGACTGCGATGTCATCGGCCCAGATGCCTGGTCTAGCCTCCAGGGCACTGCGCCCAATCAGTTCTACACCCGGTATATCAGTCTGGGTACCGCTGGGGGGTGCAGCAGTATTCATCAACCAGATGGCCCTAAAGTTTGTCAAGGAGCCAAATCTGAGTCCGATCTGTCAACTATGACAAACTGAGGCCTTAACTTCTAATCGTAAACCGCACATTGGCAGAACTCAATGGTTGAATCTCCCGGCAATCGCCATCCATGCCCTTACTGCCAAAGCCAAGACGAATGCCAACATCTACTGTTGCTCGTCGATCCGACCGTGCCCTGTGTGATTGGCGGCAATATGATGGAAGCGTTTTACGATCAGCTCACCAAGATTGATGCCATGGGAGCAATCGACGGATTTCAGACCTTTGAAAAAGTCCTAGCCAGGGTATACCCACTTGCAGAAACCGTCCTCGGCCAAGATGTAAAGGTCAGCAAGCGTGAGCACGAGCTAAATATCGGCTACTACGTTCCCAGTGTTTTAAGAGCCAGAGAAGCGCTACAAACGTTTGAAAAATACCTCCGCTAGCGCGCCCAAGGCACATAGCTCAGGCCGACATACCTCAACAAGCAGCGCCAGGTCGTACAGCCTTCCCGCTCCAAAGAAGCCAAGAATAAAGCGACGGCCTCATCCAAACAGGGGAGGGCATGCGGTCGAACCCTAAAGCAACACCACTTCACCAGTAAACTATCGGCATGAAAGAATTAATGCCGACCACCCGAGCCATCCTCCGGCAGGTCGAAGAAAAGACCGGCCGAAGCATCCAGTTCATACGGGATGACTCAATGACCATGCTCGCGAGCCTGCAATTCGCCAGAAATGGCGCGGATTTCCACATCCTTCGCTATCAGCCCAGCAATGACCCCATTGACTATGTCGTGGCCTACCAGGCCGGTTTTGTCCTGCGTCTCTTTGACAATCCACCCGACCAGCGTTTTGACTTTGCCCCCAAGCCCGACGCGCCGCTCAAGATCGAAACCCTGCTCCTCAAAGGGAAAACCTTGACCGGCGAGGACGCTGGAAACTTGCCCAGTGCCGCAGAGATGATCGCCAAATGGGCGCTCCTGAATTTGCGCTCACTGCCCATCGGGATGCGGATCGATCAGTGGATCGCCGCCGAACACCCCGACCTGAAGGAGCTGCAAGCCAAGAGCATCGAGTTCCAAACCCACCAAAACACCTCGCTTCTGTCCAGCAAAATCAAGGGTTTTGAGATCCCGACCAGTCTGATGGGTCCTACTGCTGCCTATGCCTTGTTCGCGGATCGCCTCCTGAATACGACAACCAATGCCATCCCCTTCGAAGCCATTGGCCTCCAAGAGCAAGGCAACACACTCCTTAAGCTCTGGGATAAGACACCGTCTGATGCCAAACATGACTGGGCGCTCGTAGACACCTGGGCCAAGGTCTGTGGCCTAGCAGGCTGGTACGATTGGCTTGAATACACCCCATGAGTGCAAAACCCTTCAATTTCAAAATACCCTTCAGCCGCTTTGACGCAAGCCTGTTGCCCGAGCACGCACGCCAGGTAGGCTCTACCGCCTTCGTTGAGGCAGCCATCATGCACCTCTCGATGCAATACGCAGCACGGGGTGAGCGCGCCTTCATCACGATCCATGAGGACGATTTCAGTATCGTCACTCTCCCCAAGGGAACCAACCCATTCGAGTTCGCGCTGGACATGCTTAAAAGCGGTCAGATCAAGGAAGCGATTCCCTTCCTGGAAAGCTTGGCTAAAGCGGAGCCTGTTGATCCCGAGGTACTTTTGAACCTGGGGATCGCCTACAGCGAACTCAAGCAATACGATGAAGCCATCATCCGCCTCAAGAGAACGGTCCAGCTCAAACCCAACCACGCACGTGCTTGGAACGGACTAGGATTCGCCTATCAGCGCATGGGCAAGCCCGACCTAGCCTTGGCACCACTTCAAAAAGCGGTCGAACTTGCCCCCACCGATGGCTACGGAAGAAGAAACCTCGCAGGCCTTCTCATGGGCATGGGGAAAAATCAAGAAGCGCTGGAACACATGCGCGAAGCCCGAAAAGCTTTGCCGCATGACCCGCACACGACTTATGGCCTAGCCCTAGCCCTCGAAAAAGTCGGCGGCAACGACAACCTCAAAGAAGCTGATGAGCTATACCTGATCGTGGTTGAACGCTGGCCCGCCATGGACATTGCTGAAATCTCCAGAAAAGCCCTGACCAAACGTGCCCACCAGAGCATGAACAGCAAAAAGGTCGGGACACTTCGACCAGACGTCATGGCCTACATCTCGGAAGCCTTAGACACCTTTGAGAAAGTCGGTCCAGCGAAGCGGCAAGAGATTGGCATAGAGATCGCCCTCCTGGGACAAAACGGATTGGACATCAACAACCCAGAAACGAAATATAAACTCAAAACACTCCCCGGTGAATTCTCAGGCCTGCACCTCGTCTCCATCATGTACGCAGCCCTCAAACACCTGGACCCCAGCCTTGATGTTGGTATTGATTTATCGGCCGAGTACGCCGTAGCCACGAGCGTATTGAAAGTGTCAAAGCCGAAGTGACAAGACAACTGGTTTTCATAAGCCACGCAACTCCAGAGGAGAATCTGTTCGTTCGCTGGCTCGGCGCGCGCCTAGAATTGCTTGGTTTCTCAGTTTGGCATGATCTTGATCGACTCAAAGGCGGCGATATTTTTTGGGACAAGATCGAACGAGCAATTCGAGAGGATACTTTTCGATTTCTTGCAGTTGTATCTAAAACCTCAGTTGTAAAACCCGGTGTTCAAGATGAATGGCAACTCGCCAAATTAATCGAAACAGACATACCAGGATTCGTAATTCCAATTCGAATCGACGACATCAGCTATAAATCATTTCCAATTGGTATTGGGAGAAAAAACGCCATAGATTTTTCCACGAGCTGGCATAAAGGACTAACGTCCCTAACAGACACACTGACTGAAGCGAGCACTCCTCGAAACCTCAATACAGACCCTCAGGCCACGCGCCAATGGCTCGACAACAGGCGCGAACTGAAGATCCTTCGCACGAACACTTCCGAGCTTCTGGACTCTAACTGGATCGAGATCAAATCCCTTCCGCCGGCCCTCGCGCAGGCAAGAATTCTCGGAAACGAGCGCGAAATTAAAGTGACACCTGAATACCGGCGTATCCCTTGGTTTGAGCACGAAGACCGCATTTACGGATTTGCCAAGAGTGCAGACCTCGTATCACTAATGGCTAAATCAGTGATGCTCAAGGAAACACTCAATGAAATCCACGTTCCGACCTTCATAGTTTCAGGGTCTTCGATGGGCGATAGATTGGTGAAAGAATTCGAAGCGCGCAAACGAGTCTCAAATTTGGTCCGCCAAGCCTGGGAACTCGCATTAGAGGCAAAGGGCTTCGGGAGTTACGAGCAATCCGGGCGCAGGAGAGTATTTTTCGTCACTCCCGAGTTGACCGGAGGTCGCGGAAAGCAAATCTCTTTCATTGATGTAGACGGTAGGCATCGACGAAAAAGTCTCAACGGACGAAGCGAAAAAAGGAAGGTCAATTGGTCGTACGCCGTAGGTATGCTCCCATCGCTTGAGGCTCCCTTGAGGATTGAAATCCGCGCAACAATAGTATTTACAGACGATGATGGGAAGCCTATTGACTCAGCGTCGCGGGCGCACCGCCTTCGAATGAGTTTCTGTAGAAGCTGGTGGAATGACCGGTGGCGAGGTTTCCTTCGCGCATTTCTGGGGCTCCTTGCAAACGGGCAACCTGAAATTCGATTGCCGGTCGGGTCAGATAGGTTCATTTTGCTTAACGCAACTCCGATAATTTTTTCGGCGCCTGTTGGGCTATCCGACCTTGCGCCGGGAATTGACTCTGACCCAATTGTCGAATTAGATGATGACTCGACTCTAGACGATGAAGTGGAAGATGCAGAGGTTGACCTGTGACATTCGCCCCGAAGCTTGTAGAGGTCCCAGAACCTGAACTGCTTTTTGGGTACGGGCAAAAAATGGCGCACCCAAAGGATGGGTTGCTGCTTTACGGTCCGTTGAGCAATCTTCACTCTGGATCGAAGTTGCGCATTGGTGTTGTTTCGACTGACGACGGACTTGCTCGTTACTCAAGATGCGTCGCCAAACTGTCCAGGTCTATCGCTCCGGCAGCGGAAAATAATCCGAACCACACGATTTTTCCGGGTTTTGAGGC
>JAYVKZ010000429.1:0-2180 GCA_043767985.1 Betaproteobacteria bacterium
GTCCACATAAGAACGCCCGTCAATGAGCACCGGCTTAAATAATCCGGGCACGGCACTCGAGGCAGAAACCGCTTTGGCAATGCTCACAGCATTATGACCCTGCGCGCCGAACTCGACGGGTTCACCCAAATCAACATCGGTCGCAATGATGCGAAGTGTCGTTTTGAGCTTACGAAAATCGTTGCTTCGGCCGGTTTGCTCAAAGAGTTCGGCGAGTTTTTGTTCGAGTTTGCTTGCGTCCAAAAGCCCGATCGGCAGGCTTCTCAAGCCTTTTTCTAATGCGCCCCAAAGTGCGCTGCGCGCCCCGCCTTGAAGACCTCGAAAGCCTCCTTGTGCGCCTGCCGCCAAATTACTAGGGAGTTGCGCAAGGGCTTGAATAAACGCAGTCCAATCGGGATGCAATAGACGCGCCGGATTAAAGGAATCTGGCCCGTCATCCGCCTCGACATACATTCGCACCATCTCATGAACCGTGATGCCGTTAGCTAGGCAGGCTGCAATAAAGCCTCCCGCACTCACCCCGACATAGCTGTCAAGTTGACAGAGGTCTAGCCCGTCCACCGCCTCGGAGAGCGCAGCCAGGGTGCCTAGTTCATAGGTCGCCCCGAGAAAACCGCCCCCTGCCAGGGCCAGCCCGATCTGAGGTCGGGCCGGTGCTAACAACTTGCGCGCCACGGCGTGTCAGCGTCGATCAAAACGCTTGGAGGGATAGGCTAAAGACTGACTAACCCTCAAGCGACAAAGCGTAAAACGACAAAACATGAACCGACCAAGCATGGAACGATGAAGCGCTTAGGAATTACTTGGCAGCAGCAACTTTACGGCTCTTTCTAGCAACAGGCGCTGTAGTCTTTTTGACGCCTTTGACAACAGCAGCAGCTTGAGCAGGCACTGGTTTAGCGCGAGATGCTGGCTTGGCACCGAGTGCCTTCACGCTACTATTCAAAGCTTCAACTCGATCAATCAGGGCTTGAATGTCTTTGCTGGTGGGGACACCGAGGCGATTGAGCGCTCGCTCAACACGGCCTTCGAACACATTCTCAAGCTTGTCCCAAGAGTCGTTAGCTTGCTTGGTGAATTCACCAGCCATTTTAGTGGCCTTGCCAGTGACTTCGCCTAGTTTTTCTTCCGCCAGCGAGCGGGTTTTGCGTTGAATGCTCATACCTTCAGTCACCAGTGTTTCGAAAACTTTACCGCCTTCAGCCTGGGCCTTGGCAAAGGCACCGAGGCCAGCCAGCCAAATTTGCTGGGCCGACTCTTTGATTGCGCTAGCCAGCATGTTGTTCTCCGCTTGCTTCTCAGCTTGCTTTTCGACTTTGCCTGTAGTTGCTTTAACTTTCTTGACCATGGGTTTGCTCCTTAAGTAAACGTCTTTGTTTGAAAGCACTTTTAAAGTGATAACGAAATGTAGAGGGGCGGCCTAGAGCTTGCACACTAAATGGGCGAATCGAGCGCTGTGGGCCTAGAGAGGAGGTTCTAAAGGCGTGATTTCGCCTGTTTTAGCCGCGAACTTGCAACATTGTCCGCTTGGTGGAATGATCTAGCTACACGAGGTAATTGCATTGACCCAAAGATGCATTAAAAACCAAGACAAAGATCTATAACAAGGAGGAGCTATGTCGTATTTTGTGACCGGGGCCACTGGATTCATTGGCAAACGACTCGTCAAAAAGGTACTTGCCCGAAAAGGCACGATCGTACATTTTTTGGTTCGAGACGATTCTAAAGATAAATTGGCGCCGCTCTATGCCTATTGGGGCGTGGGTGAGGACCGTGCCATTGCTGTCAAAGGTGATATTGGTGAGCCAGGGCTGGGTATCAAGGTGGGTGATCGAAAAAAACTCGATGGCAAGTTCAAGCATTTCTACCACCTTGCAGCCATTTACGACCTTAAGGCTGATGCTGAAACGCAAATGCGTATCAATGTTGAAGGCACCCGTCACGTCGTGCAGTTTGCGAATCAGGTCAAAGCCGGATGCTTTCACCATGTGTCATCCATCGCCGCTGCGGGGATGTATGAGGGCATGTGGCGCGAAGACATGTTCGATGAAGCCGAAGGGCTGGATCACCCCTATTTCTCCACCAAGCATGAAAGTGAGAAAATTGTTCGTAAGGAATGCAAGGTGCCGATTCGGGTTTATCGGCCAGGTTTGGTGGTGGGCGACTCCAAAACCGGCGAG
>JAYVKZ010000430.1:0-3103 GCA_043767985.1 Betaproteobacteria bacterium
AATGGTACTGAGCTAGAAGGCCGGGCCGTAGTTGCTAACGTTGCGCGCGAAAAAACCGGCGGCGGTGGATTCGGCGGCGGTGGCGGACGCCCTGGTGGCGGTGGCTTTGGTGGTCGTGGGCCTGGCGGTGGTGGCGGCGGCGGTGGACGTCCTGGCGGCGGCTTCGGCGGCGGTGGCGGCGGTGGCGGTGGTCGCAGCGGTGGCGGCGGCGGTGGTTATGGCGGTGGTGGTGGTGGTGGTGGATACGGCGGCGGCGGCGGTGGCCGTAGCGGCTATTAATCTACCCATCAACACTGATCGAGCAACACTCGCTCGTTCAGTCCAGTCTTTGTAGGCGCTAGACGCCAAAATCAAAAGGGCCAAACCTTGTTTGGCCTTTTTCTATTTAAGATAGCTGACTTGCTTTGATTTTGAGCTTAGCCTCTGTCACATTCTTAAAAAGTAGATATCAATGAATTCTTCAATCGCTATAATAGGCGTGGGTGCGATGGGTGGTGCGATGGCCAAGTGCCTCTTGGCGAAAGGGCATTCAGTCATGGTGCGAGACGTGTTGACTGACCGTGAAAAAGCGCTTTCAAGCCTTGGCGCTAAGGTACTTGCCTCCCCTGCCCAAGCGGCCGCTGAGGCGTCCGTGATCTTTATCGTTGTGGTGGATAGCAAGGAAATTGAAGAGGTGCTTTGGGGCGGGCACGGTAAACCTTTAGGCTTGCTCAGTGCCTTGACCCCAAAACATATTGTTCTCTTCAACAGCACGATTGCACCTGAGGATACGCAGCGCTTTTGTGAAGCGGTGCAAGCGGCTGGCGCTCAGGCGATTGATGCGCCTATCTCTGGCGGGCCTGCTCGTGCGGCCGCTGGCACGATGAGTATGATGCTCGCTTCGTCTACTTCTGTGATTGCGCAGGTGGAAACCTTGCTAGATCAAATGACCGCCAAGCGCTTTGTCATTTCTGAGCGACACGGTGATGCGGCCAAAGTCAAGCTAACCAATAATCTCATGGCGGGACTTAACTTACTGGCTGGTGCTGAAGCCCTTGCGTTTGGAGAGCGCCTCGGATTAGATCCGCGACAACTACTTGAGCTGATGGCGGTGAGCTCCGGCCAAAGTTGGATGGCTGATGATCGTTTGACCCGTGCCTTGGTGGATGACTTTGAGCCTCGCGCACAAACCAGGGTGATCACTAAGGACTTGCGCTTGGCCAACGAGTTGGCGAAAAGACATGGACTCGATTTACCGCTGGGCGGCAAAGCCGCCAAACTCTACGCCGAGGCGTGCGCAGCGGGGTTTGATCTTGAGGACGATGCTTCTGTCCTCAAGCACTATCGTCAATTGTTCAGGCCGTGACACTACCCAACAACACGACTGGTTTGTGCTTTCAAGGCTGCTTCAAGTGTGTCGACCACCTCATCGATATGAGCGCGAGTCTCCATGGAAAGGCGGGAATTGTTTTTTGCGCTTTGAGCCTTGGCGAGCAAGCTCTTAGCGGTTAGGCGATGCAAGGCGCGAGCATCGCCTTGAGCGGTTCCCAGTCCAGGGCGAAGGATTGCTGTGGCGAGTCGGCGTAAGTGTTCCCGTTGTAAGGCACGGCGTGCTGGCGTCGCGTCACCTAGGCCCGGGCCATCACCCCAAATGGCGCGAGTAATTGACGAGTAAAGCTCACTTAAGCTGAGGGCATCTTTCGGTGAGGCAAGTTTAGCCGACGCGTTTTGTAGGCGCTCTGCCACGCGTTGCGAGAGCAAACGATCTAGCGCCTGGGTTTGCATGCTGAGCAGCGTCGTATCAAGTGAACGATCTATTGGTGGGAGGAAGCCTCGTCTGAGCGTATCTTCTGTCAAGCGACTCACAAACTCTGGCTTGAGATCAAAGCCTTGGCTTGCAAAAAGTTCCTCAGTAATTAATTTCAATGCAGATCGCTGTTGCTGTGCAGGCACAGGATTGAGGGGGGCTCGACTACCGCCTGCCTGATCACGCAGGTAGATCACGCCACCGACATATTTTGCGGCGATTGAAAAGGCTTGATTCATCTGCCCGATGCCGCCTGAAAAGTTGCGAGTAAGCACATCAAAACTTTCACCAGAAGCGAGTACACGAGTTTGTAAGCGACTAAGGAGTTCGCGGGAGAGTTGGATGCGTCGCTGTGCAAAAAGAAGGGGGTCGCCGCCTACGTCGCGCTGGTTGACCTGCGGGTCCATACCATCAAGATCACCGTACAGCTCCTCATCGGTGCCAAAGGCGAGCAGTGGCTCGTTGCTTCGAGCCGCGATTTTTGCGAGTACGCTGGATTCAGACTCCAGGGTTAGCTCTTTGTAGGCATACTCGATAGCCCAATAATCATAAGGGCCAATGGTACTGTTGACATACTCACCCTGGGCTTCTTTGTCGAGGGCAATATTGAAAGCGTTGTAGTCCATGACTGAGCCGCTCAGCCCGTTGCTTCGCGAAAAGCTTGGATCATTAATTTGAGCCTGTGTATAGGCCGTTGAAGCGCGAAAATTATGCCGTAAGCCCAGTGTATGTCCGACCTCATGGCTGACCACATCTTTTAGCACGGCTTGAGCAAGTCGCTCCGCATCTTTCACGTCCATCAGGTTGCCTTGCCGCAAAGCAATGAGATCCAAGGCGAAACTTGCTTCTTGCATGGCGACATGATCATAGGCGCAAAGCTCTGGGCCGAAAGCGCTATGAGCGTGCCGCGCTTCGCTATGCTCAGAGGAGTCTTTGGCCTCCCCGCTTCGCGGTGGCTGACCTTGTCTCCACATCGCCGTACTGCCGGCTTGCAGAGGTAAAAAGCTGCGGCTGAAGTCCGTTGAGGGCGGGTGCTGGTTATTGAAGAATGAATGTGTCGCATGCCCTTCCGGCAAGGGCCGGGGCAATTGAGCCAAGGCAAGGCGATAAGGAAGGGTCGCCCAACCGTGACCAATCGTGATGTCGGCATCAAGAATTTCGCCGCTACGAGGATCGGTGCGCGAAGGACCCATGGCCATCGCACTTTCGTTGTGATCGACAAACCAACGGACCGAAGCGCGGCCGGTTTCGTGCGTGCTCCAAGTGGCATTGTCCGGTTGTTGCTCAACGCGAATCGCGTCTTTAAATCCAATTTTT
>JAYVKZ010000431.1:0-13894 GCA_043767985.1 Betaproteobacteria bacterium
TCGACGCGGCGTCCAGGCAATTTTTCATCGCCTGTGGGGTGCCGCCTTGGCATGAACTTGAGAAGAGTCGCGGTATTATTGGCACGCCGATCGTTAATACCGAGGCGAAGTTTCTAAGTACCGTCACCTACGGGGATCGGCTCGATATCAAGGTGAGTATTCTTGAATGGCGTGAGAAGAGTTTTGTGCAACAGTATCAACTCTATTGTGGCGAGCGAGCGGTGATGGAATGCAAGGAGGTTCGCATTTTTGCGGGTCGCCGGGCGGACAATCCCGAGGCCATTCGTGCGCTACCTATTCCGGACGATTTGCGAAAACTATGCACCTAATGCACCTAATGCGCCTCATCGCGCCTAGGCTATGCCGAGTCTCGTGGCGCAATCTGGTGGCCAGCGTGGTTTTCTTATTTGGCTTGCAAGGCAGTGCTGCATTCGCGCAGCCGCTGGTGGCCGCAGCCTCTGACCTTAAGTTTGCTATGGAAGAGATTGCCAAGCTTTATCGACAAGAGACCGGACAGTCCCTGCGTTTGGTGTTTGGCTCCTCGGGAAATTTCACAACGCAAATCATGCAGGGCGCCCCTTTCGATATTTTTTTATCGGCCGACGATGCGCTGCCTCGAAAGCTTTATCAAGCAGGGTTAACGACTGATCCTGGTCACGTTTATGGATTGGGTCGACTGGTGCTGTATTTTCCTAAGGGTTCAGAGCTCAGGGCCGATGTTGAACTCATAGGTTTGGAGCATGGTTTAAGGACCGGCTTGGTGAAGCGTTTAGCGATCGCTAATCCAGAGCATGCGCCGTATGGTCAGCGCGCAGTGCAGGTGCTTCAGAAGAAAGGCCTGTGGGCCGTGGCGCAGCCGAAACTGGTGTTAGGGGAGAACGTTTCTCAAGCCGCGAGCTTCGCAGTGACGGGTAACGCTCAGGCTGCGTTGATCGCCTGGTCGCTTGTGTTGGCGCCCCCGCTATCCCAAGAGGGCCAGTTTGCAGTGGTCCCCGAAACACTGCATGAGCCCCTCATGCAGACCATGGTGCTGATGAAAAAAGCAGAGCCACCAGCGCGGGCTTTCTACGACTATTTGCAGCAAAGTTCTGCGAAGGCTATTTTGGCGCGCTACGGTTTCAAGGCCGTGCGCTAAGCAAGGATGGATTGGTCAGCGCTTTACTTGTCTTTGAAGCTTGCGCTGGCCACTTTGGCCGTACTGTTGCCCCTAGGGTTATTTCTGGCGCACATTCTCGCTTTTCAACGCTTCAAGGGGCGAGCCTTCATCGAGGCTCTGGTGATGTTGCCCTTGGTGCTGCCGCCCACGGTGCTAGGCCTCTATTTGTTGATGTCGTTTGGGGCGAAATCATGGCTAGGCACTTGGCTTGAGAGCAGCTTTGGTGTGACCCTAGGCTTTAGCTTTAGCGGCATTTTGCTGGCCTCACTCGTGTTTAATCTGCCCTTTATGGTGCAACCGATCCAAAGAGCATTTGAAGCCATTCAGGAAGATTTGCGTGAGGCGGCTCTAGTGAGTGGCCTGAGCCCCTGGCAGCGCTTTATCAAAGTGGAGCTGCCGCTTGCTTGGCCGGGTGTCGTGTCGGCGTTAGTACTGACCTTTGCCCATACCCTGGGTGAGTTTGGTGTCGTGCTCATGGTGGGCGGCAGTATCCCTGGGGAGACCAAGACCCTTGCGATTTCCATCTATGACCGCGTTCAGGCCTTCGATCTCGCCAGCGCTTCGCAAATGTCCCTGGTGCTGCTGTTGATCTCGGGGGTCGCCATCATGGCCTCATTTACGGCGACGCGAAGCCTGTCGACCTTGAAACGCTCATGACCTCGAGTGCGATGTTCCAAGGCCAGGCGCTAACGCTCAGCCTTGACCAGCAAAAGCCGATGCGACTTCAAGGTGAGTTGCACTGTGAAGCTGGACGATTGTTGGCCTTGGTCGGCCCGTCTGGTGCCGGTAAGAGCAGCCTATTGCGCGTGATCGCTGGGTTGATGCGTCCCGAGCTTGGTAAGGTCACCATGGGGGGGCAAGTTTGGAGCGATTCTAGCCGCGGATATTTCCTTGCGCCACAGCAGCGTAAGGTCGGCATGGTATTTCAAAACTATGCCCTCATGCCTCACTTGAGTGCTCTTGACAATGTGGCGATTGCTGCCAACAGTGATCGTTCGAAAGCTCGAGGCCTGCTCGAGAAACTCGGTTTGAGTGCCGAGCAAATTTCGAGGCGTCCTCAGCAGCTTTCGGGAGGGCAACAGCAACGGGTGGCGTTGGCCAGAGCCCTTGCGCGCGACCCGCAGGTGTTGCTGCTGGATGAGCCGTTTTCTGCCGTCGATCAGTTGACCCGTCAAGTGCTGTACCGCGAGTTATCGGAACTGAAACAAAATATTGGATTGCCGATGATCATGGTGACCCACGACCTCGACGAGGCTCGGTTGTTGTGTGATCAAATGGCGGTGATTGACTCCGGTGTGATTCTTCAAAAAGGCACACCAGATTCGATCTATCAAAGCCCGCGTAACCAAAGAGTCGCTGAGCTCGTAGGGATTCAAAATCGCTTTCTAGGTGTTTTTGAAAAGAGATTGGACAGCGCTGATTCAATCGCGTCCTCCGCGGTAGGCAACAAGTTAGCGCCTCGACGTGGCCTGTTGCTGTGGGGGCATCACCCCAACAACCCTAGGCTAGAGATTCTCGATAAGGGTCGAATTGAGGAAGGCCAACAGGTGAGTTGGGTGATTTCGGGCAAAGGCCTGCACTTGGTCGCATCCTGCGCTGAGACAAGTACGGATTCCTGGCCGGCTCAGGTGATTGAGTTGCGTAGTCTTGGCGAGGTTCGCTTGTGTCGACTACGCGTGGATTTGCCGGAGCCTCAAGAGGTGACGCTGACTTTCACCTCGATGAATCACCCTTCAGTGAACTTGGTGGCTGGGGCGACCCTAGGGCTTCAGGTAGACAGTCGTCAGATTCATGTGATGCCTGCTAGGGCACGGCAATGAACACCGGGCTGAATGCCGGTTCCCGCATGCTGACCAAAGACCCTTGACCAAGACCGAGCAGATATTGGGCAGGCTTGCGGTTTTTGAAACTAGCCACTTCACGTGGATCGGCGCTCAGCTAGTATGGGTTGCAATTAAACCTGTTATGAATAAACCTGAAAAATCATCACTCTTGAGTGAACTTCCGCCCCCAGATCTGGATGTGGCCGCTGCGGCGTCGAGCAATGTCTCCGCGTTGGAGCGAGGCATCTCGGTGCTACGCTGCTTTGATGAGATGAGTAGCTTGCTAAGTAATCAGCAGCTCTCCCAGCTCACTGGCATCCCCAAGCCCACCATGACTCGGTTAACGGCCACCCTGGTGAACTTGGGCTTGCTGAGGCAGGATGCAGTGCGCGAGAGCTATATGCTCGGCCCCGGCGTGATGCCGCTCGCTCGGGCTTTTCTCGCGAATTTGGATTTTCGAGCTACGGCCCGTCCTCTCATGCAGGAGTTTTCTGAGACCAACGAGGGCACGTCGGTCTATCTCGGTTTGCATGATGACCTCAGCATGGTGATCGTTGAGGCTTGTCGAGCTCGGTCTTCCATGATTTCGGCCCGTATTGATGTGGGTTCTAGAACACCCATCTCGAATTCGGCATTAGGGCGAGCTTTTCTAAGCGTGTGCGACGCTGATGAGCGGGAGAGTATCTTTGCGCGACTTCAAAGCGATGATCCGACGCGCTGGCGTTTGCTGGCACCGGGTTTGATGAAGGCCTTGGCCTTGGCTAAACATGACGGGTTTTGCATGTCGATGGGCGAATGGCACCGGGAAATCAACTCAGTGTCGGTGGGTTTTAAAGATGCCGAGGGTGAGATCTTGTCGCTCAATTGCGGCGGTGCAACCTACATGTTCCCCGAGGAGCGGCTGCGCTGGGACATTGCGCCCAAGCTTCATCTTTTAGCCAGTACCATTGCCGAGCGAATTGGCGGCTTTGCGCCGCCAGTGTTGGGCGGATCTCGCTAATCGGCGCTACAATCTTTTGGCGAGTATTTTCTAAACCATAATTCTTAAACTAGGCTGCAGGAGACAAGATGCTTTATTCAAAAAATTCACGGCGTAACGTTTTAACCGGTGCCAGCGCTCTGGGCGCTGCCGCGCTCTTGCCGAAAGCGGTCGAGGCGCAAAGCGCTTGGCCTAGCCGACCCGTGACCGTTGTTTGCCCCTGGGGAGCAGGCGGCGGCACCGATGCCACCGCGCGGATCATCGCCAACATCCTGGAAAAAGAGCTAGGTCAGCCCTTTAACGTGGTGAATCGTACGGGTGGCTCAGGCGTCGTTGGGCATTCGGCCATCGCCACAGCACCCGCCGATGGTTACACCTTAGGCATGATCACGGTTGAAATCACCATGATGCATTGGCAAAAGTTGACCGAGCTCAACCATGCGAGCTATACCCCCTTGGCGCTGATGAATGAAGATCCTCCTGGGGTCACAGTAAGCGCTTCCTCGCCTTACCAAAATATCAAGGCACTGACGGACGCTATTCGCGCATCCGCACCGGGCAAACTCAAGGCCTCGGGTACAGGGCAGGGCGGTATATGGCACCTTGCGCTGATTGGCTGGTTGCAAGCGATGGGTTTAAAACCAGATCATGTCGCTTGGGTTCCTTCCCAGGGGGCAGGACCTGCCATGCAAGATTTAGCGGCCAATGGTATTGATCTTGTCACGTGCTCGATCCCTGAATCTCGCGCCTTGGTCGAAGCTGGAAAGGCCAAGAGCTTGGCCATCATGGCTGCTGAGCGAAACCCCATGTTTGCCAATGTGCCAACCTTGAAAGAAGCCTCTGGCGTGGACTACTCGGTAGGCGCTTGGCGTGGCATGGCTGCACCGAAGGGTTTGCCTGTAGACATCCAAAGCAAGATTGTGGCTGCGCTTAAAAAGGCCAACGAATCGAAAGAGTTCAAAGAATTTATGTCGAGTCGCGGCTTTGGGATCAAATGGGCCGACGCTGCAGGCTTTGCAAAATTTATGGCGTCAGGCGATGCGGCTATGGGCGTCGCGATGAAAGCGGCTGGTCTGGCCAAGTGAAGGTCTCTGACCGGCTCACCGGTCTTATGCTTCTAGTCTTGGGGGCATTGACCTATTACGGTGGGTCCTTGCTTCCACCCGTGCCCGGACAACAAGTCGGGCCGGATGTGTTTCCGATGGTGATTGGTGCGAGCTTGGCGGTATGTGGCTTACTGATAATTTTTGGTGTGGGTCGTACCTTTGAGGAAGACGAGAAGGTTGTGGTGAGCGCCGAGGGCGATGTGCTTGAGGCAGAAGTACTCGAAAAAGATGCCACTGGCTTGAAGGGTTTTTTGCAGCACGGCTGGAAGGTGTTGATTCCGCCAGGGGCCCTGTTCTTTTACTATTTCGCGTCTGAGAAGCTGGGCTTTTGGATCACCGCCAGCCTGATGATTTTGGCGCTATCGCGAAGCCAGGGTGCGAAGTGGAAAGGTGCCATTCTTCTCACTATTTTTGCACCTATGGTTGTCCATCTGGTGTTCTATAAATTGCTACGAGTGCCCTTGCCGGAGGGGCTCTTAAAATTCCCTTGGGTCTGAGAGCACCATGAAAGATCTCGTTCAAGGTTTTTACATGGTCATGCAGTTTGACGTGCTGCTCACCATTCTTCTCGCTTCAATCTACGGCCTGATTGTTGGCTCATTGCCTGGCTTGTCGGCCACCATGGCCACTGCCTTGCTGGTGCCCGTGACGTTTTACATGTCACCCATTGCGGCGATCTCGGCGATTATTGCGGCCTCAGCGATGGCCATCTTCTCAGGTGATATTCCTGGCTGCTTATTGCGTATTCCCGGCACGCCAGCCTCGGCCGCCTATACCGACGAAGCCTTTGCCATGACTAAAAATGGCGAACCCGAATTGGCCCTGGGCATTTGCCTTTGGTTCTCGGCCATTGGCGGCATTATCGGCACGCTTTCTCTGGTGGCGCTGGCGCCGCTGCTGGCTGAAATGGCCTTTAAGTTTTCCACCTTCGAGTATTTTTGGCTAGCGCTTTTGGGCCTCATGTGCGCCACCATGGTGGCTCGTTCTTCGCCCATTAAAGCGATTGCGGCGATGTTCTTGGGCCTACTCGTCACCTGCGTCGGTATCGAAAACCCAGCGGGTGCTCAGCGCTTTACGTTTGGCGTGGCGGACCTTCTCGGCGGCATTGAAATCATTCCGGTACTGGTCGGAGTCTTTGCCGTCTCGGAGGTGATGCGTGCCTATAAGGCGCAAGACATCCCGGTGATCCCACCCCGCAAATTTGGCAGCATCTTGAAGGGCCAATGGGCGCTCACCAAGAAGTACCCCAAGCAGCAAATACGCGGTAACATTGTTGGCATCATCATTGGTGTACTCCCCGGAGCAGGGGCCGACATGGCGGCGTGGATCAGCTACGCGATGTCGAAGCGCTTTTCCAAAACGCCTGAGAAATTTGGTACCGGACATCCCGAAGGTTTGATCGAAGCCGGGGCGAGCAACAACGCCAGCCTCGCCTCGGGCTGGGTGCCCTCGCTGCTCTTTGGTATCCCGGGAGACACTATAACGGCGATTGCCATCGGTGTGCTGTACATGAAAGGCCTTAACCCTGGGCCCACCTTGTTCACCGAGAAAGCCTCGAGCATGTACGCCCTGTACATTGTGTTTATGCTCTCCAACATCATCATGATTCCGCTCGGCATCATGATGATTCGCTCGGCGCGCTATGTGCTCTTCGTGCCACGTTCACTGATCATGCCAGTCATTGTTTTGCTGTGCGCCGTCGGCTCATTTGCTACTGGTAATAACCTTGCCTTGGTGTTTACCGTTGCGGTATTTGGCCTCATCGGTTATTTCATGGACAAGAACGGCTACCCGGTCGCCGCCTTGGTGCTCGGCGCCGTGATGGGAACCATGGTGGAGCAAAACTTTGTCACCTCACTGATCAAATCGGACGGTAGTTTGCTGCCGTTCTTTAGTCGCCCCGTGGCGGCAGTGTTGGCTGCGATGACGATCCTTGCGGTGTTGTGGCCACTAGGGGTTTGGTTACGACGTAAGCCCTCTACCCCTGACTTCTCGGCAAGGACTTAAAAAAACATCATTCTGGCCGACTAGCGCGTTTGGCCGCTTTTGGTCGCTTGCCTACGGTGATGGGAATCACCATTTCCTTGCCGTCGCGCACAAACTTAAATTTGGCTTCCACGTCAGGCGCAAGCTGCGCAACGGTGTTCAGCATGCTTGAGGTATTAGTGACCGGCTTGCCATTCACGTCAACTAAGATGTCACCGATCTGAACCCCCGCTTTAGCGGCTGGGCCGTCTTTCATGACGCCTGCGATCACCGCGCCTTCTTTACGCGGCAGTTTAAAAGCTTCGGCGAGCTCTGGGGTTAAATCTTGCGGCTCGACGCCAATAAACCCTCGGGTGACTGCACCGGTTGCGATGAGCTGATCCATCACCTGCTTAGCGGTCGACACTGGGATTGCAAAGCCGATACCTAGCGAGCCACCGCTACGAGAATAGATGGCGGTGTTGATGCCCAGTAAGCGACCCTCGCTATCGATCAAGGCACCACCGGAATTTCCGGGGTTGATCGCCGCATCGGTTTGAATAAAGTTCTCAAAGGTGTTGATGCCCAAGTGTGTGCGGCCCAAGGCGCTCACAATGCCCATGGTGACGGTTTGACCAATACCAAAGGGGTTGCCAATGGCCAGTACAACATCGCCCACACGGGCAGATTCTATGGAGCCCAGGGTCATGACTGGGAGGTCCTTGAGTAAGGCTTCGCGGGTGGCGGGGTCCTTAGGTTCAAGCTTAAGGACCGCCAAATCCGTTTCGGGATCGCTACCGACAATTTTTGCGGGGATCGATCGGCCGTCGGCCAGGGTCACCTCAATTTCGTCACCCCCATCGATGACGTGGTGATTGGTCAATACGAAACCTTCGCTGGAGACGATGACACCAGAACCCAGGCTCGCGGCTTGTTTCTTGTCTTCTGGCGCTTCATCGCCAAAAAAACGTTTGAAAAAAGGGTCGTTTAAAAGAGGATTGGTCTGACCTGCGCGCGTGCCAGCCTTGCTTGTATTGACGTTGACCACGGCCGGTGTCGCCCTCTGGGCGGCTTCACTGTAAGATCGTTGTGCGGCCGTTTTGCCGAGGGCCGGGGCGTTGATCAGGCCTAAGTTTGGTGTGCTGGTGCCGCTTACCGACGAGCCGGCGTAGCGCTTGGGCAACCACTCTGGCCGAAAACTCGCCAAGACAAACAAGACCGCCAAGATGAAGGTGATGGCCTGAGCAAACAATAACCAGAGTTTTTTAAGCATGATCCGAAAAACACAAATGACGAACAAACAAACTGCACGAGCCTATACTACCCCTGCTCTTTCTAAACAAAGTCTCGAGGCAAAGGTCGCGCCCAAGTGGGTTGAGCGCCAAGCACTGCGCAAATGGTTCGACGATACCTTAAGTCCAGGGCATTTTAAGGACTATTGTCCTAATGGCCTCCAAATTCAAGGGGCAGCTCAGGTTAAGTTGATCGCTTGTGCAGTGACGGCCTCGCTCAAGGCCATCGAAGCGGCGGCAGAACTAGGGGCCCAGGCCCTCTTGGTGCATCACGGCTATTTTTGGCGTGGCGAGGATCCTTGCTTGGTGGGGATCAAATACCAGCGCATTCAGTTGCTTTTGAAACACAACATCAATCTGTTTGCGTTTCATTTGCCGCTTGATGTTCATCCGACCTTGGGCAACAACGCGCAATTGGGCGCGCGCCTTGGGTGGACAACCGATGAGCGCTTTGGGGATCAGAACTTGATTTGTGCAACGCGTCTCAACGCACCGATTAACGTGACAAGCTTCGCCAAAAATTTAAAGCGCCACCTTAAGCAGGCGCCACTCATGGTTGGGGATTTGACGCGCAAAGTACAGCGCATCGCCTGGTGCACTGGCGGCGCACAAGACTCACTTCAAGAGGCGATTGATGCCGGCTGTGACGCTTTCGTGAGCGGTGAAATCAGTGAGAGAACAACCCATTTGGCGCGCGAGGCAGGCGTTGTCTATGCTGCGGCGGGCCATCACGCCACTGAGAGGTTTGGTGTGCAGGCTTTGGCCAAAGCGGCTAGTGAGGCGCTCGACCTGTCGTGGTGCTTTGTGGATGACCCGAACCCTGTGTAGGGCGGTGACATAAAAAAAGCGCCACGGAATGTCCGTAGCGCTTTCCTTAGCTTTGATTCTTACTTCTTTGTCAAAGCGTCGCGAATTTCTTTTAGGTAAACCTCGCTTGGCGCTGGGGGCGCTGCAGCAGCGTCCAGGTTAAGGTTCCCTTTAGCCTTGGTATAGACGCGGATCAATTGGAAAATCACGAAAGCCAAAATCAAGAAATTGATCAGGATGGTTACAAAGTTACCCCAGCCCAACATATTCACGCCAGCCTTCGACAAATCAGCATAAGAGGCCGGATTGCCTTTGAAGTCGGCCGGAATGGCGCCAAGCAACATAAACTTATTGGAAAAGTCGACGTTACCAAAGATTGCACCAATGATTGGCATGATGATATCTTTCACCAAAGAGTCAACAATCTTGCCGAAAGCTGCTCCGATTATCACACCGACTGCTAGGTCAACGACATTGCCTTTGACCGCGAAATCGCGAAACTCTTGCATCATTCCCATTTTGTAATCCTCTCTAGATTTAGTTTAATGTCCTCGGTCAATTAATGTGACCCGCCGAGGTGCGCCGATAAAGATAGCACTTGCACTTCGAACGTGAAAGCCTTTACGTGGTTTTTTAGGCTCTTGGATCGATATTTAACAATTGAGTGTCTAGTAAAGTCCGGCGCTATTGGGAGGCTTTGTGGCTCTTTTTTCATACCGCGCCGCAATACGCTAAAATAGCGGGTTAGTTAGAACAATTCCGCCGAAATTTCGCAGGTTTCTTGCGAAAGCTTTCGCGCCAGTCCATTCATCCCATTCTTTTTGAAGCATGAGTAACGTTAGTAAACCCATGGATTCCTCCCGCCGCACCGCGCTCGGCCTCACCTGTGCGGCAGGTGCCGTTGGTGGCGCCGCCGTGGTCATTCCCTTTGTGAGCACCTTCGCCCCGTCCGAGAAGGCGAAAGCCGCCGGCGCCCCGGTCGAAGTGGATATCTCTGCCATGAACCCAGGCGAGCTTAAGCGCGTTGAATGGCGTGGCAAGCCGGTGTGGGTGGTGCGTCGCACCAAAGAAATGTTGGATACGCTGGCTAAAACCGATTCCCAGTTGGCGGACCCCAAGTCGGCACGTACGGCCTTCCCAACACCGGATTACGCCAAGAACGCAACGCGCTCCATCAAACCTGAGTATCTGGTCGTCGTTGGTATTTGCTCCCATTTGGGCTGCTCCCCGTCCGATAAATTCGCGCCTGGCAGCCAACCTTCCTTGCCGGATGATTGGCAGGGCGGTTTCCTGTGCCCTTGCCATGGCTCGACCTTCGATCTTGCAGGTCGCGTGTTCAAGAACAAACCGGCTCCAGACAATCTGGAAGTGCCCCCCCACATGTACCTCAGCGACTCACGTTTGCTGATTGGAGAAGATAAGAAAGCTTAAAGGCCTGTGCCCGCTCCGGGCATTCGCTTATCCGGCATTCTTAAATCTTCTTATCACGCACTAAAAATTTTGAGGCATTACTCACATGGCTGAGAAACAAGTAGACACTACAGGCCTGCTCGGTTGGGTTGACCAACGCTTTCCTGCGACTAAGCTCTGGAAAGAGCATCTGTCCGAATACTACGCACCAAAAAATTTCAATTTCTGGTACTTCTTCGGCTCGCTCGCCATGGTGGTATTGGTCATTCAAATCCTTACTGGCATTTTCCTGGTGATGCATTACAAGCCGGATGCAGCATCGGCTTTTGCATCGGTTGAGTACATCATGCGTGACGTGCCCTGGGGCTGGCTCATTCGTTATATGCATTCCACCGGTGCATCCGCCTTCTTTGTGGTGGTCTACCTCCATATGTTCCGTGGCCTGATGTATGGCTCCTATCGCAAGCCTCGTGAGTTGATCTGGATCTTCGGTTGTATGATTTTCCTGTGTCTCATGGGTGAAGCTTTCTTTGGTTACTTGTTGCCTTGGGGGCAAATGTCCTATTGGGGCGCTCAGGTGATCGTGAACCTGTTTGCGGCGATTCCCTTTATTGGTCCCGAGCTCTCCATCTGGATTCGCGGTGACTATGTGGTCGGCGATGCAACACTGAATCGCTTCTTCTCGTTCCACGTGATCGCGATTCCTTTCGTACTGGTCGGTTTGGTAGCGGCCCACATCATTGCTTTGCATGAAGTGGGTTCCAACAATCCTGATGGTATTGAGATCAATGCTAACAAAGACAAAGATGGCAAGCCATTGGATGGCATTCCTTTCCATCCTTACTACACCGTGCATGACATTTTTGGCGTTGCTGTGTTCCTCGTGTTCTTCTCTCTCATCGTGTTTTTCGCACCTGAGATGGGCGGCTACTTCTTGGAGTACAACAACTTTATTCCGGCCGATCCTTTGAAAACGCCTTCGCACATTGCGCCGGTTTGGTATTTCACACCGTTTTATTCGATCTTACGGGCGATTACGTCTGAGTTCATTATCGTGCTCGCGGTTGTATTGCTTTTGTTCCTAGGCCTGATTTGGATGACCTCCAAGAGCGGCCTGAGCAAGGTGATCGCTACCTTGGCAATTGGCGCCATGGTCATTGGCTTCTTCCTGTTTGATGCCAAGGTTTGGGGTGTCGTTGCAATGGGTGCCTCCACCCTGATCTTCTTCGCACTGCCTTGGATTGATCACAGCCCAGTTCGCTCAATTCGTTATCGCCCCGATTGGCATAAATATGTTTACGGCCTGTTCGTGGTCGCCTTTGTGGTCTTGGGTTATTTCGGTGTACAACCTCCTTCCGCTTTTGGCGAGCGCTTGTCGCAGATCCTCACCATTGTTTACTTCGGCTTCTTTCTCCTGATGCCTTGGTGGAGCAAGATGGGTACGTTTAAAACCCCGCCTGACCGCGTGACCTTCGCTGCTCATTAATCGCCACTGCCCTGATAAGAACCATGAAAGCACTGAAACAATTCTTCCTCGGCCTGACCCTGAGCATTCCTCTGGCGCTCGCCTCTACAGCAGC
Organism: Betaproteobacteria bacterium; assembly: GCA_043767985.1. Taxonomy (GTDB): domain Bacteria; phylum Pseudomonadota; class Gammaproteobacteria; order Burkholderiales; family Burkholderiaceae_E; genus JAPOKJ01. The sequence goes on from JAYVKZ010000431.1 coordinate 12,119, forward strand.
GCTGGCGAATGAGGCGGGTTACCCCCTAGATCACTTCCCAGAGCAAAAGCTTACCGATAACGCGGCACTGCAAAATGGTGCCAAGATTTTTGTGAACTATTGCTTGAACTGCCATGCGGCAGCGTCTATGCGCTATAACCGCCTGACCGATCTTGGGCTTACAGAAGATCAGATCAAGAAAAATCTGCTCTTCACGGGTAATAAAGTAGGTGATCCGATGAGCACCTCTTTACGCCCTGCTGATGCCAAAGAATGGTTCGGTGCGCTGCCTCCTGATCTTTCTGTGATTGCGCGCGCTCGTGCGTCTGGCGCAGGCTCTGGTCCCGATTGGCTCTACACCTACCTGCGCGCCTATTACCGCGATGGTAGCCGCGCGACCGGTTGGAACAATGCGGTGTTTCCAAACGTCGGTATGCCCAATGTGTTGTGGCAATTGCAGGGCTCTCGTGGCGCAGAGCAAATTGATGTCAAAGAAGTAAAAGATGAGAAGGGTGGCAAGAGCAAGTTTATGCGCACCACCGTCAACTTTACGACCGATGGCACCCGTACTGAGAAAGTCGAAGAGATTAAAGAGGGCCATCCCCACGCTAGCTCAGAAATCACCCTGGGTAAGGCCGAAGGTGGTTTACGCAACCAAAGCGGGTACGACTCTGACATCGCCGATCTCGTGGCCTACATGACCTATATGGCTGACCCAAGCGCTAAAGAGCGTTCACGTCTTGGCGTCTGGGTACTTTTGTTTTTGATGATCTTCACGTTCCTCGCTTGGAACTTGAACCGTAATTATTGGAAAGATATTAAGTAACTTTCACCGGTTAACGCAAGGTCGCCACTCTGGCGCCCTTGCTCGATCAGTGTCGCGCGTTTATCTTTCTACAATCAAGGCCTGGGACTCCCTAGGCCTTTGACTTCGCTTTCGGAGTTCCCGCTATGATGGTTTTATATTCCGGCACAACCTGCCCCTTTAGTCAGCGCTGCCGCTTTGTGCTTTTCGAAAAAGGCATGGATTTTGAAATTCGCGATGTGGACTTGTTCAACAAGCCCGAAGACATCTCGATCATGAACCCCTACGGCCAGGTTCCCATCTTGGTCGAGCGCGACTTGATTTTGTACGAGTCGAACATCATCAATGAGTACATCGATGAGCGCTTCCCGCATCCCCAATTGATGCCGCCTGATCCAGTCATGCGCTCTCGTGCACGCCTGTTCCTGTTCAATTTTGAGCGCGAGCTCTTTGTACACGTACAAGCTTTGGAAAAACGTGAAGCGCCTAAGGATGCAGGCAAGGCCATGGAAAAAGCGCGTCAGCAAATTCGCGACCGTCTGACCCAGCTCTCACCCATCTTCCTGAAAAATAAGTACATGTTGGGCGATGATTTCTCCATGCTCGATGTGGCCATTGCTCCGCTTTTGTGGCGCTTGGATCACTACGGTATTGAGATGCCAAAAACGGCCGCCCCACTACTTCGCTATGCCGAGCGCATGTTTGCACGCCCGGGTTATATCGAAGCTTTAACACCTTCTGAGAAGGTGATGCGTCGCTAGGGGCTCTTCCATGAGTGAAGCAAGCACCAAGCCCTATTTGATCCGAGCCATCCACGAGTGGTGCTCGGACAATGGCTTCACGCCTTACTTGGCCGTAGCGGTGGATCAAACCACTCAGGTGCCACGCGAATACGTGCGCGCGGGCGAGATTGTGCTCAATGTCTCTTTAGAGGCGACCAACAAGCTACAACTCGGTAACGAGTACGTTGAGTTTCAGGCCCGCTTTGGTGG
>JAYVKZ010000432.1:0-4263 GCA_043767985.1 Betaproteobacteria bacterium
ATGACAAGCTTCCCGAAGTAGACAGCAGTCGCTCTCGCAGGGTTTTTGAAGGAATGAATTTTGTGCTCACCGGGACATTACCGACCTTGAGCCGAGACGAAGCGGGAGACAAGATTCGGTTGGCGGGCGGGCATGTGTCGAGCGCTATCTCTAAGAATACCAGTGTGCTTGTCGCCGGTGAGGCTGCAGGGAGTAAGCTTACCAAAGCTGGGCAGCTTGGTGTGCCGATCTGGGATGAAGCCAAGTTGCTTCTTGAACTGCGTGTGTCGCCATAGAACCCTTTCTGAAAGATATTCATGAGAGCCATCATCGGCGGTAGCGGTTTAGGAAAAATCAAAAGCCTGCAGTCATTGCGCCGTGAGGTGGTTCGCACACCCTATGGGGACCCTTCGTGCCCCTTGAGCTTCGGGACTCTGGGAGCCTACGATGTTGTCTTTTTGGCGCGTCACGGGGCAGGGCACAGAATTGCTCCTCATGAAATTAACTATCGGGCCAATCTCTGGGCCTTGAAAGAAGCTGGGGTGACAGAGATCGTCGCGGTCGCAGCCGTTGGCGGTATTGATCCAGGTTTGAAAGCTGGGGACTTGGTCGTGCCCGATCAATTAATCGACTACACCTATGGACGCAGCCACACGTTTTTTCAGGGGCCAGATCAGCCCGTGACCCATATCGATTTTACCCATCCGTACACGCAAAGTCTGCGAGTCGCCCTGATCGAAGCCAGCCATGTTGCCGGTCCCGCAGCCCTCGACCACGGAACCTATGCGGCATGCCAAGGACCAAGACTGGAGACGGCCGCCGAAATTAAGCGGCTGGCACGTGATGGGTGCAGCCTGGTTGGCATGACGGGGATGCCCGAGGCCGCGCTTGCGCGAGAGTTGGGCATGGCCTATGCGTGCTTAGCGGTGGTGGTCAATCCGGCTGCGGGTGTGGGTGCTAGCGCCGATGCGATTTCTCTAGACGAAATCTCCAAGGTGATGGATGGTGCGATGGCCAGGGTGGTTGAGGTATTGGCGGCACTTAAATAATAACCCAAGCGAGCGGCATGCAGCGCTAGGCAGCGAGTGCCTCCAGAAGATCAGTTTCAAGCAATAATTGCTGTTTGAGATTGGCCAGTGGCGCGCCGTCAATCACAAAAACGTCTTCGACCCGTTCGCCGAGGGTCGTGACTCGAGCGGTTTGAAGATTCACGCCATGTTTACTCAAGACCGACGCGATGCTGTAGAGCAAGCCCGTACGGTCCGCAGCGTTGACCGATAACAAATAATGGCGACCCCGTTCATCGGCCCGCAAAGCGACCGAAGGCTTAATCGGAAAGTACCGGGAGCGGCGCGATAGACGACCTTTGACAGGAGCCTGCAAGGCCCCACGGGCAATGAGTCTTTGCGCAAGCTCAGTTTCCACCAAGCTAAGAATATCCCGGTAGTGCAGCGCGCCGTCGTTCTTAGCACCCAGGGGGTCCACCACCAAAAAACTATCCAGAGCATACCCGTGCGAGGTGGTATGAATGCGGGCGTCCAGGACCGAAAGGTTTTTACTGTCGAAATAGCCGCAAATACGCGCAAACAAGTCGGCCTGATCGCGCGCGTAAACTAGGATTTGAAACCCTTCACCGACCGATGACAGACGGCTTTTGACGATCGCTTGTTCAGACTTCAAATGTCTGTAAAGTACGCGAGTGTGCCAAGCAATATCCGCTGGTTCGGTGCGCAGAAAATAAGGCAGATCGAGACTGGCCCAGAAAGCTTCATAACTCTCGGGCTTGAGCGCATACAAATTGAGCAAGCGGCGCGCTTCTTCGCGCGTACTATCAGCCATGACGCCATAGTTGGTTTTTCCACCGCTCAAAAAACGAGCGGTTTGACGAAACAGGTCTTCGATCAGCTTGGCTTTCCAAGCATTCCAGACCTTTGGGCTAGTCCCCCGAATATCGGCGACCGTGAGCAAGTACAGAGCCTTCAGCCGTTCCTGGTGACCCACTAATTTCGCAAAGTCTTCGATCACGTCGGGGTCGCTGAGGTCCTGCTTTTGTGCAATGGATGACATCGTCAAATGATGTTCGACCAAGAACGACACAAACTCGCAATCGTCCTTGCTCAGGCCATGCTGACGGCAAAACACCTCTGTGTCGATTTTTCCAAGCTTGGAATGATCTCCGCCTCGACCCTTTGCGATGTCGTGGAAAAGCGCAGCGATCACAACTAACCAAGGCTTTTCGAGGTCGGCAGCCAGTTGGCTACAAAAGGGATATTCATGGGCATGTTCAGCGATAAAGAAACGTCTAAAATTACGCACCACCATAAGGATATGTTGGTCAACGGTGTACACATGAAATAAATCATGCTGCATGCGTCCCACAATGCGACCAAACACGGGCAAGTAGCGGCTCAAAATCGACCACTTATTCATCCGTCGCAACTCTCTCGTGATGCCTCTGGGCTGCATCAAAAACTTCATAAACAACGCGCGATTTTCGGGGCGGCGTCGAAATGCTGCATTGATTTGATGGCGCGCTCGCCACAACGCGCGAATCGTCGGGGTGGTCATGCCCTGCAGCTCGGAATGCTGCTGCATTACCAAAAACGCACGCAAGATGGCGGAAGGGTCGACTTGAAATCTTTGCGGGTCGATGATTTCTAGCAAGCCATCGCGATTGCGAAATTCTTGATCGATGGGCTCAGGCTTCGCGTCTGGCTGGGGAAATAGCCGAGTCTCCAAATTTTGAAGAATGATGGTGTTGAGCTGAGTAATGTGCTTGGCTTCGATGTAGTAGCGTTGCATGACCTCTTCGGAGACTCTCCGTTCGCTTTTTACAACAGCGGGGGAGTTGTCAAAGCCGAGCTGCTTGCCCACTTGGGCCTGAAGGTCGAAGACCAGACGATCCTCGCGTCGCGCAGCGATCTTATGCAACACCCATCTGAATGTCTTGAGAATGCGATCTGCGCGCTTAAGCTCTGCCAACTCCTCTCGAGTCATTAAATCGCTCTTGATCATGGCAGCCCAGGAATCACCAAGCCCCGAAGCGCGCGAGATCCAAAGCAAAATTTGTAGATCACGCAAGCCCCCTGGGCTTTCCTTGATATTGGGCTCCAGGCTATACGGTGTGTCTTCAAATTTCGCGTGACGCTGCTGTAACTCGAGCACTTTCGCCGAGTAAAACTGTTTGGGGTCGATGACGCTCGCCAAGGCCTTGCCCAGGGTCACTGCGAGCTGACGTTGACCGTACAGGTAGCGTCTTTCCAAAAGCGCAGTTTGAATACTAAAGTCGGCCCGTGCCTCAGTGACACATTCCTCGACCGTGCGCACGCTATGACCTATTTCTAGGCCTGCGTCCCAACATAAGCCGATAAAGCGCTCTAGTTTGCCGTCGAACGTGTTGTCCGTTGTTGGCAATAAGATGAGCAAATCGACGTCGGAGAAAGGAAACAGATCGCCCCGACCAAAGCCTCCTACTGCCAGAAGGCAGGCTTGCCCGCCCAACTCCGCGCCATCCCATAAACGCTTGAGGTGCTGTTCAGCCAACCGGCACATGTGCCGTAAATTGCTTTGAATAGAATTCCCAGGCAAACTGTCGAGCAGAGCCTTTTTGTCGATGAGATATTGGCTTTGCCTCACTGATGCTTGCGCACGGGAAATCTAGGCGGCCACTGCAATAATACTCGGTGGGGCAGGCGTGCCCACAGACTGAGTCAGAATTTCGTACCCGGTTTCTGTCACCAAGACGGTGTGCTCCCATTGGGCTGAAAGACTATGGTCCTTAGTGACAATGGTCCAACCATCGGTCAATTCTTTGATTTCTCGGCGGCCCGCATTGATCATCGGCTCGACCGTGAAGATCATGCCCGGCACTAATTTTCCGCCGGTAGCGGGCTTGCCATAATGAAGAATTTGCGGATCTTCATGGAACTTTTTGCCAATGCCATGGCCGCAGAACTCCCGGACAACTGAAAAGCCGGATTTTTCCGCGTAAGTTTGAATAGCATGGCCGATATCGCCGATGGTCGCGCCTGGGCGCACTTGGGCAATACCCAACCACATACACTCGTAGGTGATCTCGCACAGACGCTTGGCACCAATGGATGTCTCTCCAACTAGATACATGCGGCTCGTATCACCGTGGTAACCATCTTTAATGACGGTCACGTCCACGTTCACAATATCGCCCGACTTCAAAATCTTGGGGCCAGGGATACCGTGACAGACTTGGTGGTTGACCGAGGTACAGCAGGACGCGGGGTAGGGCGTGTAACCCGGTGGTGCATA
>JAYVKZ010000433.1:0-11153 GCA_043767985.1 Betaproteobacteria bacterium
TGAGTAAAAACCATCACGCTGAAAGGCATCAACCGCGCTGGGTGAGAGAAGTTTGTTCATCTCAGCTCTTCCTATCGACCTGGTTCAAAAATGCCTCGATCACACCCGGCGGCGCCTTCACCACATGCTGTGGCGCTGGAAAGCCGCCCGAGCGCACATCGGCGATGAACTCCTTGAAGCCCGCGATACGTTCGGCCTGCATGTCCTGCTTCATCTTGAGGAGATTGCGGTATTGCTTGGAGTGGCGTGGGTAGGGCGGCCCGTTGTTACCGAGGATGTCTTCGGCAAACAGGAACTGGATGTCACCGCCGCCACCCGCACCGATCGATGAGGTCAGCAGGCTGGTGCGCTTGCTGATCTCGGCCAGCAGTTCCGCCGGTATGACCTCGACCTCCACCGCCCAGGCGCCAGCCGCCTCGAGCTTCTTGATTTCCTCGTAGACCCACAGGGCCTCGTCGATGGTCTTGCCAACGGCACGCAAGCCGCCCGTCCAGGTGCTTCGGCGGGGTACCAGCCCGGCATGACCTTCCACCGGAATACCGGCCTCGGTGGCGGCAGCAATAAAGCTCGGTGCCCACTGGCACATGATGCCGTCAGCGCCAAGTTCCATCGCCTGATAGCCGATTCGCACCGCCTCGGCCGGTGTCGCGGCTGCCACCAGCGCAACCGAGAAGGACATGAAGGTATGTGGCGCCGCCTTGCGAATCTCGGCGGCGAGCTCGGGGCGCTTTGGATCAAACCGCACCTTCATCGTATCGATGCCGGCCTCCTCGGCAGCGGCGGCTTCTTCTACCGTAAAAGGCAGGGTCTCGGTCAGCACGCGCTTGCCCTTGAGGTCACGCAGATCCTTGACCGTATAGTTGCGCATGCCGTAGGCGCCACCGAGCGTCATGACTCGCTTGAGACCACGTTGGGCCGCGTCGCGCGACGGAATACCGCCGTCACCGGTTGTGTGGGATGCCATGGAATGATTCCTCCGTCGAGAAGCTGAAATGCTTGGAAATTGCGGCCCGCATGGGCCGTCTGGATTAAATGTAATCGAGCTTGCCGTATAAATCCACGGCCGGTTCGATACCGAGGAGCACGACGCGCCTGCGGCCGCCTACATGCTCAAGGAAATATCGACCTACCTGGCTATTTCAATTTGATGCGCCTGATCTGCTGGCACTTAGGCGACACGAGGTAAGGTGAGGCCTTGAAGGAAATCAACACATGAAAGCTGCCGTACTCGGAGTGCATGGCTTTGCCATTCAAGATCAACCTAGGCCTACACCTGGGCCTGAAGAAGTGCTGGTGAAGGTCCGCGCGGGCGCACTGAACCGTGCCGACCTAGGCATTCTCGCTGGGCATAAGCATGGCTCCACCGGCGGCCCTGGCACGATTATTGGCATGGAATGGTCGGGCGAGGTATCGGCTCTGGGTGACAAGGTGAGCGGGTTCAAGATCGGTGATCGGGTCATGTGTTCAGGCAAGGCGGCCTTTGCCGAATACGCCGTGGCCGATCTCGGCCGGGTCATGCACTTTCCGGATGCCGACATGAGTTTCGAACAGGCGGCCTGTCTGCCGGTGGCCTTGCAGACTATGCATGATGCGGTGGTCACCCACGGTGCCTTCCAGTCCGGCCAAAGCGTGCTGATTCAAGGTGCCTCCTCGGGTGTAGGCCTCATGGCGATGCGTATTGCCAAGTTGATGGGGGCATCACTGGTGATCGGCACCTCGACCCATGCGGGAAGACGAGCCCGACTCCATGAGTATGGTGCGGATCTCGCGCTCGATAGCAGTGATCCTGGCTGGGTGGCTGCCGTCTTGAAGGCCACCGAAGGGCAGGGTGTGGATCTGATCGTTGATCAGGTCTCTGGGCACCTTGCTAGTCAGAATCTTGCTGCCACAGCGATTAAAGGCCGCATCGTTAACGTGGGTCGTCTGGGCGGCATGCGCGGTGAGTTTGATTTTGACTTGCATGCCTTACGCCGGATCCATTACATCGGGGTCACGTTCCGCACTCGCTCCGTCGAAGAGGTGCGTCAAATTAATGCCGCGATGAAAAGAGACCTTTCCGGCCATTTGAGCCAGGGTCGGCTCCAGTTGCCAATTGATAAAACCTTCCACTTTGAAGAGCTCGCGGCGGCCTATGAACATATGCGTGGCAATGCCCATTTCGGCAAGATTGTTGTGACCATGAATTGAACTTGAAGGAGCCTAGCGATGAATGATCGCCGTCAACTCATGAGCGCCTCTCTGGCCTGCGCCGCCGGTAGTTTGCTTGCGACCCACAGGGTCCAAGCCAACGATGCTCCGGTCGCGGATACGGCCAGCGGTATGGTGCGTGGGCATCTGGATCGTGACATCCGAATTTTCAAAGGCATTCCCTATGCCCGTGCCGAACGCTTCCGGGCACCACAGGCCGCCACGCCTTGGGCCGGGGTGCGCGATGCGCTCGCCTTTGGCGCGATGTCACCACAGTCGCGCGGCGCGGTCGGCTCGTTGTTCGCCTCCTGGACCTTTGACAAGGAGATGAGCGAGGACTGCCAGCTTCTCAATATCTGGACGCCCGGCCTTCGCGATGGGGTCAAGCGTCCGGTGATGGTTTGGTTGCACGGGGGCGATTTTAGTTCTCTGTCCGGATCGCGCAATGTTTTCGATGGCACACGCCTGTGCCGCAAGGGTGATGTCGTCGTAGTCACACTCAACCATCGCCTGAACCTGTTTGGCTATTTGCATCTGGCCGAGCTGGCCTCCGGTTTTCCTGACGCTGCCAATGCTGGCATGCTCGACATTGTCGCAGCCCTGCAATGGGTCAAGACGCACATCGCAGAATTTGGCGGCGATCCAGCGAATGTCACCATTTTTGGCCAGTCGGGCGGGGGCGCGAAAGTGACAACGCTGATGGCCATGCCGGCCGCGCAAGGCCTGTACCACAAGGCCATCGTGCAAAGTGGCTCGTACTATCTTCAAGCGATGGACGCCGCTACGGGCACGCGCCAAACGCTGGCTCTGCTTGAGGCGCTCGACATCAAAGTTGGCGATGCGGCAAGGTTGGCGAGCCTGCCCACCGAGCGGCTCGTCGAAGGCCTGGCCAAGGCCATGCGCGGACCCGCTCGTGCCAACTATCGGCCCGTCGTTGATGGTCGGCATCTGCCAGCCGGACCCTGGTCGCCTCAGGCCCCAGCCCTGTCAGCCAGTATCCCGCTCATGGTCGGCACAACCGCTACCGAGATGACTTTGCTCACCGGCAGCCGCGATGCCAGCACCTTCACGCTGGATGAGGCTGGTCTGCGTCAACGCATGGCGGCCTGGTTCCGACCTGAAGATTTTGACAAGGTGATTGCAACCTTCCGCCAGTCACGCCCCAAGGCCAGCGCCTCGGACCTGTTCTTTGCCATGGACACCGATAAGTTCACCCGCGAGGGCGCCTGGCAACAAGTTGAGCGCAGAGTTGCGCAGCAGGCCGCTCCTGCTTGGCTGTATGAACTGGACTGGGTCACTCGCGTCGATGGCGGCAAGTGGGGTTCACCGCATTCGCTTGACCTGGCCATGGTCTTCGACAATGTGGCCGTCTCGGCATCGATGGTGGGCACCGGACCCGAGGCGCAACGCGTCGCCGATCAGATGAGTGCGGCCTGGCTTGCTTTTGCTCGCAATGGACGACCCAATGCGCCAGGAGTGCCCACCTGGCCGGCCTATGACACTAATCGGCGCGCGACCATGGTGTTCGATGAGCAGTCACGGGTGATTGAAGATTTCAGGGGCGAGGAGAGGATCCTGCTGGCCGGCTTGAAGCCGCCGGCCTGAATATTCCGCGCTGAAAAAAATTCAGACCTTATTGGAACGAGAACTTAATGAACGATAACTTTAGCCTTTCACAAACTTACCGTAAGCCCGCCGTCGTATCCGAGAAAGGGATCGTGTCGGCGCAGCATCGGGTAGCCGCCCAAGCGGGCGCGGCGGTGCTGGCGCGTGGCGGTGACTGCATTGACGCGGCGGTGGCGACCTCGTTTGCCCTGGGTGCCATCGAGCCATGGATGAGTGGCGCCGGTGGCTTGGGGACGATGGTTGTTTATCGTGCGGCCGAAAACCGTTTTGAAGTCATTGATTTTGGAGGTGTTTCTCCGCAAGGGCTGACGAGCGCTGACTTTCCACTGTCGGGCGACGGCGCGGCGTCTGACCTCTTTCCTTGGGCACGGGTCCAAGGTGATCGCAACCTTCACGGTGCAAGCTCAGTGGTCGTGCCCGGCGTGGTCGCCGGTATGGGTGAGGCTCATCGCCGATACGGCAAACTTGTCTGGCGCGATTTAGTGCTACCGGCCGCCCAACTGTCCGACGAGGGCTTGCTCGTTGACTGGTACACCACTGAGAACATCGCAGCAGGCGCAGCTGATCTACGTCGCTACCCAAGTGCCGCCGAAGAGTTTCTGCGCGACGGTCTGCCGCCTACGGCCATGTGGGGCATCAAGTCCAGGGTGACTTTACCTCGCCCCAAGTATGCGAAAACCTTGCGCTGGATCGCCGAGCACGGCGCACAGTCGCTTTACCGAGGCGAGCTCGCCCAAACGCTTGCCGACGAAATCGAAGCGGCAGGCGGTTCCTTGCGTGCCTCAGATTTGGCTCGCTATCAGGCAAGAGTCAGTGCAAGCTTGGCCATTCCCTACCGCAATTCGGTGGTGCATGCCTCGCCAGAACTAACGGCAGGCCCGACCTTGGCGCAAACCCTTAAGTTGCTCTCGGACTGGACACCCAAGGGCGCTGCTCCGGATGCCGAGGGCTATGCCGCCTATGGACGAGCCTTGCAGGCTGCCTACCGTCAGCGCCTAGCTGATATGGGCGATGCCGAGGGCAAGCGCGCCTTGGGCGCGGAGCATTTGACGCCATCCTGCACCTCACACTTTAATGTGGTGGATGCACACGGCAATATGGTGGCAGTCACGCAAACCTTGCTGGGCATTTTTGGCTCGAAGTTCGTGACCCCCAAGAGCGGCATCTTGATGAACAACGGCGTCATGTGGTTCGACCCTGAGCCTGGCAATACCAATTCGATCGCTGGGGGGCGACGCTGCTTGTCGAACTACACCCCAGCGATTGCAGCGATCAGCGATGGCAAGGGCAGCGCTCGGATGATGGCGGTAGGTGCTTCGGGCGGTCGGCGTATCTTGCCCGCAGTCGCGCAGATCATCTCGTTTGCGATCGACTACGGCATGGATCTGGACAGTGCGTTTCACACGCCTCGCATTGATGCCTCGGAGGGCTCGGTGTTGATTGGCGACGCGCGGATGCCGGAGGCCATCCACTCGGCCTTGGCGCGTGAGTTTGACTATGAGCAAGCTCGGGTGCAGACCATGCCGCTCAAGTTTGCTTGTCCGTCTGCGGCAATGCGCAGTGGCCATCAGAATAGCGGTGCGGCTGAGACATTTCAGCCTTGGGCGGATGCGGTGACGGCTTAAGTACTCGTCGGCGCGGCTGCCGCCAGATTGGCCGGCGAATCGGCGCCCCACAGGTGCGCGCGCCAGCGCCAGGTCATTGCAGCGGTCGCCAGTAGTCCCAGACTCGCGTAGCCCATCGCGGTCGCGGTAAAGCCGAACGCCTTGATCAAGAGGCCGGAGATCAGCAGGCCTGCGGGCAATCCCCATACGGCGAGCATCCGCATGCCCATCACCCGGCCGCGATACTCTTGCGCAGAGCTGCGCAACATCACGGCGGCCAGCGGGGTCAGACACAGGCTCTGTGCAAAACCGGCGCAAACCAGAATCGCGATGCCGATCGAGCTGTTCGTGACGAAGGCAAAGACCAGCATTGACGCGAACCAACAACCGGCGGCAATGACCATGGTTCGCCCCGCACGCAACACGAACCAGTTACCGCCCAGCACAATCGAACCCAACAAGGCTCCGGAAGAAAAACCGGCGACCAGCAGACCCAAACCGGTTTGTCCGACGTCGTATATGTTCTTGGCCACGTAAGGCAATAGACCCAGCACAAACGGGAAGGCCAGCAGATTCACTAGAAAGGCCAAGGTCATCGCGCCGAGCAAATCAGGCTTGCCCCAGACATAGCGGAACGCCAGGCGCAAGTCTTGCAGCGGCGACGCGACCGCGACGGCTGGCTGGCTGGTCTTGTTTTCATCGGTATGGCGCGCGACGCCTAGCGACAAGCTAAAGCTCACCAGGAACAGCAAGGTGACCGCCACGTAGGCCTGAGCGATGCCGTAGACGGCCACCGCGCCTGCACCGGCCAGCGCACCGGTGATTCGCGCCGAGTCGGAGGTGATGCGTGAAACGCCGAGCGCACCCAGCAACTGTTCGGCCGGCATCGTCTGCGCGATCAACGCGTAACGCATCACCATATCCGACGGGCGAATCATGCCCGCAACCCCTGCGATGACCAAAACCGTGACCGGCGTCAGCGCATGATTGGCGGCAAGCACGCCCAGCAACAAAGCCAACCCTGCATAAACAGCGCGCGTGCTCCAGAACAACAGGCGATATCCGACGCGGTCAGCGGCAACACCAAACAGTGGTGAAAACAGCGAACCCAAATATTGAAGCGCACCAAACAAAACGAGCAAATTAACCGAGCCTGACTCCACCAGCACATACCAACCGAGAATCAGTGTCTCCATTTCGAAGGCCCACGACGCGGCAAGATCGGCCGGCCATTGAAAGCGAAAGCTGCGCACGTGAAACGGTGCCAGGGCGGAGGTGCGTCCAGAGGTCGAGGACGAAGGCGAAAGCATCCTAGGGTGATATCACGAAATTCGTGTGCGTCACGAGCGCGTCAATTCGGCAATCTCAGCCAATCATTCGGCATAACCGGGTAGTTCCCGGTCCAGCACGCGCATCATCGCTTCAAAGTACAAACGTTCACGCTCGTCGCGCGGGTGGCGCTCATCTACAGGTGGCGCTTGCACCTGTGCGGTGATCTCATCCGCCAGAATGTTCAGTGGCTGACCCGTGCTCATCGCCAGCACTTGTGCGCGACAGACCCGCTCCAACTTGTAGAGTCGCCGGTAGGCTTGTGCAACGGTATCTCCGACCACCAACACGCCGTGGTTTTTCATGAAGAGCACTTGTTTTTTGCCGATCAAATGTGCGAGACGCTCACCCTCCGCCACAAAGTCGGCTGTGCCCTGATAGGTGTCATCGTAGGCCACGTGACCATGGAAGAAAGCAGCTGTCTGGCTGGCGGGAAGCAGGCGGTTGTCTTGCAGCATATTGAGCGCCAAGGCCCAAGTCTGGTGAGTGTGAAGCACCACCTTTGCGCCGGTAATGCGGTGAATCGGCGCGTGGATGCACTGCGCCGAAAGTTCAACCACTCCACTGCCCTCTAAGGTCTCACCGGCTTCATTGAAAGTGATCATGTCGCTTGCCTTCGCTTCTGACCAGTGTCGACCAAAGGGCAAGATCAGGTAGCGATCATCGTACCCTGGGGCCGTCATCGTGAAGTGGTTGTCGATACCTTCGTCGAGGTCGTCATGCACCGCGAGACGGTAGGCGGCGGCGAGATGAATCTTGGCTTGCTGCAACGCATCCGTGGCATTGCTAGTACGGGCATTGTGGGGTTGGGAGGACTTTATTGGCGTGACTGACATGGCGCACCTAAGGGATAGGGTTGGCGGAAAAGAGGCAGAATAACGAGGCATCGGGCCGGATTTACCTTGGCCGTGTACGGGAAACAAGCGTGGTTCGTCCGCATTTGTCGACTAGCATCATACCAATAGGCTCTTGATTATTCAGCGTGTAAGCCCCGTTTCTGGAGAATGGCCCCGAGGAGCCCAAGCAAGGTTTCAACTAGCAGAATTGCCGGACGCATGGGCTAGAGCAATGATTTACCATGTCAGTGGGATCACTCGCCGATTCCGGTGATCTTGGTACCTATGCAACGACGGAAGCTCGCCGCAGCGAAAAGCCGCGTCCAGACGATATCCAGACGATACAAAGGCTGAATGATGACTCCAGATCAAATCCTGTCGATTCCTCCCAAGGTGCTCAGCCAGCGTCAACGCGAGCAATACTTTGCTGAGGGCTACCTCTTGCTTGAGCGGGCCATCAATGAGGAATGGCTCACGCGCTTGCGTAGCGCCACCAGCGAATTGGTTGAGCGCAGCCGAAGCATTACTAAAAGCGACAAGGTATTCGATCTCGAACCGGGACACCGCGCAGATGCGCCGCGCCTGCGCCGGGTATCCAATCCGGTCGAGCAACACCCGGCCTATTGGGACTACATCAATCAATCGGTGGTGCCGGATATTGTTGCTGACCTGGTCGGCAGCGACGTCAAATACCATCACTCAAAATTAAACTTCAAGTGGGCCTCCGGTGGTGAGGAGGTCAAGTGGCACTATGACATCGGCTTCTGGCCACATACCAACTACTCGCCGGTGACCATTGGAACCTACCTTTACGACTGTGGCACGGAGCAGGGCCCCTTAGGGGTCATGCCGGGCAGTCACCAGATGGAGCCCTTGCCCTCACAGTATGACGAAAATGGCAAATGGACCGGAGCGCTCTCTGCCCCAGATGTCGCCAAACTCGATCAATCTCGCGCACGCTATTTGACTGGACCCGCGGGTTCCCTGACCTTGCATAACTGCCGCATGATGCATAGCTCAAAGCGCAACGAATCTGATCTGGGTCGGCCCTTGCTGCTCTATACCTTGTCGTCGGCAGACGCTTTTCCCTACACTTTGAATCCGATCCGCTCAAAGTATGAGCAAGCTATTTTGCGCGGCAAAATGGCCGAGTTTGCCCATCATGACCCGCGCCCCTGCCGAATGCCACCGGATTGGTCGGGAGGTTATAGCTCGATCTTCGCCCTGCAACAGCAGGAGAAGATTGGCGCCGTGGCGATGTAGCTCAGCTTCGAAGGTTTACTTTCCGAATTCCGCATGGCTAGGCTTCCCTTGTCGCGTTTCCAAGCTTATTATTAGAAATCACCGCTGGAGTTCAAGCAAGATGCCACTGAATGTGCCTTACCGCCTTACCCCCCGTCAGCAAGACTTTCGTGAGCGTTATCGCGCCAGAATCGAAACTTGGTACAACGGCTTTGCCCATGTTTTGGTGATGTATGCCGTGGGTACCGGGCTGATCAGCTACTGTTTAAGCCAGATCAAGGGAGCCACCTGGGAATGGCTGCTTATCCTGCCCGTGGCAATCGCCGGAAACTTTATCGAATGGGGCATGCACCGCTTCGTGATGCATCGTCGTGTCGACGTCTTCGCACTTCGCGCCATCTATGAAAGGCACACCCGCGAACATCACCAATACTTCACCGACAGCATGCCGACGATCGACAGGGCGTTTAATCAACGTGAGTTTCGCATCGTCTTTTTCCCTTGGCGCGTGCTGATGGTCATCACGGTGGCCGGGGTTTTGTTCGGTTCAATCACGGGTTTACTGCTGGGCAGCAACGCCGGTTACATGGTGCCGATCACCATGTTGGGCCACTACATGCTTTACGAGACCTTCCACTATTGCTGCCATGTTCCCGAGAACAAATTCGTCGAGCGCATGCCCTTCATCAATACCGTTCGCCGTCATCATGCCGCTCATCACAATATGGGCATCATGATGCGACGAAATATGAATCTGACTTTTCCGATTGCGGATTGGTTCCTGGGCAGTAGTGACTTGAAGCGAGGCTTGCTCGGACATCTTTTCAATGGTTACAGCGAAACCCATGTTCGCGAAGAGCTCAAGCCGATCATTGCCCGCTTTAAGCAGGATCATTCTGATGCCACCTTGGATGGTCCGAAGCTCAGTGCGGCAGAGGCTTCTACTCTTGATGGCGCTCGCGCAACGTAGGCTTTCTGTCTAGTAGGCCTACTTTGTGCCCAGAGTAAGCATTCTTTGCGCCGAGATCGAGCTTAGAGTTTCGAGAAGCTGCGCAGATGCTCGATGAGCAATTCACTGATCCGCTGCGGCACTTCATCGGTGAGAAAGTGCCCCGCATCCGGAATCTCGACGAAGCGAAACGGGCCATCAACAAATTGTGCGCTCGACTCCGCGGCCAGCCGGCCAACAGTGGCATCGGCGTTGCCCCATATATAAAGCGTCGGTATTTTTACCTGACCTGCGCTGGCGTTTCGGAAGGTGCTGGCACCGGCCCGATACCATTCGATGGCGGCCTCGATCGCGCCAGGCTGACGGAGAATGTCGAGATAGTGTTCGGCCGCATCATCGGGCACTCGCTGATGTTTGTACATCGCTCGAAACCCCGAAAAGTCACTGGCGCGCATCGCCGCCGCACCACCCGGTTGGAGCAGACTCGAATGATGGCCGGAGCGCGCGGCCTGTTCTGGATCACCTTTGAGTGCCATCACGAAGGCCGCCGGATGCGGCCGTGACAGCACCGCCAGACTGAGCATGCGTTGCGGTGCTCGCAAGGCCAAGGTCCAGGCCAGATGACCGCCCCAGTCATGGCCGATCACATGAAATCGCGGCGCGGCCACTGTATCCATCAAAGCCAGCGCGTCACTGATTAGTTGATCCAGGCCGTAAGGCTCGGTGCCGTCTGGTCGCGCGCCACTCGAGTAACCGCGCTGGTCCGGCGCATAGGCGCGAAAGCCGGCTTGGCCTAGTACCGGCAACTGCTCACGCCAGGCATGGCGGCTCTGCGGAAAGCCGTGCAGCAACAGTACCGGAGCGCCATCTTTGGGGCCGACTGTGTCGACCGTAAAGCTCAGGCCGCTATGCGAGATCAGTTGGGTTTGAACGGGCGATGCGGCCTGGTTGTTGTTCATGATCTATCCATTTTCCGCGAACAAAGGCGTAGTCTCGCATAGCCAAGTGAGATCGTGAAATTCACACGGCGAAGGCACCGGTACAAATTAGTTCTGAGCGTGTATCACGTCCAGGGATGAAGGATTGACACGTGCAGCCCAGCTCGCGACCCGCAGATCAGTCTTGCCAAGAGAAATTTTGCGCAGCTCGGAAGCGACATTGGTATCAAGCAAGTAGCTGAAAGGAGATCAGCCGACCGCGATCAGTGATGATCACGGGCCCTAATTTTGTAGCCTTTTTGGCCTTGCTTGCATCCAGATTAAATTCGCGACTTGAAAGCCTAGTGGCTCTTCAACAGCGCGAAGAACGATCTTCACACCGGCGTCTTGGTCGGCGCGATTTTACCCATTGCGCCTTTAACCTTAACAGACGTGCGGGCAC
>JAYVKZ010000434.1:0-2950 GCA_043767985.1 Betaproteobacteria bacterium
CCAAGCGCAACTCGGCGAGGTCCTGCTCGTTAACTTCGAGAATGAGTGGGCGGGCTACGGACTAGATGGTCTCCCCTTTTTAGCCACAGGCTACAAGGACGGCTATCGTCTGCATCTGGCCTCCAAATCGGCCTTGGACAAAAAACTATCGGAACAAGGCATGTTCCTGCTTTATGCCGTGCCGTGGCCTCCTCAAGGCCTCTATGTGAAGAAGGAGATTGCGTCGGTCGCCGATATGCGCAAGATCAAATGGCGCGCCTACAGCCCGTCGACTGCGAAAATCGCTGAACTGATTGGCGCTCAGCCGGTCACTGTTCAAGCCGCCGAACTCTCACAGGCCTTAGCGACCGGTGCGGTTGAGGCTTATATGTCGTCAGGGTCGACCGGTTACGACACCAAGACCTATGAGCACATCAAATATTTTTATGATACTCAGGCTTGGCTCCCCAAAAATGCCGTGCTGGTCAACAAGAAGGCCTTTGAGGCGCTCGACAAGCCTACTCAAGAGGCGGTCATGAAGGCAGGCGCTGAGGCTGAAAAGCGCGGTTGGAAAATATCGGAAGAAAAGAACGATTGGTATAAAAAGGCACTCGCCGAGAAAGGCATGAAGATCATGGAGCCACCCGCCAAGTTGGTTCAAGACTTCCGCCAAGTGGGCAAAATCATGTTGGAGGACTGGACCAAGAAAGCTGGCCCTGAAGGCAAAGCCATTCTTGATGCCTTCAACAAGAAGTAATGGTTGAGGCTTCCTCTACCAAGCAGGCCGAAATGAACGCCACGGCAAAAAGACCGTTCCAATGGATCTTTGATGTCGCCGGTGTCATTGCGGCCTTTTTCATTTTCGCAATTTTTGCCCTGATGCTCGGCTCCACGGTGCTGCGCGAAATGGGTTTGAAGACTGGCGGTACTGAAGACATCGTGGGCTGGCTCACTGCGGCTGCAGCTTTTTTTGGTCTATCGCACACCTTCAAGCATGGCGATTTTGTACGTGTCACCTTATTGCTTGAGAAGATGCCACCGGCTCGCCGCCGCGTCTTTGAAATTATCAATCTGGTCATGGCCAGCGCCTTCACGGCCTACATTACGGCGTCAGTCACGCGCTATGTGTACGACTCTTGGCAGTACAACGACATGGGCACCGGCATGATCGCCCTCCCCTTGTGGATACCCCAATCTAGTTTGGTGATCGGTTCCTTTCTCCTTTGCCTCGCCTTTATCGACGAACTCATTTGGGTGATACGGGGCCAGCGCCCGGTCTATGTCACGGCCGTCGAAGAGCGCCACGCCCGTGGCGACTTTAGTGAAGATGTCTAAGGTGAAGATGTCCAAGAAGAAGTTCGGTGAAAAGCTAGTATTGACCCTCGCTAACAGGCCCGCCTCATGAATATCGTAGAAATCGGCGGCATCCTGCTCGCACTGATGATGGCTTTGCTGTTCGGTGGGCTGTGGATCGCCGTCACCTTGGCGGTGATTGGTTGGGTGGGCATGGTGTTCTTCACTGATATTCCCGCCCTGGTCTGGGGTAAAAATCTTGCTTCTGCTCTGTGGGAAAGCAGTGCCTCCTGGGAGTTGGCAGCGCTCCCCATGTTCATTTGGATGGGCGAGATCCTCTTTCGTACGCGTTTGTCCGAGCAAATGTTCTCTGGCCTCGCGCCGTGGCTGAACAATGTCCCGGGCCGCTTGATGCACACCACCATTCTCGGCTGCGGTATTTTCGGCTCGGTATCAGGTTCGTCCGCAGCGACCTGTGCCACTATTGCCAAGGTGGCTTTGCCTGAGTTACTTAAACGCGGCTACAACGAGAAGCTTGCGATTGGCGCCCTCGCAACCGCAGGTACGCTCGGCATTTTGATTCCGCCCTCCATCACCATGGTGGTGTATGCCGTCGCTGCCGACGCCTCGATTATTCGAATCTTCCTGGCGGGTTTTATCCCTGGCTTTTTGCTGATGGCCTTGTTCTCTGGCTACATTGCCTGGTGGTCGATTCGGCACAAGGACGAAATCCCGCCTCCTGAGCCCGACATGAGTTTCAAAGAAAAGTTAAAGCGCTCAGGCAGCCTGATTCCTTGTACCTTACTCATCGTCTTTATTGTTTGGGTGCTGGTCGCGGGTTGGGCAACGGCCACGGAGTGCGCCGCTTATGGCGTGCTTGGGTCCCTCGCGATTGCCTTCTTTAGCAAGAGTTTGAATTGGGAGAACTTCTCCGCCAGCCTGATGGGAGCCACGCGGGTCTCTTGCATGATTATGTTCATTTTGGCGGGCGCTGCGTTTTTGACCAAGACCATGGCCTTCACCGGCATTCCCCGACTCTTGGCAGAATGGGTGAGCGGGCTCGGCCTTGCTCCCGCTGCCTTGATTGCAGTTCTGGCCGTGCTCTATATCATTTTGGGTACCGCCCTCGACGGAATTTCGATGATCGTACTCACGGCAGCGGTGGTGTTGCCCATGATTCAAAAAGCGGGTATCGATCTCATTTGGTTCGGCATTTTTGTGGTGCTCCTGGTCGAAATTGCGGAGGTCACCCCGCCGGTCGGCTTCAACCTCTTTGTGCTTCAAAATATGACGGGCAAGGACGCCAATCTCATTGCTAGGGCCGCGCTTCCCTTCTTCGGTTGCTTGGTCTTGTGTATCGCATTGATCACCATTTTCCCTCAGCTAGTGACCTGGCTCCCGGACTACGTGATGGGTAAAGAAAAGTAGCACCTTTAAACTAAGCCATGTGATTGCACTTTACAACGCTCAGCAAGTTAGAGTCATTGAGGCGCACTGCTTAAAGCAAGTGCCTGAAGGAGAATTGATTCGCCGCGCCGCGCATGCTCTTTTCCATGCTGCTTTAGGTATGTTGGACAAGATGCCAAAGCCAAGCAAAGTCCTGGCGCTGATTGGCCCCGGAAATAACGGGGCGGATACGCGGCTCTGTGGCGAGCTGCTTGCTCACGAAAGCATTGAG
>JAYVKZ010000435.1:0-4371 GCA_043767985.1 Betaproteobacteria bacterium
CGACAATCAATAGCCGGAGACTCTGGGCCAGTACAGGCCCGAGAACTTTCCCAGAACCCATGGAGGCGAAAAATAGGCAAAGTGCCAGTCCATAAAGACCAAAACAAGGACCCGCCCAGTTAAGGTAGCTGTGCGCCATGCTGGTTGCTATAGGGTCTGTAGTGAAGTGACTCACCCAAAACGCCGGGAAGACTGCAAAAAACAAACCTATTAAGCCTAGCGCAACGCCCGCTAGGGTGCCCCCTGTCCACGCGACGCGGCGCGCTCGGTCTGGCATACCCGCACCAATAGCCATGCCAACCATTGGAACGCAGGCAGCCCCAACAGCGAAGGTGATTGGAACTAACAAAAACTCCAAGCGCGCCCCGACGCCATAGCCTGCGAGGGCCTCTGTACCGTACCGGGCGACAAGTCGGGTAAGGATCAGAATGGTCAACACAGATTGGATCGGCGAAATACAAGCCAGCGCCCCAACCTTAAGAATGTCGTGAAACATCGCTCTTTGAAAGGAAAGGTTCTTCAGATTGAGGCGCACTCTTGCCTTCCCGCTCGATAAAAACCAAAAAAGAAAAGTTGCAGCCGAGCTATAAGCGACAACGGAGCCAAGTGCAACTCCTGCAATCCCCAAACGCGGCAAAGGCCCCCAACCCAGACTGAGTCCGCCGCCCAAGACGACTTGTAGTACCGAAATGAGCAGTAAGCAAAGCGAAGGGACTTTCATGTTGCCTCCCCCTCGAATCACCGACGTAAAAGTATTCACCAGCCAAACTGGTATTGCACCAAAGAAAACGACCCCGGTGTAAATTAGCGCCTGCTCGAAGGCCTCACCCTGGCCGCCTAGCAAGGTAAAAATGTCTTTGTCGAACCACTCGAAGACCAAGAAAAAACAGAGACCCGCCAGCAGTGCAATCAAGGTTGCATGGCGAGCCAGCGCTTCGGCACGGACTTGATCTTTGGCCCCTAATGCTCTGCTAATAGCTGAAGAAACACCGCCACCCAAGGCGCCAGTCGACATCATCCCCTGCAACATCACCATTGGAAAAACCAGGGCCATCGCCGCAAGCGGCGCAATCCCCAACAGGCTCACATAGGAAGTTTCGGCGATGGCTACCGCAGCGGTAGCCCCCATGCTCAAAGTATTAGGGAGACTTAGGCGCAGCAACGTTAGGAGAATGGGTCCGCTTAAAAGAGGATTGGGCTTGGCTTCATTGGTCATTCTTGATTGCCTGTTTTCACGCGCCAGACTCTTTCGCTACATGGGGGCGTTGGTAAACTTGATCATACTGGTTTATCGGTCTGACCAAGGGAACCGGTTCCAAGACTCCGCGAGGGGAAAACAAAGGCAATCCCGTGAGCCACTTCTGACCGGCCACTTGAAGACGCAAAGCACCGTGAAGGTAAGCTCTCGGATACGACGTATTTCACAATCAGGACGGGATATCCATCCTAAAACGGCAGATCGAGCCCAAAGCGAGCAAAGACACGAATGAACCCACAACACTGGAACACCCGAGTTGATCTCGCCGCCTGCTATCGGCTGGTTTCCCACTTCGGGATGTCTGACCTGGTTTACAACCATATAACTGCCCGCTTGCCTGGCCCTGCCGAGCAACTGTTGATCAACGCGTACGGGTTTCTTTACGATGAAATTACCGCGTCCAACCTGGTGACAATTGACATCGACGGGCAGGTCATCGACAACCCTAATCCGCAATACGACATCAATGCCGCAGGCTATGTAATTCATAGCGCCGTACATGTCGCTCGACCAGATGTCGGATGCGTTATTCACACACATACGCGGGCGGGAATGGCGGTGTCTGCTATGGACTGCGGACTGCTACCCTTGACGCAAACAGCCATGCGCTTCAAGGACATCACTTATCACGACTATGAAAGCGTGGCCAGCGCTAGCCAATGACCGAGTGCAGATCAATACGGCAGGCCAAGTCGAGCTGAAGCTCAAGACACCGTGGAGAGACGGCACGACGCATCGAAGCGCGCTTTGAGGCTCACAATAGGCAAAGAACCCAAAAAAAGTGCTTTAAAATACTTATACCCGGACTTGCACTGATGATGACAGGCGCGCACCATCGAGGTAACCTTTCAAGGGCCGCAATTTATTGATTCAGATCCTGGCTACCCAGGCAATTAGCTGAAAAAAGGCTCTTTAAAAGGCTTATGCCCAACTACCGATCCCCTCCATAAAGGTCAATATGCAAAACGAGTTGAACGCGGCTTCATCATCAACGCCGAATATACAAAGCGTGTTCGATAGCCAAGCCGCCACTGCGTTGGAACTGCGCAGCTCTACAGCCGCGCAAAGAATCGTGAAATTGAGACGCTTGCGCGATGCTGTTTTGGCTTCCACAGACGATTTCTATGCGGCGGCCTACGCTGACTTCCGCAAGCCGCAAGGTGAGGTGGATATGGCTGAATTATTGCCAGTGTGTGCAGAGGCCAACGACGCTATTTCGCACCTCAAGAAGTGGATGAAACCGACGCGGGTCTGGCCCACAATGCTCACGATCGGCACGCGCAGTTATGTGCAGTACATGCCGCGCGGTCGATGCCTCATCATTTCGCCATGGAACTATCCGGTCAACTTGACGTTCGGGCCGCTGGTCTCAGCAATCGCCGCTGGCAATACTGCGATCATCAAACCATCCGAGATGACGCCTCATCTGTCAGGGGTAATAGCCCGTATCGTGCGCGAGGTTTTTGATCCGAGCGAAGTCGCAATTGTCGAGGGCGAAGCCGATGTAGCACAGGCCCTTCTTGACCTTCCGTTTGATCACATCTTCTTTACCGGTAGTCCAGCCATTGGTAAGCGCGTGATGGCAGCGGCTGCAAAACACCTCGCCAGTGTAACGCTGGAGCTTGGCGGCAAAAGCCCAACGATTGTGGACGCCGGGGCCGACATTGCACTCGCGGCCCAAAACGTAATGTGGGCCAAGTTTGCGAACGCGGGCCAAACCTGCATCGCGCCCGACTACGTGTACGTACATGAAAGTGTTAAAGACCAATGGGTTACCCATTGCAAGGCGATCATTGAAAAAGCTTATGGCAAGTCGCATGAAGAGCAAGAGGCCAGCCCTCACCTTGCTCATATCGTGAACGGCCGCCATATGTCACGATTGAAGAGCTTGCTAGACGACGCTAATGCCCGGGGTGCGCGAGTTCTGGTCGGCGGAGGCATATCGGAGTCAACCTGCTTTGTCGCGCCGACACTGCTAGATTCAATACCCGCGAATGCCCGCATCATGGAAGAGGAAATCTTTGGCCCGCTGCTTCCCATTATCGCATTTCGAAACCTTGACGAGGTTATTGCCAATATCAACGCCGCCCCCAAGCCGCTGGCGTTATACATTTACAGTCGAAGCGAAACACACATTCAGCAAGTTCTTCAACAGACTTCGTCTGGAGGCGCATGTGTCAACCATTCTCTAGTTCAATTCTTACACGGTCGCCTTCCTTTTGGAGGAGTCAACAATTCTGGGCTGGGTAACGCCCATGGTCATTACGGCTTCATTGCGTTTAGCCACCAAAAAGCGGTGGTGCGATCCCAGTTTTCGGTGGCGGTAACCCTGTTTTCTGCCGGTGAAGTTCCGGCGTATGTACGGCGCTTCATGAAGTCGGCATTTAGGTGGGTCTAGGGTCTAGAAAGTGCCCTTAGAGGCATCGCATCACAACGGCATCGTCAAAAGTATTCGACAGCCAATCGTTTTCGACGTTTGTACTTGCAAATCTCCGCCGAAATGCCGTGCACGCTCACGCATGTCAATCATCCCGTAGGAGTTCGGTGCCCAGAGTTGCGATTGATGGGGTTGGTGGCACATTCGTGCAAAATGTGACGCCTGCATTTTAGGTATGATCAAAGCTTTACCACCCAGGTGACGCCGGAACGGCGACCGCTGAGTGCAGAATAGGCCTCGCGAACTCTTCAACCGGGAAATTCAAGACACCCCTAAAGTTGATAGGGCTCGTGCCGACCGGACCGACGCTTGCGATAGCGTCAAGCTCATATCGCGACGTTGGTGCCAGGCCAAGTCGAGCTGAAGCCAAAACGAAGTTTCAGTGAAGACTAACTTGTCCTCAAGTTATGTCGTAACTAAGACACCGTGGAGAGACGGTACGACGCATCAGGTGATGTCGCCACTAGAGTTTATGCAGCGACTAGCGGCGCTGGTGCCAAGACCAAGGCTGCATCTGATTCGCTTCCACGGGGTGCGGCCCCAAACGCCAAACTGCGTGCCAAGGTGGTGCCCCGGCCACGCGAGGAGCCTGCTCAAGGAGCGCCGTCACCGGAGGATGCCGAGGCAGCTCAAGGTCGGTCGATGCGCTTGGGGTGGGCGAAGCTACTGAAGCGGG
>JAYVKZ010000436.1:0-5591 GCA_043767985.1 Betaproteobacteria bacterium
GCTTGGTGTGCGCGTTTCCTTGGATGATTTCGGCTCCGGGGCGTCCTCTTTTGGCTACCTTAAAAAGCTCAAAGTGAATCAAATAAAAATCGACGGACAGTTCATAAAAGGTCTAACAAGCGACTCACTGGCCGATGCTGCTGTGCGTAGTTTTGTTGAGGTGGCACGTGTCGTCAACGCAAAAACCGTAGCCGAATTTGTCGACCGGCCAGAGATCCTAGCGCGTGTGCGAGAGATTGGTATCCATTATGCACAAGGATTTCTACTCCACAAACCGGAGCCACTTGCGCAGCTGCTAGAGACAACAGAGAAATCCCTTAATTTTATGGCGCTTTAGTCATGGAGCCATCAGCACAAATCTGGCCAAAGGAGTAACGTCTGCGATTGAGTATTCGTAAACGGTAAGGCAATAGGCGGCGTATGGCTCTAGGCACGGTCACGCCTTTCATGGCGCTCGACCTTGGTTTTCGGGGTGCCATCGTGGCGATGCTGTGCTTGCTCGTGGCGGTCATTTGGCGAGACCGTGCTCGGCATGAAAAATACGGTGCTCACTTTCGACGCTACCGAAACTCCGCTGGGTGCCAACTTGTTTCTTGCGAGTGCTCGAGATTGGGCGCGATAGGGGCTTCTCTACCTCGGGGAAAGACGGGTCGGCCAACAGCAACTCTTGTCCCCAGACTGGGTGAGGCAAGCCCGCACGCCCACCTTTGACGCGGGCTATGGGCGAGAGTTTTGGCTGAACCACACGAGTGCGGCGCATCCGCTTCCAGGCCATTGGGGCTTACCAGGAGCTCCGGCACCGGCGTGGCGGTGATATTGAAACCGTTGGCAAATTAGTGGGGCGAGTTGCGCAGCGCTTGATCAAGTAACCCCTGAGGACTTCAGCAAAGCATCTATGATTTTTTGCTGAAAGCGCTACACCAGCCCTTGCTCGCAACGACCTTATTGCTAAATACGGCGCAGGCGCCCGTGTTGTCGCCCGCCTTCCCTTGAAAAAGCACGCACCCTGAACAACTTTGGCCGTTTGCATAGTTCGGGTACTTCTTGGTATCGGTCTTCGTGCCATCTGATCGATACCCCAAAGCCACGGCTTGAGGGTCAGTCTCAACAACCTCCGCTTGGGGCTGAGCGGATGCGGTGCTAGCCAGGGAAGCAAAGGTTCCTGCACCTGCAAGAGACTGAATGATGAAGGTTCTACGGGAACAGGTCATGGTTGTGGCCTAAAAAAGTAACAAGGGTCGGTGAACTTATTTATTGCTGTTTAGGGCCTTCGCTTAGACGCCGCCCCAGCCCAACCGCATAAGGCGCTGCACGAGCGGGCAACATCGGGTCAGCCGATGCCTCGACACCCTTGGGCATCACCATCGGATTGTAGGTAATGGTCAGGCAAGGACCCCCGCCGTCCTCAGAAACGGAGGTGACTCTGAGGGTGCCCATGTTGACCTTTTTTCGCCCCTCTGGCAGGGGCACGGTGGCACTGTCTATTTTGTCACCAGCTTGCGCTAGCTCAAGATTGAAGTTGAACGCCACTTTGCCGTCCTTAACCCGCTGACGCAAGTCGTCGAAAAGAAAACTGGAACCCTTGGCCTTCGCTTCATCATCGCTGAGGCCTTGTAGGCCACCAGTCGGCTCAAAAATCCACTTACCGAACTGCTTCGCACCGCCAGCATTGACAAACCCGTAAGCGTGCACGCCCCAATAATTCACACTGCCAAAACTGGCGGGTACGGGTTGCGACGCATAATGACGCCCCTGTAACAGCACCTCAGGGTTGTCGTCGTTGAACGCTTTCACCTTGGCGGGGTCGGCTTGCTTGGTCGCTGGGTCGGGCTGGCGCGAGGCGATCAGGGCGATAAACTGTTGCGGCGACGAAGCACCGAAGACGGGCGCGGAAATGTTGCCCATTTGCCATTGCTCGCCATCTGGCAAGTTAAATTGCAGCGCTAAATTACGCTGCGACTTTGCATTGTCAGGCGCCTTTGGGTTAGCGCCACCAACCGAGAAACGTACAATGACGGGCACAGGTTTGCCGCTAAATGCAGAAGCGCTCGACAGCGCACGCGCCTCAGCGGTGCCCACGAACTCGCCCATGGCGCAAATGCCTTTAGCACCCGAGCGACGATATCCCTCGAATTTACCAAATGTCGCTTCAAACTGATTGACGACGGCTGACGGGTCAACCGGTGCGCCAGCACCCGAATTGGTTTGCGCGACAGCGCTAAGGGTCAACGAGCAAGTGGCCACGGCCACAGCGGTCAGAGAGATAGCTTTCAAAATTGTGCTCCATATGTTGTAAGACTTGGTTCAACTAAAACAGCCAGACCGGGAAAGTACGTAACCGCAGCCGAGGTTTGAGTCAGCGTCGCGACGCAAAGCCTTACACTTACAACGGTCGCAATTTAAGCCAGTTGCTGCGAAGCCCGTACCTCGATCCTGACCTGCTCAGTGAGTTCAGCCTTCAACGCTGAGAACTCAGGACTGGTTTTTACAAAATAGTGTCGAGGATGCGGTAAGTCAATCGTCTTCGCCAACTTAATTCGCCCAGGCCTAGCGCTCATCACCACCACTCGAGAGCCCATGAACACCGCTTCATCAATATCGTGAGTCACGAACAGAACGGTCTTGCGCTCTTTTTCCCAGATGCCGAGCAGTAACTCTTGCATCAACTCTCGGGTTTGATGGTCGAGGGCGCCAAAGGGTTCATCCATCAAAAGCATGCGCGGGTTATTCGCTAGCGCTCGCGCAATTGCGGTGCGCTGCTGCATGCCGCCAGAAAGTTGCTTGGGGAAATGCGATTCGAATCCACGTAAACCGACTTGTTCGATAAAGTGCTTGGCGATGTCTTTTTGCTCTGCGACGGGTAAGGCCCGCTCGCGTAGACCGAAACAAACGTTTTCAAAAACATTGAGCCAGGGGAAAAGGGTGTAGCTTTGAAACACCATGCCGCGATCGGCACCTGGCCCTTTGATTGCTCGACCTTCGAGAAACACCTCGCCCGAGGTTTGCTGATCCAGCCCCGCCACAATCCGCAGCAAGGTGCTCTTACCGCAACCGGAAGGCCCGAGGATCGTGATGAAATCATTCTCGGCGACGGTGAGATCGGTCGCTTGCAACGCCAGCGTCGCTGCACCCTGCTTGGAAGTTGCGGGGAAACTTCGAGTCAGACCGCGAATTGATAAAAACTCTGTGTTCATCAGTTCATCGACCCAGTTGCGCCCAGGGGAACAAGGTTCGGTTCGCCCACTTAAACAGAAAGTCGCTGACCAAACCGATAAGACCAATGACGATAATGCCGAAGATGATTTGATCGGTCGCAAGCAAGGCTTGACTATCAGTAATCATGTGCCCGATGCCGCTCGAGGCGCCAATCAACTCCGCCACGATGACGTATGTCCAAGCCCAACCGAGCACCATACGCAAAGTTTCAGCGATCTCGGGGGCTGCACCCGGAAGAAGCACTCGTTTGATGAGGCTGGTATCGGTGCTACCGAGGGTGTAGGCGGCCTCCACCAAATCGCGCCGAGTATTGCCGACGATCACCGCAATCATCAGTACGAGCTGAAAAAAACTACCGATAAAAATCACCGAAAGCTTTTGCGCTTCACCAATCCCAGCCCACAAAATCAACAGGGGAATAAATGCACTCGCCGGCAAGTAGCGTGCAAAACTAACGAAAGGCTCAAAAAACGCTTCAATGGGTTTGTACGCGCCCATCGCAATGCCGAGTGGTAACGCGAACAGAGTAGCGATCAAAAAGCCGCCCAACACCCTAGAGACTGTCATGCCGATGTCTTTGCCAAAGCCCTGATTGGCCAGAAGGTCCCAACCGCTGCGCACCATGGCCAGCGGGTCAGCCAAGAAAATCTTGGAGACAAAGCCGCCGAAGGTCGCGATCGACCAAACGGCAAAGAACAGGACAAAGAAGCTCACACCGAGTACGACTTTTGTGCTGGGTGCTACCGGTGTGAGTGGCCTCATAGGGGAAAGGATGCTCTCATTCGAGGTCCAGTGCTCTTGTGGGGTTGGGCATGAACTTGCGGAACTCTCGCCTTACTTGATAAAGCGAGTATCCGTGAGCTTCGAGAGATCCGGGATCTGTTTAATAATGCCGGACTCAAGCAGCAAATCAGCGGCCTCTTTACTAAACGCAGCGTGTTCACCCGAGAAGAACTTTTGGTTCGCAGCCTTGTCTTGCCAGCGCAGGAAGGCTTGCGATTTCTCGAAGGCTTCGCCAGTTTGCTTCACATCAGCACCCATGATCTCAAAGCTCTTCTTGGGATCAGACTTGATCATCTCGAGGGCTTCAAAATAGCCATTGGCGAGCCCTTGCGCCGCCTTAGGATTGTCGCTGAGGAACTTTGGCGTACAGCCAAACGTATCCATAATCATCGGGTAATCGAGCGTGGTGGCCAAAATCTTGCCCGCCTCAGGCTTGGCGCGAACGGCCGACAAGAAAGGCTCGTAGGTCATCCCCGCATCAATGTCCGTATTACCCGCGATGAAAGCATTGGCAGCAGCTTGAGGCGAAAGGTTCACCACCTTTACATCCTTGATGGACAGGCCGTTTTTCTTCAGCATCCAAGCCAAGGTGAAGTAGGTGGCGGTCCCTGGCGCATCTGCTGCCACGGTTTTGCCCTTTAGATCGGCAATTTTAGTGATGCTAGATTTGACGACCATACCGTCCGCACCAAAGCTCTTATCGAGCTGAAAAATCTGTGTGGTCGCAACACCGATGGCATTCCAAACAATCCAGGTCTCGACCGTGGTGGCCGCGCACTGCAAGTCGCCCGAGGCGACGGCCAAGTGGCGATCTTTTTGAGGGATTTTTTTAATCGTGACATCGAGACCGTGCTTCTTAAAAAGACCGGCCTCCTTGGCTAAGGTTAGGGGCGCAAAGCCTGTCCAACCCGAAATACCGATGGTCACGGCGGTTTGGGCGCTCACCGGTGTGGCAAGAGCACCTAGGCATAGCGCGCCAAGGACACCACGAGACAACTTCGACACTAATTTTTTCATGACTACCTCTTTAAATGATCAAAATCTGCCAGCAAATCGGCCAAAACCCCAGATCGTAGCAAATCATAAGCTTTCTCGATATCTGGCCCAAGATGGTGATCGGTCATCATCGATGCACAATGGCTTCTCAAAATCGCGTGGGCGCGCTCCAATACGGGCGAACTCTTCAGGGGACGCAGAAAATCGATTCCTTGTGCGGCCGCTAGCCATTCAATCGCCAAAATTCGCCCCGTATTAGCGATCATTGGCAGGAGCCTGCGCGCGGCAAAGGTCGCCATAGACACATGGTCTTCCTGATTGGCACTCGTCGGTAAACTATCTACACTCGCCGGATGGGCCATCGATTTGTTCTCTGAGGCCAATGAGGCGGCGGTGACATGGGCGATCATAAAGCCAGAATTCAACCCGGCGTCGCTGCTCAGGAAGGGCGGGAGCCTAGAGACCGAGCTATCAATCAACATAGCGATCCGGCGCTCTGCAATGGCACCCACCTCGGCAATCGCCACCGCCATGGCATCGGCCACCAGGGCGACAGGCTCAGCATGGAAATTGCCCCCCGATAGCAACTCGTCGTC
>JAYVKZ010000437.1:0-9898 GCA_043767985.1 Betaproteobacteria bacterium
AGCGCCGTATTATCGCTGTTTCCCCCGCTCGAGCCATTGACCCCACTGCGCGTGCCGTGATCACCGCCTAGCTCCATCGCTTTTTGAGGCCTTTCGATCCAGGCTTCAAAGCTGATCGGCTCGCGAGAAGCGGGCACCTCCGGCAAGCGGTTCCTGTCCTGAAGATTGCGCGCAACCCAGCCGCGATTGACGGCCACAACCAAATCGCTATTGGCGAGAGCGAATGGCGTCACCACATGAAAGCCTGCGATACCCTTCAAGGTGCGGTTGTCGATAAATACGGTGCTGTCGCTTAGCCAGCGACCGCTTAGTTTTGCTCGAATGCCGTAGGGCAAGGCTTCGGCCCGTTTTTTCTCTAAGGCGGTCTCCATCTTTAGGCTACCGTCGGCGGCGAGCATCTCAGTCAATTCCAAAGGCGCAGTTTGCGAGGCAGCATCCCGTGCTTGGGCCAATTGCTCCTTGTATTCCGCACGCCGCATTTGCCACATGCCCAGCACCATCGTGAGGGTGATGATTGCCAAAGCGGCCAAAGTTGGGATAATGCGCTTCATGAAATGGATTATCGCTCTTGCTTTTGTTTTAATTGTTGCCAGCCTTATCTCTGGGATGGTGTTTCTGATTCGAGATAAGGGTCAGACGAAGAATGTCGTGTGGGCGCTGACCGCCCGCATATCGCTGTCGATCGCACTTTTTGCCTTCATCTGGTTTGCACATCATATGGGTTGGATTGAATCGACCGGGGTTCCGATGTCCATGCGCTAAAAGCGCCATTGAAAAAAGGCCGCAAGCGGCCTTTTTACTAAGCTTCCCCTTAACGAGTCAAGGAAGGCTGAAGCGCCTTACAGCCAATACACGACCACGTAGAGGCCAAGCCAAACCACGTCAACAAAATGCCAGTACCAAGCCGCCGCTTCAAAGGCAAAATGGTTTTTGCCGCTGAAATGACCACGCATATAGCGCATCAGTACGAAGAACAACATCAAAGCGCCCACGGTGACGTGGAAACCGTGAAAGCCGGTGAGCATATAGAAGGTAGAACCGAAAATGCCAGAGTCGAGACGCAGATTCAACTCAGAGTAGGCATGAATGTATTCATACACTTGCAGGCACAAGAACAAAGCGCCAAGCAAAATGGTGATGGCCATCCACAATTTCACCTTGGCGCGATGATCTTCTTTGATCGCATGGTGGGCGATGGTCAAGGTCAAGCCTGAAGTCAACAGGAGCGCTGTGTTGATCGTGGGAATCGGCCAAGGACCCATCTTTTGGAAGGAGTCGGAAATTTTTGCCGGGCCAAGATTAGGCCATGAGGCAGAGAAGTCTGGCCACAACATCATCTTGTGATCAAGGTCGCCCAGCCAAGGCATGGAAATCACTCGTGCGTACCAAAGCGCGCCGAAAAAGGCCGCAAAGAACATGACTTCAGAGAAGATGAACCAACCCATCGACCAACGGAAGGACACGTCCACATGATGGCTGTACTGGCCGCCTTCGGATTCTTTGGCCACCGCGCCAAACCAACCGAACATCATATAAATGAGGATCGCCAAAAATATGGCGAAAAGATAAGGGCCATACGCGGCGCCATTCACCCAACCGGCCATGCCAAAACCAAAGCAAGTCAGCGCGATCGAGCCTACGATGGGCCAATGCGAGGGGCTGGGTACAAAATAATGTGGCGCTACGCCGTGTTGACCCGCTGCGGACATGTCATCTCTCCGAAAAATTAAACCGAATTATCTCAAAACCATCTTCACCACCGTCACCAGGGTGAGGATCAATAAAATTGCCATACCAATACCAACACCAATCACTACCAGTGGATTGAGTTTGGCCACATCGTCCGCGTGGGCCTTGCCAGCTCGCACCCCGAAGAATGACGAAGCCACTGCTTTAATGGTGCTCCCTAACGAAGCTTTGCGCTGCAATACGTCTTCTTTAGGGGCGTTCATTGCAACGCCTTGGGAAGATTTGCGTCGACCGCAGCGGCATTCGCACCGGCAATCTCAAAAAAAGTATAAGACAAGGTAATGGTGGTCACATCCTTGGGCAGCTTAGGGTCCACCACAAACACTACCGGGAAGCGCCGAACTTGCTGCGCACCAAGAGCCTGTTGCTTAAAACAAAAACACTCTAGCTTTCTAAAATACTGAGCAGAATGCAAAGGCGCATAGCTGGGGATCGCTTGCCCCACCGTGGCTCGGTCAACCGTGCTGATGAGGTCATAGTTCACCGTGACGAGCTCGCCAGGATGCACCGTCATTGACGCTTTCTCTGGCCGGAACAACCAAGAGCCCCTACTGTTAGCATCAAAATCTACAACAACTTGCCGGGTGAGATCCACCTGTGTGTTCTTGGCAAATTCCGCATTACTCTTGTCCTTGTTGAACAAGCTATTCACGCCAGTGGCCTCGCAGATCGCTTTATAAATAGGCACCATGGCATAGCCAAAGCCAAACATGCAAACGGAGATGACCGCCAGCTTGCCCATCATTTGACGGTTCAGTAGACGCGTCAAAAAGGGTGTGCTTTTGGGATCTGGAGCGCTCATACCTAGCTTGACTGCTGCTACTTACCGAACAGCATTCTGTTCACAACCACACCGGCAAAGAACACCGCAGCAATCGTCAGCAAAACGAGCGCTGTCTTCAGGTTGCTAGGCTTCTTGTAATTAGAAGCCATTTTGACTGGGCCAGTGGGTGGAGGCATGAGTTTAACTGCTGCTTGATGGTAAGTTAGGTTGGGTCACGTCGTGCATCTCGCTGAGATTTAGCGAGGCGCGAACGTTACATTGGGGGGTGTCTCAAAGGTATGGAAAGGCGCGGGACTTGGCAATGTCCATTCCAATCCAATAGGGTTGTCCCATACTTCAGGCGTGGCCTTCGGACCGCCTTTGATGCACTTGATAATCGCGGTCAAGAAGATCAACTGTGACAAACCGAAACCAAAAGCACCGATAGTCGCTACCATGTTGAAGTCAGCGAACTGCATGGGGTAATCGGCATAACGACGAGGCATACCCGCCAGGCCCAAGAAATGCATCGGGAAGAAGGTGACGTTAAAGGTGATCATCGACGCCCAGAAGTGGAACTTGCCAAGGCTCTCGCTATACATGTGACCCGTCCACTTGGGCAACCAGTAATAAGTACCAGCAAACAGCGCGAACAAGGAACCCGCCACCAACACGTAGTGGAAGTGCGCCACCACGTAATAAGTGTCATGCAATTGAATATCAAGTGGCGCGACCGACAAGATAATGCCGGTCAAACCACCCATCGTGAACACGAAGATGAAGCCAATCGAGAACAACATCGGGGTCTCAAAGGTCATCGAGCCTTTCCACATGGTAGCAACCCAATTGAAGATCTTTACGCCGGTCGGCACAGCGATCAGCATCGTGGCGTACATGAAGAACAACTGGCCTGCGACTGGGATACCGGTCGTGAACATATGATGTGCCCACACGATGAAGGAAAGAATCGCAATCGATGCGGTGGCATACACCATGGAGCTATAACCGAACAAGCGCTTACGGGCGAACGTCGGAATAATTTCGGAAACGATGCCAAACGCTGGCAAGATCATGATATATACCTCGGGGTGACCGAAGAACCAGAAAATATGCTGGTACATCACTGGGTCGCCGCCACCGGCTGCGTTAAAGAAGGAGGTGCCAAAGTGACGGTCAGTAAGCACCATGGTGATCGCACCGGCCAAGACAGGCATCACGGCGATCAGCAGGTAAGCGGTGATCAACCAGGTCCACACGAACAGGGGCATTTTCATCAAGGTCATGCCGGGTGCGCGCATGTTCAAAATGGTGGTGATGATGTTGATCGAACCCATGATGGAGCTTGCGCCCATCAAGTGCATCGCGAAAATACCCAGGTCCATGCCGGGGCCCATTTGCACCGACAAAGGCGCGTACAGGGTCCACCCCGCCGCAGTCGCGCCGCCGGGTACAAAGTAAGAGGACACCAACATGGTGGCCGCGACCGGCAGAATCCAGAAGCTGAAGTTATTCATCCGGGCGAAGGCCATGTCGCCCGCGCCAATCATCAAGGGGATTTGCCAGTTCGCAAAACCTACGAAGGCCGGCATGATGGCGCCAAACACCATAATGAGGCCGTGCATGGTGGTGAGTTGATTGAAGAACTCGGGCTGCATAATTTGCAAGCCAGGTTGAAAGAGCTCACTGCGTAAGAGCAACGCGTTGAGGCCGCCCACGATGAACATCGTGAAGCTAAACCATAGATACAAGGTGCCAATATCTTTATGGTTAGTCGCATATACATACCGTCTCCACCCAGTCGGTGGTGCATGGTGATCGTGGTCGTCATGACCCTGTGTGTCGTGATGACCGGCTGCGTGAGGAACACTTGCCATTTGCTTAACTCCGATGTCGAATTCTGATGTATTAACTGTACTAATGAACGATGTTCTTAAGTAATTTCGATGCGCTAAATGCTAGGCGAATTACTTCTCCGCAGAGACCTCAACCCGGCGCGCTTCTTTGTTATCGCCCGCACCGGTAAGTACTTCTGGTTTCTTCATATTGATTTTATCTTCCGCAATGCCCGCCGCTTTGAGCGCATCGCGCACTGCAAAGGCACGCCGTTTTGCGAGTTCTTTGTTTTGATCTGCATTGCCGGAGGCATCCACATAGCCGCTCACATCTAGCCTGGCATCAGCGTTAGCTTTTACATAGGCAATCACAGCATCGATGACGGCCTTGCTGTCGACGGGTAAGGCACTCTTGCCCGCAGCAAAATAGATTTTCCCCGGAAGATCGGCGCTCGGGGCGACTGGAGCTGGCCCCGCTTTCGGCGCTTCAGCAGCAGGTGCCGCGCCACCACTTCCACCACCGGCCTGGAATTCACCTTTCCGAGCATCCACGAGCCATTTGGGTTGCACGACCTCGCCAGTCTTGTTTCCCCAGGTGTTGCGGGTATAGGTCATCACAGCAGCCAGCTCAGTATCAGAGAGGCTGGCAAACGAAGCCATCGCCGTTTGCTTACCGTCGCGTATCACCCCGTTCAACAAGGTTTTCATTTGCCCCGCATAGGGACCGTTTACAACCGCCGAGCCATCGAGAGCAGGGAAAGTCGGGGGCAACCCCTTACCAGTCGCCTGGTGGCAGGCCACGCAATTTTTGGTGTAAACATCTTGGCCACGGGCCATCAGTTCAGCCATCTTCCATTCTTTGCTAGGGTCGTCACGCTTGGCCAAGGCCTTCTTGCTTTCCTCAGCAGCCCAGGTGGCGTAGTCCTGTTCGCTCTTCACTTCAACAACGATGGGCATAAACGCATGCTCTTTGCCGCAAAGCTCAGCACATTGACCCCGGTAAGTTCCCACTTTTTCAGCTTTAAACCAGGTATCCCGGATAAAGCCTGGGATTGCATCTTGTTTGACGCCAAAGGAGGGCACCATCCAAGCGTGAATCACGTCTGCAGCCGTCAGTACAATCCGCACTTTTTTGTTGACCGGAACCACGAGCGCATTGTCCACTTCCATCAGGTAGGTTGCCGAGCGGGGCGCATTGCCGGAAATTTGGTCGCGCGGTGTTGCTAAGGTCGAAATGAATGAAATGCCCTCGCCCTCTCCTTTCACATACTCATAGGTCCACTTCCACTGAGAGCCGGTCACTTTTACAGTGAGGTCGGCACTCGAGGTATCTTTTTGCTCAACCACCATACGCGTCGCGGGCAAGGCCATTCCGATGACGATAAGGAAGGGAATGACGGTCCAAGCAATCTCAACAGCGGTGCTTTCGTGAAAACTGGCCGACTTGGCGCCTTTGCTTTTGCGGTGCTTCCAAATCGAATAGAACATGACGCCGAACACAGCGACAAAAATTGCGACGCATATCCACATCATGAAGTAATGAATCCAGCGCTGATCCTCGGCGATTTTTGTGACGGGTTCACGTAGATCGAGCTGAAAGCGCTTAGGACCACCGGGCATGTCGGGAATGTCCGCTGCCCAGCTTGGCAGGCTTAAGGTTGCGCTCGAAAGAGCCACTGCCGCCGTAAATCCCCAATTCTTAGTCGTTTCTAGTGTCTTAGCCAGATTCATTATGTAATGTCCAAACTCAAATCGTAACCAGTGCATGTCGCAGCTCATTCGCAAACTGCGCTCTTTCGTGTTCCGGCAAAAACCGGCCCACAGCAATTCTTTTTCCCGCCAAAACCAGCCAAACCGGCGAACGGGGCTGCCCTTCATATTCAATGCGCACCCAAGGGCAAAGGTGCTCTTCGCGGCTCAATCTAGTACCGGTCGAACGCTCGACAATCAAGCGTCCGTCGCCCGCTTCAATTTTCTCGAAATCTCCAGCATGTCGGCCATAAAACAAATAGGCCAACAACAACCCCAAGACTTCAAGCATTGCAAACGGCAGCACCACCCACGCCCCAACCAAGGCAAAGACCGTGGCAATACTTAAGGAAAGTAGGCTGACTGAGACAAACCACGCGGCCAGCTGAGATGGGGTGAGAGCACAATTCCGCTTCTGCAACCACAGCTTTCGGCTGCTTGTTGCAGAGGCATCCGACCAAGGCTGCAGGGCATCAGGCGTCAAAACTTAGCTCTTCGTCCGTTAAAGTTGCTGAAATCGAAGGTTTGGCAAAGATCGCCATTATAGGTGGAGCGGCCCCTTGCTCGCAAACCGGGGGCTCATGGCCCTCAAAAGCGAGGCTTTTTTACCGAAACAGACGACTTTCAGGAGCGCTTCGGTAAAAAATCGATGGTGGCCAGTCCATCCGAACGCCTTTTCTTGGCGGGCACCCAGGCATGACCATAAATTACTTCGAAGGTGAGCGCCAACTGTCCGTCATTTTCAGTCTTTTGTTTAAGTCTGCGTAGCAAATCATCTCTAAGCGAGCGGGGTGAGAGCGTCCCCCGTCGCCCCGCTAGCGCATTTCCACCCAAATTGTGCAAATCTTTGAGGAGGTTTTTGGGCTCCGAAAAGCTTAAGGTAATGCGCTCCATGTCCATCACCGGCTCAGCGAAACCCACCTCGACCAAGGCATCGCCCCAGTCATGCATGTCCCGAAATTGCATCAGGTTGGTGGGCAGGGATTCGGTTGGAGGCTCCGCTGCTTGCGGCGGCTTTGGGCTGAACTTCCCTGTGGCCTTCGAGCTTTTGGGTCGAATTTCTTGCAAAGTATCCACGCCAAACGCCGAAAACATTAATAAGGCCCCTGGTTTCGCGACGCGGTATAACTCTTTCAAAGCGGGTTCGGGAACACCTAACCAGTGAAAAACCAGATTAGACCAAAGTAAATCAATACTATCGTTGGCGGTGGGCAAGATGGCCAGGTCGGCCACTTCAAAGTGAATCCGGTTCGACTTCCCTGCCCCCATGGACTTCATAAATCGAGAAAACAAACCCTCGGCAGTGGGCATCAAGCTTTTGCGGGCAGCCTCGATCATCTTTATGGAGGCATCTAGCCCCAGGGTTTCGGCCTGCGGATAACGGCGTGCGAGTTCCGCAACCCCGGCGCCAAGTCCACAGCCTAGGTCGAGAATTTTGGCTGGGGCAACTTTGACGACGTCCAAGCGCTCAAACATGCGACGCTCAATTTCGCGCAGTAAGTAATCGTTCTGTTCAAAGTTCGCAGCGCGGCGATCAAACTGCTGGCGAACTGTGCGGGGATGTAGGGCTAAGGGTTGGAGCATAAGGCGGGATGATAACGAGGATGCTCGGGCATGCCCAACGCAATGATTTAAAACTTCAATTCGAATCCGCTTTGAAACCTTCGTCGTGCGTGAGTGATTGGATCATGCCATTCCATCGCTTTCGCCAATAGTTGCAGCGGATGGTCGTAGTCGTGTTGTCCTTCGGGGGTCAGTACCGGATAGATACCGTCACCTAAGATCGGTAGGCCCAAGGCATTCATATGAACACGCAACTGGTGGCGTTTGCCTGTTACGGGTTCAAGCTGATACTTGGCGAAGCGACCTTGGACTTGAAGCACTTTGATATGGGTCAAAGTATTGGGTACACCCTCGACCTCACGCTGAGTCATGAAACCTTCACCCGCGACGATGCGACTTTGGCGCGACAGAGGCAAAGCGAGCTCGGCACGCCAAGGCGCAATCGCTTCATATGTTTTATGCACTGAACGCTCGCGGAACAAGGCCTGGTAAGTGTCGCGAGAGCTTGGCTGCACCGAGAACAGCACCAAGCCTGCCGTGTCGCGATCAATGCGGTGGATTGGAACAAGATTGGGCAGGTTCAATTGTCGTTTGAGCCGCACGAGTACTGTTTCTTGCAGATACTTGCCGCTGGGTGTCACCGGTAAGAAATGCGGTTTGTCGACCACGATGAGATGCTCATCCTGATGCAAGATCACGGCCTCAAAGGGAATGCGCTCTTCGGACACAACCTCTCGGTAGTAATAGATTCGGAGTTGACCCAGGTAAGGTCGCATCTCATTGACGGGCA
This sequence comes from Betaproteobacteria bacterium, assembly GCA_043767985.1. Taxonomy (GTDB): domain Bacteria; phylum Pseudomonadota; class Gammaproteobacteria; order Burkholderiales; family Burkholderiaceae_E; genus JAPOKJ01. The sequence continues at coordinate 8,447 of JAYVKZ010000437.1, forward strand.
CCCCAAACTCGTCTTCGACATCACCAGCGTTCATACGCGCCAGCCAAGTGGGACGGGAAATCGCAGGAAAACGATCCTCCAGAAAATCGAGAATCGTGGGCCAACACGACTGGCCCTCGGCCGGCAGGCTTACGACGCTGGGTCCGACCCCATTTCTAGTCAATAACAGAGTTAACTTTCAGTCCGGTTTAGCTCTAGCAGCGAGCAAAAAGCTATTGTACCGATCAGCGTCACTTAAAAAGCACGAGAACCGGGAAACGTAATACTATGGCGCGGTGCATTGCCCGTTTTGCTCTTAAAGTTGCATAATTATTTGGAGGCTCGATGGCAGGATTACTAGGCGTTGGCACAATCTCAAAGTTCGCAACCAGATGCAGGTTTTATGTGATTTCAAGAATGATAGCGGTGCCGCGCGTAAAACTTTGTCAAGTGCTGACTTGCGCTTTCGCAGTCGCCTTGGGAAGCCACTCCTTTGCAAGTTTCGCCCAAAATTATCCGTCGAGGCCGATCACTGTCGTTTCCCCTTATGCTGCCGGTGGCGACGCCGATTTCGCCGCGCGCAATTTTGCAGCGGCCGCTCAAAAAATACTGGGTCAAGCGGTCGTAGTCGTGAATCGCCCAGGTGCCAGTGGTGTAATAGGTTCGGCCGCCGTTGTGTCAGCCGCTACCGACGGCTACACCCTTCTGCTTGCTCGCCCCGGTTCTCAGTCCATTTTGCCCGCCATCATGCCCAGCCGCACCAAGTATAAATGGGACGACTACACCATGATCGGACTGTTGGAGCTGAACCCCTACGGTTGCTTCGTCAAGGCTACCAAGTTCAAAAACTATGCCGACTTCGCCGCGGGCCTGAAGTCGCGTGGCAAACAAATGAACTTCGGTACAGCGGGCACCTTAACCACCAACGACATGGGCCCTCGTCAACTCTTTAAGATGCTGGCCTTGGGCGACAGTGCTCCTACACAAATTCCCTATAAAGCCTCGAACGAGGCCATGGTGGCGCTCATGTCCGGCGAGATTGACTTTGCTTGCGCCAGCATTGGCACCTTTGTGCCGATGGTCAAAAATGGCGATCTGATGGCCCTCATGGTGACCACGCCAGAGCGGGTCAGTGTGCTCCCCGAAACGCCGACCGCACGCGAGCTGGGGCTGGCCGATCTTGAACGCATTATTGGTTGGAGCGGAATCTTTGGGCCCGCCCATCTTCCGCAGGACATCCAGAGTAAGCTGCAACAGGTGATGAAATCTGTGGCAAGCGACGCGAGCTGGATTGCCGCGACAGAGAAAATAGGCTCCATCCCCTATGTGAAGAACCCGGAAGAAACGCGAGCCTTTGCCCGCGATCAGTTTCAACTTTACCGATCCCTCGGCGAGTCCCTCAGGATCATTGATAAAGCCGAGTAAAGAAGGCAGAAAACATTATGAGCGCAATACTATCGCCCACAGCCCATC
>JAYVKZ010000438.1:0-3726 GCA_043767985.1 Betaproteobacteria bacterium
GCCGCCTGCTTACTGGCATCGATAAGGCCCATGGCATCAGGTAGATTCTTTGGAGCGACAGTCGGTGTGCCTTTAAAGCCGGTCGATTGAACGTCCGCAAAGTTTTGCTTCACGACCGCTTCTGGGTTAATGGGTATGGTCTCTTTGCCCGCCCGCCCGAAGGTTGCAATGTCGGCTTTAGATTGAGGCGTCGTTACTCCAGAAGGCAATTGCTGAGGCATGGATTTCGAAACTATTTCTTGGTGCTCTGCATACGCGACCATCATGTCCCACATTTGATCTTGAGAACGATTCGCGAATCGGACCGTGCTTATCCCGTGGTGACGAGCGACTTGCGCTGTCCAATAGGGGTCCGACGACAGATTCTTTTGGATGAGCAGTGCGGTTCGTTGTTCTTGGCTCGCTGTTTCGCGGTACGAAGCGCTATCGGTGGTGTTAGCTTCCTGACCCCAACCGGTTGACTTCGCTCTTGTGAAGGCGGCGTGCCTCGTTTCTACGCTGCCTTGAGATGAGCGCTGACCATTACTGTCGTTGCTTTGAATTCCTCCCGCAACGGTGTAACTGAAATCTTGATGTTTGTTCGTACCACCGTCCGCGCTCTCTGTAAGTTTTGCACCTTGAGTCCTATCTGCGACAGTTGATTCTGCTCCAGACAGTGAGGCGCCTGCTCTAATTGGCGAAAGCCTGGAAAGGAGGCTCGATTTTCGGCTGGCAGCCGGTGCTTGTGTGGAGCGAAGATTTCCAACGGCTTGACTGATTTGATCCGAACTGGCATTTTGGCTTTGCATTTTCGACACTAGATCAGCCTCCTCCTGTGCATGGCTACGTTCCCCTCGAGGATTTCGGCCCGAGCGCCCACCTTTTGGGGAGGCGACCGTCGGACCGGTACCACGACCACCCGTAGAAAGCCCGACATTGGCACTGGCCTCAATCCTCGCACTATCGCTGCTGACCGCCCCAGCCTCAACGCCATCGGACCATGTGCGACCCACCTTAAGGCCTTGCCCTCGGGAAGATGTTCCGTTGACGGTGAGGCTACCGTCCACCCCTGTGGACTGATAGGCCTCTCTGTTGCGGGAGGTTGATTTGCCGACAGACAAGTTGGAGGACCAGTCACTTCCGCCTCGCACGTAGTCGCTTTGACTGGCCGACATCCCCACGTCGCTGCTTCGCGACGTCCCAGCGCTTTGGGTGCGTGATCGGTCTAGTTTTCCTGCCGCAAAACTGTTCATCTTCTGTTGAATCGCTGCCATCTGGTTCGGCGCCACGTCGTAGCTTGCGCCGTTAGCTCCTTGCATGATGAAGCCGCCGCCCTCCATGCTCATGGTGCTGTTGTACTTATTCATGGAGGTGTTGTTGATCGCAACATTGTCGAGCGAAGCGTTGCCGGTATTGATATTGCCCTTGGCGATTTCACCTCCCGCAGATTGCCCTGAGGACAAGGCCGCGCTCAGCATCTTGTCGGCGAATTGCATGATTTGGCCGGATGCGATTTTGACAACGGCACCGGCCAGGAACGGCACCATGCATACGCCGTAGCCAATCATGGTTTGCTCATCGAGCAAGGTAGCATCAAACACATCGGTCAACTGGAAGGGCACGCCTCCCACGGTCGCCAGTTTTAGGGCGGCCGCCTTCTTGATGGCCATGATCATGGAGAGATGATTCAGCATGGCGAACATCACTGGCCATATCCCGATCCATACAAAGGCCATGAGGTAACCCTTGAAGATTGCGATGCGGGTGGTGTTCGAGGCGATGATCATCAGCAACACCACAAGCGGAAAAATTCCGATCACAAAGGCCTCGATCCAGTTGCGAACATGGGGCAGAGTCTCTTGCGCAAGGATCGCGACGCTCGCGTGGGATCCATTGGCGGATTGAGCGGCCACGGAGGCCCCGGCCAGGGCGTTGAGCTCTGCCACCTTGGCGGGGTCATTCAGTATTGCGGGTAGTTCTTGGCCGGCTTGCTGCCACATGGTGTTGAACATGCCTTGCTTGACGATGTCGGAGGACGTGGCGCTGAGGGCAAGGATGTAGTTGTAGGAGGTGGCCAGCGTGCTTTGGTAGAAGCCCTGGGCGATGAGGTCCGAGCTTGCTCGGGGGAACATTTGGCGACCGTAGTATTGTTCGGCCGCGCTGATTGATCCGTTGACTCGGGTGTCGAGAATCATCGCCGCATCGGTACACGTGGTCGTGATCGGTGTGCCGGTAAGGGTGTCGTAGGTGACGAAGCGCGCTGGACTGGTGTTGCTAAAGATCGTGGTCCAGGTGTTGACCCCGCTGGTCAGTGCACTGGCGGCGATGGCGCCGTCCCTTACGTCGTTGAGCGTGCATTCCTTAAAGAACTGCGTGAGGTCGGCCCGCATCCCCGGATTGAGCACCTGGGCTTTGCCGACTTGTCGAAGGATTCGGTGGGCAAATGCAAGATCGCCATTGGCAAGCGTCAGGTCGGACGGAATACTGAAGACGGTCTCATACTTTTGCGTTAGCCACCCCGAGGTTGCGTTGGTGATCTTTGCGCTCCAGGCCAGTACGGTCGGGACGTTGGAGACGCTTTTGGGGGGTTCTTGTCCGGTGATGTCATTAATAATCACTGAGGACTGGGTCACCGTCATGAGGATAAAGACGACATACGAGATCAAGAAATTACTCAGCCACTCCAAGGTCTTGGCATTGACCCATTGAATGACGCTAAATAGCAGCCCGAGCGTAAACATCATCTTGGCGGCGGACTTAAAGGATGGATCCGCAATGACGGAGGCAACGCCGTTCAGGAACTGGTACAAAACCTCGACGTTCCAGTAGGTGTTGATTTGTACGGCGATCATGTGTGGCCCGTTGGTGTTGGGTTGGTTAGTGTGAACATGGTCTCGCCCTATCTCAGGCTTTTGCTGAAGGCCATCGATTGGCGAAGCGGCTGCGACATCTGGTTACTCATCGAGCGCTCAATGTGTTGCAGCTCCTCAGCGACCCGGTAGTTCGTGAGGGTTTGAGCGTAGAGATTGGCGAGTACGGCTCGGGTGGAGGCCTCCACCTGTGCGATGCGGCCCTCGGCTTCTACGAGTTGCGCGGTGACATCGGGGCCAGCGCTGTTCTTGTAATGGACGATGGCGGTGCGCAAGTCCTTGGCCGCGCGTGTCAGGTAGGCGGAGGCGTAGTTGGCGGCGATCAGCGCTTTCCAGCGCGCCATGAGGGAGTCGGCCAGGACGGTGTTGCCGAGTGAGGTGCTGACCGCCACCATTTTGTAGACGGGAAACTCGGTCGTGTTCAGGAAGGCGGTCAGGTCCGGCACGCTCGCATGGGCCTGGCGTTTGGAGATTTTGTCGATGAGGGCTTCGATTTTTTCACCAACAAGACCGCCGAGGCTAAACTCGCCGATGGGTTGCAAGGTGGGGTTGAGGCACTCGAGGAGATCGGTTGGTGCGCACTCCAGGTATTTGATGGTGGAGGTCTTGGTCGGGTCACCAATGCCGGTCAAGGCTTCGACCGTGATCTCGGCCGGGGCAATGGTTTGGATCGGCATGGCGGTGTCGCCGGGTCTGAGGATGACCGTGCCGATCAGTGACATCAGCACCATCTTGTATTTCATGGCGGCGGCAGTTGAGCCGAGATGCGCTTGCTTATTCAAGGCCTTCCACACGATGTTGCCCTCCGAGATGGCTTCGGCCTCGGCGGGAACTCGGGTTTTAACTTCTTGAATCGCCGCTTTGGTGTTGGTGGCGC
>JAYVKZ010000439.1:0-12087 GCA_043767985.1 Betaproteobacteria bacterium
CATCAGCGAAGAGTTGGTGGAATTAATGTGCTCTACCACCTCGATATCAGAGATAGCAGTGTCAGCGAGTTGGGCTCGAAGCACGGCAACGAGTTGCTCCTTGCTGAGGTGTTGAGGTATCGGAAAGTTCATGCGAGTCGCTGCGATGGCATTGTTTGCAAGCCTCGGCAGGCTTAAGGAAATCGAAAATGTTACTTTAGATGATAGTTTACGTTTCTATAGGTTACAGGGTCGAAGGATTTGATGAAGTTTCGGTACTGGTTAGTCGGCTATTTTCTGTGCGTTGCTTATGCGAGCTTCTATCCTTTCGTGGGATGGAAGGATGCGAGTTTGTTGCTGCCCGGGATGCTCGACCTATTTGCTTCCGGGCTGCCTCGTTTTTGGACAGGTTTCGACGTGATTGCCAACATTTTGGCCTACCTACCTCTAGGCCTAATGCTGAGTTGGGCCTTGCAAATTCGTTTTGCGGCCTGGGCGTCCAGCGTGGTCGCGCTGCTTGTGTTGAGCCTGCTTGCGATTCAAATTGAATGGTTGCAAGTATTGTTGCCCAGCCGTGTGCCTTCATTACTGGATTGGATTCTCAATACCTTAGGAGCTGGGGCAGGTGCGCTGCTTGCTGTGCTGGCTGAGCGCGAGAAAGTCGAGGACTGGATTGCAAGCCATTTGCGTTTTATGTTTGATCGAGACTCGCCCCAACAGGTAGCGAAGTTTTGGCTGCTGTCGCTCTTGGCGCTTTGGTTGCTCGCGCAACTAGCGCCGCAGGCGATTGCATTTGCGGTGGGCGATGTGTTGGGTGATAGGCGCATTGTCGAAACCACCTTAGGCCAGGCCTATGGCCCACTCCTCGAAGCGGGCGCCACTGCTTTAAGCGTGCTGTTGATTGGCCTGTTGCTTCAACCTTTGCAACGCGGTGTGGCGAGTCCCTTGGCGCCAACCCTTGCTTTGTTTGCTCTTGCGACGCTCGCTAAAGCGGCGGTCGCTGCATGGCTCTTGGGTCCATCGGCTGCTTTTGGTTGGTTTTCAGCCGCAGCGCAAGGCGGCCTCTTGGTGGGGCTCAGCGTACTCAGTATCGTCTCGATGGCAACACGCTTTGAGAGTCCACGCGGCATTTGGTTGATTCTGCTTTGCCTGGTGGGTTTGATACTGCTCTTTAACTTGGCACCAGAGAGTGACTATCACCGTACCGTCATGTTGGCGTGGGGTCCGAAGCCTATCCGAGCACTTGAGGGGCTGCTAAACTGGATCGGTATTTTGTGGCCCGGCTTGGTGTTGGTTTACTGTTTTCGGCAGTTGTCGGACAAACGTTCGCGCGGCCGCTAGAATCAAGGCCCTCACTGCGTTGATTGAGAGTTCTAATGAGTTACTACCAAAGACATATCTTCTTTTGTACCAATCGTCGAGATGACGACGATGGTCGCCCGAGCTGCGCCGGTGCCGGAGCGCAAGAGTTACAAGACTACGCTAAAAAGAGAGCCAAGGTTTTGGGCATGCTGGGCGAAGGCAAACTTCGTGTGAACAAGTCAGGTTGTCTGGATCGCTGTGAAGAGGGGCCTTGTGCTGTCGTCTATCCCGACGGTGTTTGGTATCGCTATTTCGATCAGGCCGATGTCGACGAGATTGTGCAATCGCATCTTGGCGCTGGGGTGATCGTTGAACGGCTCAAAATCTAGAATGGGCAAAGGCTCTTTCTTGACGGCGAGTGGGGGGTAGCCGGCATGATGGTGACGAGTACCCAGCGCTTAATATCCCTCGGCGAGGTCGCGCTAGATGTGACGATTGATTCTGCCTACGGTGGGTTGGGCCTGAGTGTGGACGCCCCAAGACTTGCCCAGGGGGTCGCCGTTGTGGCGCATCCCCACCCGTTGTTTGGCGGTACTCGGGACAACAAGGTGGTCATAACAATTGCGCGTGCGCTGACGAATCATGGCTTTCATGTCTTGCGCCCAAACTTTCGCGGAGTGGGGGAAAGTAGCGCTAGCTTTGACGAGGGTCGAGGCGAAAGTGCAGATCTATTGGCGCTTTACAAGAGTTGTTCGGGGGCAACTGCACCAGCCTGGTGGCCGAGCTCCCCTGGGTACGCTTGGCCTGTCCAATCTCACCGCTTGTTGGCCGGGTTTTCCTTCGGAGCTTTTGTACAAACCTTGGTGGCTGAGAGTATCAAGACGGACGCGCCGTCCTTAGTCTTGGTTGGTTTGGCCGTCTCGAGGTTTCCAGTCGCGAGTGTTGGCTTGGGGGCCTTGGTGGTTCATGGTGAACAGGACGATGTCGTGGCCCTTGGCGACGTATTCAATTGGGCAAGGCCACAGGCTCAGCCAGTGACCGTTATCCCTGGAGCCGGGCATTTTTTTCATGGTCATTTAGTTGGGCTGAAAACAATTGTTTCAGACTATCTTTTGGCCCGGTACAATGCTGGCCTAGTTGGGGGGTTGAGCCGCCAGTCACAACAAGGTGTTTGAGACGATGAGTGAAGCAAGGGTTTACGCTAAGACGCAGGCCGGGGTTGAAGAAATTCAACAGCGTCAGGCCGGGCTCAATGCGCGGGTGCGGCAGCTGCTGATCCTTATCGACGGAAAACGAAACGTGAGCGAATTGGGTCGAATGATGGCCGTCGCCGAGCTGGAGGAGTTTCTCGCTTTGCTTGAACTGAAGGGCTTGATTACGGTTCGTCGGAGTGAAGGAGTGAGTCCCACGTCAAACTCTTACGATCGTGAAGAATCGGTATTTCGGTTGCCAACTAGTTTGGGTGAGCAAGATAAATACTCAAATATCGTCGAGCGAGAATCTCGCCAGGTGGTCGCTGATGTGGGCATTGCGCCTTATGCATTGAATAGCTCGACAGGTTCAGGTGCAAGGGCGGAGAGTCCTGCTCGGTTTAAGGCGGATCGGGCCAACCTGTCTAAACTTCTACAACAGACTGTGGGACCCATGTCCAACGACTTATGCATTCGAGTGGAGCGGGCCACTCGTCCCGCAGAGCTTGCCGAATTGTTTGTCGCCTCACTGACAGTGGTAGAGTTAATGTCTGGGCGCAAAGCGGCCGATAAGTTCGTAGAGAAGATGAAGCAAATGGGCTGGGAGGAGTAGTGTCAGAGCCGGTACGGTTTGATCAACGGGTGGTCTATGTGAAGACCGTGACGGGCAGCAAGGAGGTGTTGGCTAGAAAGCTGAGCCTGAACCCGGCAGAGCGTCGCATCTTGATCATTATCGATGGTAAACGGTCGGTCGCTGAGTTGCCAGACTTCGCTCGTCCGGGCGAAGTTGTCTCCATTCTCGCGAGCCTCACGCAAAAGGGTTTGATACAGGTCAGCGGTATGTACGAGTTGCCCGACCCGCAGGAGCTCGCGAAGCGCAAGCAAATCGAGAACCTCAAACTCGAGCGCATCAAGGCGGAGCTCGAGGGGGTTTTTGAGCGTGAACTTGGCGTCGGTGGTCAGGTATGGGATGCGCGACTAGCGGATAGTGTTTCTTTGGAAGTAGTCCGTAGTGTGTTGCGTGAGGCCATTGATGTCTTGTTTACCCGTGCTGGCGAGCCCTCGGCGCGGCGCGTGATTTCTACAGTTAGACCGATTCTCTATCCCGCTCCTTCGCTTTGAACGGTTTTCTCCATCCGCCTTTTGTTGTGGTCACTTAAGCACTGGGTTCATCATGCTCCCCTGGGGTTCTTTATAATAAGGATCTCGTCGCGGTCTTCGGCCGTTTTTTGGCGGTCGTTCCCAAGTAAAACCCTAGCTATCGGCTAACGTGTTTGGCGAGCTGGCCGAGTTGCCCCTGTTTCTACGGTTTGCGCTTCAATGTTTCATTTTCATTTTTTACGATCTGTCCGACTTTCCCGGCTTGTTTTTGCCTGTGTGCTTTCGGCTCTTTTGATGGGGCTGAGCGTAAGTGTGGTTCAAGCTCAAGTATTGAGCCAAGTCCCTCCGCCTCAAATCCAAGCGAAGTCGTGGTTATTGCTGGACCTCAGTAGTGGGCAGATATTGAGTAGTCAAGATGCAGACTCGAAATTTGCGCCTGCTTCGCTTACGAAGTTAATGACCGCCTACATCGTGTTTGGGGCACTCAAGGATGGTCGTATCAAACTTGATCAACGCCCCACTGTGTCGTCGCTCGCCTATAAGGCAGAGGGCTCACGAATGTTCGTTGATCCGGCCAAGCCTGCGAGCGTGGAGGAATTATTGAATGGCATGATCGTGCAATCAGGCAACGATGCAACGATTATTCTTGCTGAAGCGGTTGCTGGGACGGAGTCCACTTTCGTCGAACTGATGAACAAGGAAGCCAAGAAGATGGGCTTGGGCAATAGCCAGTTTCGTAATTCCAGCGGTCTGCCGGATCCGCAACATTACTCCACGGCGCGTGATTTATCCGTGCTTACACAGACCTTGATCCGGGATTTTCCGGATCGTTATCCCTTGTATTCCCGCAAAGAATATCGCTATAACGACATTACCCAGCCCAATCGAAACCGCCTGCTGTTTATCGATCCGAGCGTTGACGGCTTAAAGACCGGACATACTGAAGCTGCCGGGTTTTGCCTGATTGCTTCTGCAAAGCGCGATCAAGGGGGGGGCGTTTCTCGGCGCCTGGTCTCCGTGTTGTTAGGGGCAACGTCGGAAGGGGCGAGGGCCATCGAGTCGCAAAAACTTCTCAATTTTGGGTTTCAGAATTTTGAGACGGTGAAAGTGTTTCCAGCGGGCGCAACGGCCGGTCAGTACCGAGTCTGGAAAAGTGGGGTTGAACAGATCGCTGGCGGATTCGAACAGGATGTGACGGTGACCGTGCCCAGAGGTATGGCCGAGAAGGTGAAGGCGGAGATTACTCGTAGTGAACCGCTGCTTGCCCCGATTGCAAAAAACCAGAAAATTGGTGTACTTAAGGTGAGGTTGGATGACAAGGTGTTGGCTGAACGGCCCTTGGTAGCGCTCAGTGCCGCCGAGCAGGCTGGCTGGTTTGGTCGAACTTGGGACAGCCTCCGTTTAATGATAGGTAAATAAAATGACGAAGCGTGCCGATCATTCAGTCCCTCAGTGGGTTTCGCTTAACGGCGCCTGGTCGCCTATTGACGAGGCGAAAGTGTCTGTGCTTGATCGCGGCTTTATTTTTGGAGATGGTGTCTATGAGGTTGTGCCCGTTTACGCGGGCAGGCTGTTTCGGTGGCCGCAACACTTATCTCGCTTGAAACGTAGTCTACAAAAGATTGGGATCCCCAACCCCCTTGAAGATCAGGCGTGGGGCGACTTAGTGTCTGAGTTAGTGAGGCGTCATCCATGGCGCAACCAGTTTGTGTATCTACAGGTCACTCGTGGTGTGGCTAAGCGTGACCACGCCTTTCCAAAAGCAGTGGTTCCAACTGTGTTCGCGATGACGAGCGAGTTGAGTCCGGTCGATCCTGAGGCTCGGGAGAATGGGGTGGCGGTGATTAGCCTCGTTGATGAGCGTTGGCTGCATTGTGATATTAAGTCGACGTCCTTGTTGGGCAATGTCTTGGCTAGGCAGGCGTCAGTGGAGGCAGGTGCTGCCGAGTGCATCATGTTTCGGGATGGGTTCATGACGGAAGGATCGTCAAGCAATGTTTGGGTGGTACGTGACGGGGTGATTTTGGGGTCCCCGATGGATCATTTGGTGCTGGAAGGCATTCGTGTCGGCCTAATGTCTGAACTTGCAAAGGTCTGTAAGTTTCCTTTGGACATTCGACGAATTACTCGTGATGAGGTTTTTTCGGCGGACGAGATCTTTATTAGCTCAGCAACGAAGGAAGTGCTTGCCGTCAAGAGTATCGATGGTCTGCCTGTGGGTAAGGGGCCGACTGCGGGCGCGCCTGGGCCGATCTACAGGAAATTGTTTTTAGCATATCAAGAGGCTAAGGCACTTTAAGAAGAGCGCCTTGACGCTACTTTTGCAACTATAAAGTAAACCATGGCTGCTCCACTGGATCGTGCTGCATTTGATCGACTCGAGAAGTTGCTCGTGTTTCCGACGTCTTTTCCTTTAAAAGTGATGGGTCGTCGGGTTGATCATTTCGCGCAGGAAATCACGGAGTTGGTAAGGACACACATACCTGACTTTGACCCTAGTAAGATTGAAATGCGCGTGTCGTCAAAAGGGACCTATCTGAGTGTGACGCTGAATCTTAATGTGAGCACTAGGGTGCAGCTGGAAGCGGTTTATCTGGCTGTAAGCGCTCACCCTCTGGTCAAGATCGTATTATGAGAGTCCGTCCCTTCGAAAGGAGGGAGTACGCGGCGTGTCTTGCCGAGATGCGTCTGTTTACAAGCAATCGAAGCGGTCGCACAGAAGACGAAATTTGGTTGGTCGAGCATGAGCCGGTATTTACATTGGGCTTGGCTTCCAAGCCTGAGCACTTACTAGCGGTTGGTGATATTCCATGCATTGCTACCGAACGCGGTGGTCAGGTGACGTTTCATGGACCAGGTCAGGTCGTGGCTTATCTATTATTGGACTTGCGGCGGGCGGACCTGATGGTTCGTGACTTGGTGTGCCGCATGGAAGCGTCTGTCATTGATACTTTAGCGGGATATGGGGTTATGGGCTCGCGGGTCCCAGGTGCGCCTGGTGTCTACGTGCAGACATCCCCGAAAGCAGATCTCTTCCGACAGACTGGGTTAAGTGGGCACTCGCATGCGTTTTTGCCCAAGATTGCTTCACTAGGAATCAAGGTGAGTCGCGGTTGCACTTATCACGGTTTGGCGTTCAATGTCGATATGGATTTGGAACCGTTTACGCGAATTAACCCCTGTGGATATCCGGGGCAAGTGGTCACTGACCTTCGAAAAGTCTTAATCTTAAACGAAAGTAAGAGTTCACTTAATGAAAAAACTTTCTATGTAAGCAGTTGCTTACATCCGGCAAATGGGCAGCTTACTGGCCAAAGGTTCCTGCCGAATCCGGACTCCTTTGTACATGAAGTCGCTAATAGACTTGGCGAAACGCTCAAAAGGCAATTGACGGGTATTCAATAAAGTTGCAAGATCGCATGATGGACCAAAACCTCACCGCTACTCAAGCCTATGATCCGAGCGCCAAACAAAAAGCAGGCGCAAAGACCTCCAGGATTCCCATAAAAATAGTCCCCATCCATGAAGTGCTCAAAAAGCCAGACTGGATTCGCGTCAAGGCGGGCTCACGAAACACCCGCTTTTATGAAATCAAAGAAATTCTACGTGAGCACAAACTTCACACCGTTTGTGAGGAAGCAAGCTGTCCCAACATCGGCGAGTGTTTTGGTAAAGGCACTGCAACCTTCATGATCATGGGCGACAAATGTACGCGCCGCTGCCCGTTTTGCGATGTCGGCCACGGTCGTCCAGACCCTTTGGATGTCCATGAACCTGAAAACCTAGCCAAGACTATTGCAGCCTTAAAACTCAACTATGTGGTTATTACCAGTGTGGATCGCGACGATCTGAGAGACGGTGGCGCGCAGCACTTCGTGGATTGTATCGCCAAGGTTCGAGAGTTATCTCCGGGTACAACCATTGAGGTGCTCACGCCCGATTTTCGAGCACGTATGGAGCGAGCGCTTGCTATTCTCGAGGCAGCGCCGCCGGATATCATGAACCATAATCTCGAAACCGTCCCTCGGCTTTATAAAGAGGCACGCCCAGGATCGGACTATCAGCATTCGCTGACCCTACTTAAGGAGTTCAAGCGGCGAGTCCCTGGTGTGCCCACAAAATCGGGTTTAATGCTTGGCTTGGGTGAAACCGACGATGAAATCATTGCGGTTCTGCACGACATGCGAGCCCACGACATCGATATGCTGACCCTCGGCCAGTACCTCTCACCCTCCACATCGCATTTGCCCGTGAGACGATATGTCACACCAGAACGCTTCGTCTGGTTTGGAGAGCAAGCGAAGCTGCTGGGCTTTAAGCACGCTGCGGTGGGTGCCATGGTGCGCTCGAGTTATCATGCAGATCAACAGGCTCATGCTGCCGGTGCAGTATGACCTTCATGCGAGGGGCTTGATCTTATGAGCTTTATCAATAGCCTGGACCGGTTTCTACTCTTTGTCGCTTTACCGGCGGTGATCTTGAGCTCCTTTGTTGAGGCGCTAGTTCTGTCCTGGCGCGGACATTTTGATTGGCGAGCGATGGGCATCTCTTTGTTAGATCTCGTCATTCGAATCGCTATTCAGATCTTCCTGCCCCTGACGATTGCCGCCCCATTTATTGCCCTAGCCTATCAATACCGACTCAGCACCATTGCTGTGGACAGCGCGATGATGGTGGCTATGCTGTTTTTGGGGCAGGAATTTTGCTACTACTGGTTTCACCGGGGCGCACATCGTATTCGCTGGTTTTGGTGCAATCACCAAATTCATCACTCCTCGAACGAGCTCAATTTGTCTGCCGCGCTTCGCATTGGCATCTTGGGTCGTCTAACAGGTACTGCCTTTTTCTACCTACCCTTGGTGTATTTGGGCTTTCCCCCAAAGCTTGTTTTCCAAATGTTGTCACTGAACTTGCTCTACCAGTTCTGGATTCATGCCACTTGGATTCCGAAGCTAGGGCTGCTTGAGTATGTATTAAACACGCCCTCGGCGCATCGTGTTCATCATGCCGCGAATCTCGACTACCTCGATGCCAACTACGGAGGCGTTCTCATTGTCTTTGATCGCCTGTTTGGGACCTATCGCGCCGAGCGCGGTGACGATCCTTGCCGCTATGGCCTGGTGGTTCCGATGAAAGGCTACAACTGGTTTCGCATGGAGTTTGGACCTTGGGCTCAGCTCTTCAAAGACTTACGCACGGCGACGCATGTCGGTGACTTCGTCGGGTTCATTTTTCGTGCGCCAGGCTGGCGTCCGCATGGGCCAAGCGATCGCACCGAGGACCTACGTGCCAGGGCTGGTCGTCCAAGCGCCAACGAGGGTGATTCAAGGTTCCTGACGGGCACCCCCTCAATTTGAGGCAACACTTATAGCGACAGAGCCTGACTTAAATCCTCAAGCAAATCTTCAAGGGCCTCAATGCCTACGGACAATCTGATCAGCCCATCCGCGATCCCCATCGCATGGCGTTTCTCTGCGCCCATCTCCCAATAAATCGTCTGGGCGACCGGGATCGCTAAGCTACGGGTGTCAGACAGATGGCTCGATAAAATGACGATCTTCAAGCGGTTCAAAAACGCTAAAGTATCGTATTCGGGCTTCAATTCGAAGCTCAAAAGGGTGCCAAAATGGCCGGAGAACAACTGTACGGAGCGTTCATGTTGTTCATGGCTAGCGAGTCCAGGGTAGTACACGCGCCCAATGCCTGGATGGCCCTCTAAAAACTGGGCGACTTGAAGCGCGTTGTGGCTCGCCGCCGGCACGCGTAATCGCATAGTCTCCGCACCGACCGAAATTCGGTGTGCATCCTCCGAGCGCAAGGTCGCGCCCATGTCGCGCAAGCCTTTCTTTTTAATCTGCAAGATGCCCCAGTTGCTAGGTGGCCCTTTCTTATAGCTTTCGTAAATGTGCGGATACTTTGACCAATCATACAAACCAGTATCGGTGACCGAGCCACCCATGGCATTGCCATGCCCAGAGATGGACTTGGTCAGCGAATGAACCACTAGGCTTGCACCAATGCTCTTGGGCGTGAGAAGAATCGGCGTCGTTAACGTGCTGTCCACCACATACACTAGTTGATGTTTGGCACAAACCTCGCCAATGCCGACTAAGTCCGCCACCTGGGTGCGCGGGTTGGCGATGGTCTCCACAAACACAATTCGGGTGTTGGGTTGGATGGCCGCAGCCACTTGTGCCGCATCGGTGGCATCGACAAAACTAAACTGAACGCCGAAAGCTTCCATGGTTTGCAACAGGCTGTTCGTGTTCCCAAAGAGGAACTGACTGCTCACGACGTGATCGCCACTGCGCAAGAGCGATATGAACACGGCGGTAATGGCCGCCATCCCTGTCGCAAAGCTGGCGGTCGCGGTGCCCTGCTCAAGGAGAGTAATTTGTTGCTCGAGCGCCGTCGTTGTGGGGTTGCCCTGTCGGGCATAAATATAGCCTGCTTGACTCCCTTGAAACACCGCGACCAGGTCTTCGGCGCGCTCGTAACTATAGGTGGACGAGGTATGGAGCGGTTTGTGGACCGCACCATGCTCGGGCTTGGACAGACGGTCGGCATGTAACAAACGGGTGTCTACATGCATTATTTTAGTGGGCAGATTAGGAGCAGTCATGGTCTGAGGATACCAAAGGGCGCAAAACACAACGAACGATACTACTTCCAGCGAGTACCTAAGTTGCTAGTTACACTCCCACAGTCGGCTTAACGTGGCCTTTATCGGCGGCCTTTCGGTCACGTTTTTGCTTAGCTCAATTCTCAAGGCATTGAGCAGGCAATGGATCAGCATGTTTACAGGGAATATCAGTATGAATATTGGCTTTATTGGCTTAGGCGTCATGGGCTCGCCGATGTCGACACATCTTAGCAAGGCTGGTCACACCTTGTTTGTCCATGATTTGGATATGGGCCTCGCCCGCAAACATGCCGACGCGCTAAGTGGTGCGGCGCAAGCACTGGCCACGCCTGCCGAGGTGGCTGCGCGCAGTGACATCGTCATCACCATGCTTCCCAATGGAAAAGTGGTACAAGAGGTTTCCCTCGGAGCCAAGGGACTCCTTGAGGGTCTGAAGCCCGGTACCTTGCTACTCGACACCTCCTCTGCGGAGCCCTGGATCACCAAGGCTACCGCATGTGCATTAGCAGAGCGAGGTGTTGCAATGATCGATGCGCCCGTCTCCGGCGCACAGTGGGGTGCGCAAGAAGCAAAGCTGGTCTTCATGGTCGGTGCTGAAGCCGCCGATCTTGCCAGGGTGCGTCCATTGCTGGAGGTGATGGGCCACAAAATTCACCATCTAGGTGGCCTAGGCGCAGGACACACCATGAAATGCATCAATAACACCATTACCTCGATGACCTTGAGTGCGACAGCCGAGGGCTTAGTGATCGGTAAGCAATATGGTCTCGATCCTAGCGCGATGGTAGATGTTCTAAACGATTCCACCGGAGGGTCTTGGATTAGCCAAACCCACATCAAGCAACGCGTCATCAACCGTCGCTTTGATGATCCTTTCAAACTCGCCCTCATGCTAAAGGACATTGGTATCGCTATGGAGCTCAGTGTCCAGGCGGGATTGTCAACACCGATATCGGCCTTGGGCCAACAGCTTTGGGCGGCCGCCTCAAGAGCTGCTGGGGAGGACGCTAGCGTGAGCGAGCTCGTGAGATGGGTTGAGAATCAATCGGGCGCCCAGATCTCCAGCAGCGACTAAAGGCGCGTGCTTTTATAGTAGCTGGGTAATCTTGGTGTCGAGCGTTTTGCCCTCAACATGTAAGGCGCCTTGTTCACGGTAAGTGACCCGCCCTGAAGGCTTCAACAATAAGCGCGTCGGTGTGCCCTCAATCCCGGGCTCGCCAAGCTGAGCCGCCTGCTTACTGATCTCTTTGAGTAGATGTCCGGCAGGATCGATTGCTAGGGGAAAAGGTAGCCGTCGCTCTTTAGCGAAGTGCAGCACCAGGTCTGGTCGGTCATAGGGCATTGCCAAAGCGATCACGCGCAGACCACTGGCCTGGTAGCGATCGCTCAAGGCCGCGATCAAAGGCATTTCGGCCACACAAATTGCACAGCTCGTTGCCCACAACTCCAAAAGAATCGCTTTTCCGCCTAGTTGCGACAGCGTAAAGGCTCCGGCCAAAACATTTTGCAAGTAAAGATCCGTCGGCACGACTAGCGACGAGGTGCTCGCTTCGCGTTTGCTACATGCGTTGAGTGAGATTGCCAGGCTAGCTGCCAGGAGATTGCGTCTCGGCATGGAGGGTTTCGTGCCTAACTGACGATTCCAGGGAGGCGTGGCCCCGACGAGGCTAGTCTCGATAGTGCGATCCTCGAGGTAGGTACGATCAGTCAACAAGGGCATGGCTATGGAGGCTCGCATGAGCAGAATGCTAACAGGAGCGCATTAAGATACTTATAATTCGAACTCTGTTGGGGGTTCTCGCGAAGAGGCGCCTTAAGAGCCCCGTTTGATGTGGATGATTTGCATGCGTGTTCTGCCCTGATGCCTAAACC
>JAYVKZ010000440.1:0-5971 GCA_043767985.1 Betaproteobacteria bacterium
GTCAAAATCTCAGGTGTTGGGCCACGCACGGCACTCGCGGTGCTCTCTGGGATGTCGATTGAAGACTTAGCGCAAGCAGTAAGCCTGCAAGAAAGTGGCCGACTCACGAAGGTGCCCGGCATTGGCAAAAAAACCGCTGAGCGACTATTGCTTGAGTTGAAGGGGAAATTTGCGCAGAGCATTGTTGGCGCTGGCACGTCGGTGAGCGATACGGGTAGTGATGTTTTAAGAGCCTTGCTTGCTTTGGGGTACTCTGAGAAAGAGGCTGTCGTGGCGATCAAATCGCTCCCTGCCGGTGTGAGCGTCTCAGAGGGGATTAAACTCGCCCTCAAATCCCATCAAAAACTATGATCGAACACGACGACCTCGGCGCCGCACCGGCCCGCATTATCTCGAACGAACCGGTTTCTCCGAACGAGGAGGTCATTGAGCGTGCGCTGCGCCCGAAAAGCCTGGTCGAGTATGTCGGCCAGCCCAAGGTGCGTGAACAACTTGAAATTTTCATTGCCGCCACGCGCCAACGCAAAGAGGCCCTAGACCATGTGCTTTTGTTTGGCCCACCAGGTCTGGGTAAAACAACCCTCGCCCATATTATCGCCATTGAGCTTGGTGTTAGCCTCAAGCAAACCTCGGGGCCCGTGCTGGAAAAGCCGCGTGATTTAGCCGCCATCCTGACCTCGCTACAACCCAACGATGTACTCTTCATTGATGAGATCCATCGCCTCTCTCCCGTCGTTGAGGAAATACTTTATCCGGCCCTGGAAGACTATCAAATCGACATCATGATTGGCGAAGGCCCTGCCGCTCGCTCCATCAAGATTGATCTACAACCCTTTACGTTGGTGGGCGCGACGACCCGCGCGGGCATGCTCACCAGTCCACTGCGCGATCGCTTTGGCATTGTTGGGCGCCTTGAGTTTTATGATCTTGCGGACATGCAAAAGATCGTCACCCGCAGTGCGTCGTTGCTGAAAGCTCAGCTTGATCCCGCCGGTGCAAGGGAAATCGCCCGGCGCGCACGCGGCACGCCTAGGATCGCCAATCGTCTCTTAAGGCGGGTGCGAGACTACGCCGAGGTCAAGGGCGACGGCAGTATTGATGCCAGCATGGCGGATCGCGCACTCAAAATGCTGGACGTCGATGCCCTGGGTTTTGACATCATGGACCGCACCTTACTTCGCGCCATTCTCGAAAAATTTTCAGGCGGCCCGGTGGGTCTCGATAACCTCGCGGCAGCCATTGGCGAAGAACGAGAAACCATTGAAGACGTCATCGAACCGTTCTTGATCCAGCAAGGTTTCTTACAAAGAACGCCGCGCGGCCGCATCGCCACACCTAGTGCCTACCAGCACTTTGGCGTGACCTTACCCGAGCGCGGTGGTGTTGCGGATCTTTGGAGCACTCTCAATGATAAAAACTAACATGTGGCGAGTGAAATGAGACCAGTGAATGGATGAGTTTTTTGATCGACTGTTTAAGGCCACCCCCAATGCCTGGGTAACGCCCACTCTGGTCATCTTGAATATGTTGGTCTGGTTTGTCACCATTGCGCTGGGGGCGGACTTTATGAACCCTACTTCCGGGGCTTTGCTACGCTTTGGTGGCAACTATCTGCCCTACACGTTAAAGCAACCTTGGCGCCTTGTCAGCGCCATGTTCTTGCATGCTGGCTTGCTTCATATTGCCTTCAACATGTGGGCACTTTGGGATATGGGTAAGCTTGCTGAACGCTTTTATGGCAATGGTCAGTTTTTACTCATTTATATGTTGTCAGGGCTTTTTGGGTCCCTCGCCAGCTTGTTTTTCGGCGCGAAGGTCACCGTCGCAGTGGGCGCCTCGGGGGCGATTTTTGGGATAGCCGGTGCGCTTGCCGCTGGCGTCTTCACCAAGTCAAACAAGCTTCCACCTCGGCTAGTTGCCAGTATGCGCACTTCTTTGCTGAGCTTTATTGGTATTTCGCTCGTCATGGGCTTTACCATTGCCAACATTGATAATGCCGCGCATATCGGGGGGCTCGTTTCAGGGTTTGCCCTAGCGTCAGTCTTGGCCGAGAAGTTCGACTTGGAAGAATACAAAAGCAGTCGCTATCCCAGGCTCGCATTGACCTGCGTCGCAGCGATATTGACGATTTGGTTTATTTGGAGGTCGGTCGCACTGCCGATTTAGCTGCTCATGACACCCCCCTGGAACTGGCAAGCGCGTGTTTACTACGAGGATACCGATGCGGGTGGCATCGTTTTTTACGCCAACTACCTACGTTTTTTTGAGCGCGCCCGCACCGAATGGCTTCGCCATCTCGGCTTTGAGCATGTCAGGATGCACCGCGAACTCGGACTCATCTTTGTGGTGAAAGAGTTGCATGTGAATTACCACAAGCCCGCCAAACTTGACGATATGCTGCAACTTGGTGTCAAACTAAGGGTGCTAAAGCGTGCTAGCCTAAGCCTTGAACAATCGGCTTATCTTCAGGCGAGCCCTGAGGTCGCGCCCGTGATGCTTGCAAGCGCCGAAATTCGCCTAGCCTGCCTGGATGCTGAAACGCTAAAGCCGATTGCCCTACCAAAGGAATTGTATTCAAGCTTGGGTTAGCGCTGGGTTAGGCTGAAAACCTTGAATTAGAAGATCCGGCACATTCTATTGAACAAGAAAAAGTGAACGAGAAAACATGGGTAAAGAACTATCGATATTGAGTATGGTGACCAATGCCAGCGTGATCGTTCAGCTGGTGATGTTGCTCCTATTGTTAATTTCCATCGTGTCCTGGACGGTTATTTTTCGCAAGTATTTCTCACTGCGCTTTGCTAAAACGCGAACCCAGGAGTTCGAGGACGAATTTTGGCGCGACCGCGAGTTGGCAGCCCTCTATCAGCAAACCCGAGGTGCAAAGAAAGACAGTGGGCCCTTAGCTAGAGTTTTCTTGGGAGGTATGACTGAGTTTCTAAGAATTCGCCAACAGAAACCAGGGGACACTCAGGGACTCATGGATGGCACTCGGCGCGCCATGCGCGCTGCCTACCAACGCGAAATGGACGATTTAGAGTCCAATCTTTCGTTCCTGGCGACGGCGGGTTCGGTCAGCCCCTATATTGGTTTGTTTGGCACGGTGTGGGGCATCATGAATTCTTTTCGTGGACTGGCCAACGTTCAGCAAGCCACCTTGGCCGCCGTGGCGCCCGGTATTGCCGAGGCACTAGTGGCCACTGCCATCGGTCTTTTCGCAGCCATTCCAGCGGTCGTCGCCTACAACCGCCTCACCACCGATAGTGATCGCCTAGCCAATCGCTTCGAAACTTTCATTGAAGAGTTCTCGAATATTTTGCAGCGCCAAGCGCGCTGATCGATTGGCGCACTTTAGCGTGACACCCACCACATGACACCCATACGCAGCACTCGGCGCAAAACTCGCCCAATGAGCGACATCAATGTCGTGCCCTACATTGATGTGATGCTGGTCTTGCTGGTGATCTTTATGGTGACTGCTCCCTTGATCCCATCGAGCACCATCGAATTGGCCAAAGCAGGCGGCACCAGTAGCACTCCGAGCGCCTATGTAGAAGTTCAGATTGAGAAAAATGGCAGCATCGCCGTTAAGCGTAGTGATGCCAAGGAAGCGCTCAAGAAAAACCTCAATCGCAAAACCGTCACACCGGTTATTTTGCAAGCACGTGGGTCAGAGGCCTTACCGGTCGTGATTACGGCGGATCGCACGGTGCCTTATGGTGACGTCGCCAGTATCTTGGGCCAACTCAAGGAGCAGATCAAAGACGGAGACACTGCGGCCCGTGTCGGTTTAATGGTTAGGCCGGAACCCTGAGTTCGGCGTTGGATACCTCCATGAAACGCCCTACTTTCAAAGCCCCGCCCTACTTAAGCCGGCCGCAAGGTCGGCAGGGTATTGTGCGCGCGGTGGTTTTAGCGGTGCTGGTACATGGCATTCTTGGCATATTCCTCTTTGCGGGCATTCGCTGGAAAACCAAACCTCCTGAGCCTGTTTCGGCCGAACTTTTCTCTCCACCTCCGGCGGTGACGGTCAACCCAAAAACGGAGCTCCCCGTCCTCCCCGAGGTCAAACCCACTCCAAAACCTGAACCAAAACCAGAGCGCAAAGTCGAGGCAAAGATTGAACCTAAGCCAGCCACCAAGGTAGAGATTGATACCGAGAAAGCCGCCAAGAAAGTCGAGAAAAAACCCGACCCAAAGAAGCTAGCCAAAGAAGAACCGAAGGATGATAAATCCCGGGAAAGCCCTAAGAAAGAAAATGAGGCCAAGGCTGACTCAAAGAAAGAGGACATCAGTCGTGAGGAATATGTGAAAGCCATGGTCGCTAAAGCCGCCGCAGCGGAAGCTAAAAACAAGACCGGTACCGGAACGACGGTAGGGGCCACGGCGCCTGTTGTCACTGCCGGCACAGATCGTGGCTATGGCGCAAAGGTGGCGAGCGCCCTGAAGGCCAATACCAGCTTTCAGATCCCTGACGAGCTAGAAGGCAGCCCGGAAGCAGTTTTTTTAGTGAAGCTCAAGCCCGACTGTGGCATCATCAGCGTTGAGGTGAAAAAGTCGAGTGGCCTTGGTGCTTGGGATCAGGCGGCCGAGCGTGGCATTCGACGGACCAACCCCTTTCCCACCATGAGTAATGGCCTTTGTGATGCGTCGCTAGAAATTGCACGCTCGCCTAAGGATTGAAACTCAAGGATGTTTATGATTGTGCGCAGACTCTTTCTATTGTTGACTTGTTCGGTGAGCGTAGCCATAAGCTCAATGGCTCAGGCTCAGTTTCGCATTGACGTCTCAGGTGTCGGTGCCAATCAATACCCAATTTCAGTGGCGGGATTCAAAACCGACAATCGCCTGACGGTAGACGTTGCCGCCGTCATCAAGAATGATCTCACTCGCAGCGGTTCCTTCAAGCTGACGGAAGCGCCAGGCACGATGGCCGAGAACGAGACTCCAAACTACAATGAGCTCAAGGCCAAAGGCGCCGATGCGATTGTTGCAGGCTCGATCTCCAAACTCGCAGATGGACGCTACGACGTGCGATACCGCCTCTCTGATGTTGCTAAACAGAGCGAGATCATCGCCGAGTCAGTGGTCGCCAGCGAAGCCGATCTGCGCTTTGCTGCGCACCGCATTGCCGATGCAATTTTCCAAAAACTTACCGGCGAGAAGGGCATTTTCGCAACCCGTGTCGCTTTCGTGTCTAAGCAAGGTTCTCGGTTTCGCCTCAACATCGCAGACTGGGATGGCGACAATATTCAGGTCGCCCTCACCTCGCCTGAACCGATTATTTCCCCCGCGTGGTCTCCCGATGGCGGGCGTATTGCCTACGTGTCTTTTGAAGGCAAGAAGCCAAGCATCTATGTGCACTCCTTGGGCACCGGGCAACGAGCCGTCGCGGCAAACTTCAAAGGCTCGAACAGTGCGCCCGCTTGGTCGCCAGATGGTCAAACGCTGGCCGTGACTCTCACTCGCGATGGCGGATCGCAGCTCTATCTCGTACCCGCCACTGGCGGAGAGGCGCGTCGCATTAGTATGTCGCAGGGCATCGATACCGAACCTAATTTCTCCCCGGATGGCCGGACGATTTACTTCACCTCAGATCGCGGTGGCTCGCCACAGATCTACAAGCTGAACGTCAGTAATGGCGAATCCACCAGAGTCAGTTTTAGTGGCAACTACAACGTCAGCCCGAGGGTGAGTCCAGATGGCACCAAGTTGGCTTATCTTGCCCGACGTAATGGTAAATATTTGGTAGTTTTGCGCGATTTGAACTCTAATGCTGAGACTCTACTTTCTGAGAATGGCACCGAGGAGTCGCCTAGTTTTGCACCGAATGGAAAATGGGTGCTGTATGCAACCAACTTGGTCGGGCGAGACTACCTCATCTCTGCCTCGACGGATGGGCGCGTGAAGCAGCGTTTAAGTGCGGGGCCGGTAGATATTCGTGAACCAACATGGGGACCTTTCCCGCGCT